>NZ_JAEOHX010000007.1:0-254849 GCF_019366485.1 Escherichia sp. GZ89 | reverse complement strand
GTTGGGGTATCGCCAAGCGGTAAGGCACCGGATTCTGATTCCGGCATTCCGAGGTTCGAATCCTCGTACCCCAGCCACATTAAAAAAAGCTCGCTTCGGCGAGCTTTTTGCTTTATGAAATCCGAAAAAATCACCCATACCTAGTGGTCGTTAATGACCAGTGATACATTGCCTGCCTTCATAACAAAAGGATCTTGCAATGAATTATCAGCTATTCTCGCCATTCTTTACCAAAGTCATCATGCTGCTAATTGCATTGCTTTGCATTGTTCTTGCCTCATTTGGTATTTCTGCCCCATTTTTTTACATCGTTTTTATCGGCATCATTTTCCCCGTTGCTATATCAATGCGCATACACCGTCTCAATGAAACAGGAACAGCACTCACACTAACCGAAAGCTCACACTGGATCGTTTACATCCATGGTTTCCCAGCAGAGGAACAACGTGAAGTTTTGAAAAACCCCTGTTTCTGGTCAACAGAAAGGGTGAAACAGTTTTTCGTTCGCGGTCTTGCTGGCAAGGTTATTCTTCAACTTGCCTGCCTTGCACTTCTGGTCAATGAATATTTCCGCTCAACACCCGGCTCCGGGCAAGACTTACTCGCAGCAGGCGTGCTGTTTTTTATTTTGTTTTCGATAAGCAAAAATTTCTGGACGATGTATCTTCTCGCCACAGATAAATGGCAATGCGAATCCCTGACCACCACCAGCGGTAGCCTTTGGTATCAGGGATTTCTGTGTAAAGGAAATAGAAGAGTTACGCTGTTTTCGCGGCTGGTGTAACAGCTACTACAACCCTAACGCATATTTCAGCGCCTGCCGTTTCAATACGCCAGCTCGCTCCGCCGCCATTAACCCGAGATTACGCATAAAACGCAGTGGCGGCAGATTATTGCTGAATCCGGCATAAAACAGATCCATACCGCTTTGCATAATGAAGTTATCCGCCATACGCCGCATCTGGTAACGCTTGAGGACAGGATAACTGGCCCACGCTTCACCGTAGCTGCGGGCATTCACCAGAACGTCAATCAGCGCATCAACATCGCGATAACCGAGGTTAACCCCCTGCCCCGCCAACGGATGAATGGTGTGCGCGGCATCGCCCACCAGCGCAAGCCCTGGTTGCACATACTGCAACGCATGGCGGCGCGTCAGCGGAAACGCACCAGCGGCGAGTGGCATCACGTACCCAAGACGCGACGGGAAATGCTTTGCGATTTCCGCCTGGAGCTGCGCCATATTCATATTCTGCAACTGGCGAATACGCGCTGGTGAGTCGTACCACACCAGCGATGCCCAGTTATCAAACAGCGGCAGAAACGCGCGCGGCCCGTCCGGAGTAAACTGCTGCCAGGTGCTGTCGCCGGGATCATTCTCGCACTGTACGCTAATCAACATACACGACTGCGCATACTGCCAGGCATGAACGCCAATTCCCGCCATTTGCCGCACCTGCGAATTTGCACCGTCAGCGCCAATCACCAGCTTCGCCTGGATCACTTCGCCCCCCTTCAGTTCCAGTTCCTGAAGATCATTATGGCGATGCAGAGCAATCAGTGAGCCTGGCACACGTAACGTTACTTTCGGATGCGCTTCCAGCGCCTGCCACAGCGCCTGTTGCAGGACAGTGTTTTCCACCATATAGCCAAGCAACGGCAGCTTCAATTCGGCTGCATCAAACACCACATGCGCCGTTTCCCACTCCCACGTTTCCAGTCTGCGATAAGGATGGCAACGCATGGCCTGTACCGCGTCCCAGACGCCTAAACCTTTAAGCAATGATACCGAAGCCGCACTAATCGCCGAGATCCGCACATCCGGCTGGCTGTCAGCGACAAACGGCGCAGGTTCTGCGTGCTCGATTACCGTTACCGAAAATCCGTGCTGTGCCAGTCCCAGCGCCAGTGCGCCGCCGACCATTCCTCCGCCGACAATGGCAATTTCCGTTGGTTGATTTGTCATGGTCAATCATCCTGTTAGCAATATGCTTTAAGTTTACAGGATTTTTACCCCCAAGGGCTGATAACGCTCATACTGGTCACAACGGCAGCAAAGCATTACACTATGCGCCCTGCATTCCTGGCTACTATTTCGCAAGAGCAAGTCGATGACCAAAAAACTCCATATTAAAACCTGGGGCTGTCAGATGAACGAGTACGATTCATCGAAGATGGCCGATCTGCTGGATGCCACCCACGGCTATCAACTGACCGACGTGGCGGAAGAAGCGGATGTGCTGCTGCTGAACACCTGCTCAATCCGCGAGAAGGCTCAGGAAAAAGTCTTCCATCAGTTGGGTCGCTGGAAACTGTTAAAAGAGAAGAATCCAGACCTGATTATCGGCGTCGGCGGCTGCGTGGCATCGCAAGAAGGCGAGCACATTCGCCAGCGCGCCCACTATGTTGATATTATTTTTGGGCCGCAAACGCTGCACCGTCTGCCGGAGATGATCAACTCCGTGCGCGGCGACCGCAGCCCGGTTGTAGATATCAGCTTCCCGGAAATCGAGAAGTTTGACCGTCTGCCGGAACCGCGCGCCGAAGGGCCGACCGCGTTTGTCTCCATCATGGAAGGCTGCAATAAATATTGCACCTACTGCGTAGTGCCTTACACCCGTGGTGAAGAGGTAAGCCGTCCGTCCGACGATATTCTGTTTGAGATTGCCCAGCTTGCTGCTCAGGGCGTGCGTGAAGTTAACCTGCTCGGTCAGAACGTGAACGCCTGGCGTGGTGAGAACTACGACGGCACCACCGGATCGTTTGCCGATCTGCTGCGTCTGGTTGCGGCGATCGACGGGATCGATCGTATTCGCTTTACCACCAGCCATCCGATCGAATTCACCGACGATATCATCGAAGTGTACCGCGACACGCCGGAGCTGGTGAGCTTCCTGCATCTGCCGGTTCAGAGCGGTTCCGATCGCATTCTAAACCTGATGGGACGTACCCACACGGCGCTGGAGTACAAAGCGATCATCCGTAAATTGCGTGCGGCGCGTCCTGATATTCAGATCAGTTCTGACTTCATTGTCGGCTTCCCGGGCGAAACCACCGAAGACTTCGAAAAAACGATGAAGCTGATTGCCGACGTCAATTTCGACATGAGCTACAGCTTTATCTTCTCTGCACGTCCGGGTACGCCTGCCGCCGATATGGTTGATGATGTTCCGGAAGAAGAGAAGAAGCAGCGTCTGTATATTCTGCAAGAGCGCATTAATCAGCAAGCGATGGCATGGAGCCGCCGTATGCTCGGCACCACCCAGCGTATTCTGGTAGAAGGTACATCGCGTAAGAGCATCATGGAGCTTTCCGGTCGTACTGAAAATAACCGCGTGGTTAACTTCGAAGGCACACCGGATATGATCGGTAAATTCGTCGATGTAGAAATTACCGACGTCTACCCGAACTCTCTGCGCGGTAAAGTGGTGCGAACTGAAGATGAAATGGGTCTGCGCGTGGCAGAAACACCGGAATCGGTGATTGCCCGTACCCGCAAAGAAAACGACCTTGGCGTGGGTTATTATCAGCCGTAATTCTCAGGCCCGCCGTTCCGGTGGGCCTTGTTTTTTCTCTCTTTATCCCCATCTTTATCGCAATGCTTGCGCCTTTTTCCTGTGGCGTGAATAATTTCCTTATAGGCCGGTGAATGTTCAGCTTCCGGCGGCATACAGATAAGAGGAACGGTTTGAACATAGACACTCGCGAAATCACTCTGGAGCCAGCAGACAACGCACGTCTGTTGAGCCTGTGCGGCCCGTTTGATGACAACATCAAACAACTCGAACGCCGTCTCGGCATCGAAATCAATCGCCGCGATAATCATTTTAAACTGACCGGCCGTCCGATTTGCGTCACCGCTGCGGCAGACATTCTGCGTAGCCTGTATGTCGATACTGCCCCGATGCGCGGTCAGATTCAGGATATCGAGCCGGAACAGATCCACCTTGCGATTAAAGAAGCGCGCGTGCTGGAACAAAGTGCGGAGAGCGTGCCGGAGTATGGCAAAGCGGTCAATATCAAGACCAAACGCGGTGTAATTAAACCGCGCACGCCAAACCAGGCGCAGTACATCGCCAATATTCTCGACCATGATATTACCTTCGGCGTTGGCCCGGCGGGTACGGGTAAAACCTACCTGGCGGTAGCGGCGGCAGTTGATGCTTTGGAGCGTCAGGAAATCCGCCGCATTCTGCTGACTCGTCCGGCAGTAGAAGCCGGTGAGAAGCTGGGCTTCCTGCCTGGCGATTTAAGTCAGAAAGTGGACCCGTATCTGCGCCCGCTGTATGACGCGCTGTTTGAAATGTTGGGCTTTGAGAAAGTCGAGAAGCTGATTGAGCGCAACGTTATTGAAGTCGCACCACTGGCCTATATGCGTGGTCGTACGCTGAACGACGCGTTTATCATTCTTGATGAGAGCCAGAACACCACCATCGAACAGATGAAGATGTTCCTGACTCGTATCGGTTTTAACTCAAAAGCGGTTATTACCGGCGATGTCACGCAGATCGACTTACCGCGTAATACTAAATCAGGTTTACGTCATGCTATCGAAGTGTTAGCCGATGTCGAAGAGATCAGCTTTAACTTCTTCCACAGCGAAGACGTGGTTCGTCACCCGGTGGTAGCGCGTATCGTTAACGCTTATGAAGCCTGGGAAGAAGCCGAACAAAAACGAAAAGCGGCGCTGGCAGCAGAACGCAAGCGCGAAGAACAGGAACAAAAATGAGTCAGGTGATCCTCGATTTACAACTGGCATGTGAAGATAATTCCGGGTTACCGGAAGAGAGCCAGTTTCAGACATGGCTGAATGCGGTGATCCCGCAGTTTCAGGAAGAATCGGAAGTGACGATTCGCGTGGTCGATACCGCCGAAAGCCACAGTCTCAATCTGACCTATCGCGGTAAGGATAAGCCGACCAACGTGCTCTCCTTCCCGTTTGAAGTACCGCCTGGCATGGAGATGTCGCTGCTGGGTGATCTGGTTATCTGCCGTCAGGTCGTTGAGAAGGAAGCACAAGAGCAAGGCAAACCACTGGAAGCGCACTGGGCGCATATGGTGGTGCACGGCAGTCTGCATTTGTTAGGTTACGATCACATCGAAGACGACGAAGCAGAAGAAATGGAAGCCCTCGAAACAGAGATTATGCTTGCTCTGGGCTATGAGGATCCGTACATTGCCGAGAAAGAATAATTTGCCAGGTATTTGACTGGCAGACGTCCCCGCCGTTGGTGATTAACGACGGCGTTTTGATTAACTAACATGAGAACCCATACGACGCCATGAGCGACGACAATTCACACAGTAGTGACACGATAAGCAACAAGAAGGGATTTTTCTCCCTGTTACTCAGCCAACTTTTCCACGGTGAACCGAAAAACCGTGACGAACTGCTGGCGCTGATCCGTGATTCCGGGCAGAACGACCTTATCGACGAAGATACGCGCGATATGCTCGAAGGGGTGATGGACATCGCAGACCAACGCGTTCGCGACATCATGATCCCCCGCTCCCAGATGATTACCCTGAAACGCAACCAGACGCTGGACGAATGCCTTGATGTCATCATCGAGTCCGCCCACTCACGTTTCCCGGTGATTAGCGAAGACAAAGATCACATTGAAGGGATTCTGATGGCGAAAGACTTGCTGCCGTTTATGCGCAGCGATGCTGAAGCCTTCAGCATGGACAAAGTGTTACGTCAGGCGGTTGTCGTTCCTGAAAGTAAGCGCGTAGACCGGATGCTGAAAGAGTTTCGCTCTCAGCGTTACCACATGGCGATCGTCATTGACGAATTCGGTGGGGTTTCCGGTCTGGTGACCATTGAAGATATCCTGGAACTGATTGTTGGTGAGATTGAAGACGAGTATGACGAAGAAGATGATATCGACTTCCGTCAGCTGAGTCGTCATACCTGGACCGTGCGCGCACTGGCTTCCATCGAAGATTTCAACGAAGCCTTCGGCACCCACTTTAGCGATGAAGAAGTCGACACCATCGGCGGTCTGGTGATGCAGGCATTTGGGCATCTCCCGGCGCGTGGCGAAACCATCGACATCGACGGTTACCAGTTCAAAGTGGCGATGGCCGACAGTCGGCGTATTATTCAGGTTCATGTCAAAATCCCGGATGACTCACCCCAGCCAAAGCTGGATGAATAAAACCGAAACTGGATAGATAACTACATGGCTTTTGCCTCATTAATTGAACGCCAGCGCATTCGCCTGCTGCTGGCGTTATTATTCGGTGCCTGCGGAACGCTGGCCTTCTCTCCTTACGATGTCTGGCCTGCGGCGATTATTTCGCTGATGGGACTTCAGGCGCTCACCTTTAACCGCCGTCCACTCCAGTCTGCCGCTATTGGCTTTTGCTGGGGATTTGGCCTGTTTGGCAGCGGTATTAACTGGGTCTATGTCAGCATCGCGACCTTTGGCGGAATGCCTGGCCCGGTTAACATCTTCCTGGTGGTGCTGCTGGCGGCGTATTTGTCGCTGTATACCGGACTGTTTGCTGGCGTACTGTCGCGTCTGTGGCCGAAAACCACCTGGCTGCGCGTGGCGATTGCCGCCCCTGCTCTCTGGCAAGTGACCGAGTTTCTGCGCGGTTGGGTGCTGACTGGCTTCCCGTGGTTACAGTTCGGCTATAGCCAGATTGATGGCCCGTTAAAAGGGCTGGCACCGATAATGGGCGTGGAAGCCATTAACTTCCTGCTAATGATGGTTAGCGGCCTGCTGGCACTGGCGTTAACCAAACGCAACTGGCGTCCGCTGGTGGTGGCCGTCGTGCTGTTCGCCCTTCCCTTCCCGCTGCGTTACATCCAGTGGTTTACCCCGCAACCGGAGAAAACCATTCAGGTTTCGATGGTTCAGGGCGATATTCCGCAATCGCTGAAATGGGACGAAGGACAGCTTCTTAATACGCTGAAGATTTACTACAACGCAACGGCACCGCTGATGGGCAAATCATCGCTGATTATCTGGCCGGAGTCGGCGATAACCGATCTGGAAATTAATCAGCAACCGTTCCTCAAAGCTCTGGACGGTGAGTTGCGCGATAAAGGTAGCTCGCTGGTAACCGGGATTGTCGACGCGCGTCTCAATAAGCAGAACCGCTACGATACCTACAACACCATCATCACGCTGGGTAAAGGTGCACCGTACAGCTATGAATCGACCGATCGCTATAACAAAAACCATTTGGTGCCGTTTGGCGAGTTTGTCCCGCTGGAGTCGATTCTGCGTCCGTTAGCACCGTTCTTTGATCTGCCGATGTCGTCGTTCAGCCGTGGACCATATATCCAACCACCGCTGTCGGTAAATGGTATTGAGCTTACTGCGGCTATTTGCTACGAGATCATTCTCGGCGAGCAAGTGCGCGATAACTTCCGCCCGGATACCGACTATCTGCTGACTATCTCCAACGATGCGTGGTTTGGTAAGTCTATTGGCCCATGGCAGCACTTTCAGATGGCGCGAATGCGTGCGCTGGAGCTGGCGCGCCCGCTGCTGCGTAGCACCAATAATGGCATCACGGCGGTGATTGGTCCGCAGGGTGAGATTCAGGCGATGATCCCGCAATTCACCCGCGAGGTGTTGACCACTAATGTGACGCCGACTACCGGACTCACACCGTACGCACGTACCGGCAACTGGCCGCTGTGGGTACTGACGGCACTGTTTGGTTTTGCCGCTGTGCTGATGAGTCTGCGAGCACGTCAACGTTAATGTGATTGATGCACTGGCCTGCAAAATCGCATCATTTTTGCTGGCCAGATAAACCGTTCACACCGCATCCGGTATCAACAAAACGTACCTTCTCATTGAGCTGTGGGGCGTGATTATCATGCCCCTTTTTTTTACGGTTCAGGGATACAAGCCACATCGCCATATTGGGGATGCCGAATAATTGCCTGCGGATCAAGCGAGCGCGTCCTGTCCATTTGGATTAACCCGTTCTTCGCCATAACAAATATCTTTCTACCATCCGCTGAAAAACGAAGATGATTAACGTAGCTGGCAGGATAAACGCCAATAATCTGCCCGGCATTAATATTGAGCAGGATGACATAACCTTGCAGGCCATATGACACCAACGCTAAATACTGACCGTCCGGGCTAATACCCTCAACAGAATAAACGCTCCTGCTACACCATTGCGTCATAATGCTGGCTTGTTGATCCCCTGTGCTTATACGTGAAATCCCCTGACTATCGGCAAAAATAACCTCACCATTTTTTGGTCGGAATCCCATCGCAGAAACGACACCACGCGCATCACCTGCGGGAAAATCTTCTTTCTGATGCGTGATGGTATTGATCCGCACGATGTTACCTCTGCCTGCTCCCGAAACCAGTAATGTTTTTTCATCCGGGGAAAGTGCCATAACCCAGGCGCCTGGTTTACCGCTCGTCCCCGTCCCGTCGTATTTCTCCAGTGGGATATCCGCCACATGCTGATAAGTCACCAGATCAATCGCTGACACACTATTACTGGTGCGATTCATCACCCAGGCTTTTGTGCCATCACGCGAGAGGATAAGGCTGTCAGGATGTGCGCCGGTGGTAATCGACTGAATAATCTCCCCCGTCGCCACATTAATGACCGATAACGCATTCGCTTCAAATGAAGTCGCATAAATCAACTTTTCATCCTGGCTTAATGCCAGCGATCTGACGCCCTGATCTTTACAGCCACCACAATGTTTGACTGACTTTTCTTTCGCTATGGGCGCTGTAAAGGTATGCAGGATTTTCTTTTGTCCGAGGTCGAAAACAACAATACTGTTCGTGTTTTCAATTGCGGCATATAACGTATTACCATCCCGACTGATCGCCATATCATGGATATCGGCAATCTCAGCGAGCAAATCACCACTGGCCTGTTCACGACTTACCGGAGCAGGTAATGTTTCCCTGAGGGCGTTGCGTTCCTCCGCTAACTGCTGCTTTTTATGCCGTCGCTCTTGTTCAATCGCCTGCGGATAAAACTCTTCACGCAGGCTTTGCCTGACCTGCAAAACTGATTCATCAATCTGCTGCTGCACAAGCCAGATGGCTCCGGTCAGTAGAAGACTACCCGCAACAATAATCCCGCCTTCCGTAACAAGTCGGTTTTGCCCAGATAAACGCGCACTCAGCCAACCCAACGCTCCACCTGCCATCAGGCCGCCAATGTGGCAAGCGTTATCTATTCCTGCTTGCCGGGCACCATACAACAGTGTCAGCGCCACCATACCCAACAGAGAAAATACTCGCCGCTGGTTTTTATGGTGTGTACCCGCACCTGAAGAAAGCTGTGTTGCTATCGCAGCGCCAGCTATTCCCATAATTGCCCCGGATGCCCCAACGCTGATGACTATCTGCTCACTTTCGCGTAACGCATAACAGGCGCTGATGAGCCCACCAAAGATGCCGGAGAATAACCAGTTAATCAGGAGTCGCCCTTTCCCCAGTATCCGTTCCGCCACTGTCCCCACCACCAGGAGTGCAAACATATTCATCAGCAAATGGGAAAAACTACTGTGCAGAAAAACACTGCTCAATAAGCGCCAGGGTTCACCCGACAACGTGAGAGAGGCAACGTTAGCGCCAAGATGGATGAGTGCGGATTGATCGACTTCTTCATAACTCATCCATTGTGCGAGGTAACAAAATATCCCAACACATAGCGCAAAAAGGATCAGGGTTATTGCGGGTAATTGAACATTTAACGGCTTAACCGAAGATGCAGACATAAGGTGATTCTTCCTTGAAAAGACAGGTAAATAAGCATTTTTCCCGTGTGCAGTTATCATCCCGGCAAACGTCCCATACCGAAAAGTTAACTCTGTCCGAAATATGACTTTTTCAGCCTGAAATTACAATCGTAATTAATTCACCCCTAAGTATTTTTTGGCATGTAAGTTGCTTTATTTACTGTGTAAGCAATGAAATCAGCCGCAACGCAACCGGGTTGCACCAACACAAATCAGCGGTAGCACCAAAAAGGTGCGGTTTAAGAATTTTGCTTCGGAATGGTGCGGCGCATCTCGCAAAAACAAACAATAAAACATCAATATCTTTACATTTAGCCAAACTAAATGTTACCTAACAAACACAACACTGCACAATAAAGTTGCAGATGATAACAACACAAACACTCACAACGGGTATCCATGCGTTCTTAACGCAGAAGATAAAGGAGTTGGATATGCAATTACGTAAACCTGCCACAGCAATCCTGGCCCTGGCGCTTTCCGCAGGCCTGGCACAGGCAGATGACGCCGCCCCGGCAGCGGGCAGTACGCTGGACAAAATCGCCAAAAACGGTGTGATTGTCGTCGGTCACCGTGAATCTTCAGTACCTTTCTCTTATTACGACAATCAGCAAAAAGTGGTGGGTTACTCGCAGGATTACTCCAACGCCATTGTTGAAGCAGTGAAAAAGAAACTCAACAAACCGGACTTGCAGGTGAAACTGATTCCGATCACCTCACAAAACCGTATTCCTCTGCTGCAAAACGGCACTTTCGATTTTGAATGTGGTTCTACCACCAACAACGTCGAACGCCAAAAACAGGCGGCTTTCTCTGACACTATTTTCGTGGTCGGTACGCGCCTGCTGACCAAAAAGGGCGGCGATATCAAAGATTTTGCCGACCTGAAAGGCAAAGCCGTAGTCGTTACTTCCGGCACTACCTCTGAAGTTTTGCTCAACAAACTGAATGAAGAGCAAAAAATGAATATGCGCATCATCAGCGCCAAAGATCACGGTGACTCTTTCCGCACCCTGGAAAGCGGTCGTGCCGTTGCCTTTATGATGGATGACGCTCTGTTAGCCGGTGAGCGAGCGAAAGCGAAGAAACCAGACAACTGGGAAATCGTCGGCAAGCCGCAGTCTCAGGAAGCCTACGGTTGCATGTTGCGTAAAGACGATCCGCAGTTCAAAAAGCTGATGGATGACACTATCGCTCAGGTGCAGACCTCCGGTGAAGCGGAAAAATGGTTTGATAAGTGGTTCAAAAATCCAATTCCGCCGAAAAACCTGAACATGAATTTCGAACTGTCGGACGAAATGAAAGCACTGTTCAAAGAACCGAATGACAAGGCACTGAACTAATTACAAGAACCAGGGGCGGAAATTCCAGCCCTCTCGATTGTTACGTAGCACGGACAGACTATACGCCTGATGGTCGTTCCCCATCGGGCCTGAAAACCGCAATACGCTGGGTAACAATCTTCGAGGGTAGCAGTTAACGCTGCTACCCTCTTTTTTCTGGAGTAGATTTATGTCTATAGACTGGAACTGGGGTATTTTTTTACAACAAGCCCCGTTCGGCAACACCACCTATCTTGGTTGGATCTGGAGTGGTTTTCAGGTGACGATCGCTTTGTCGATCTGCGCCTGGATTATCGCTTTCCTCGTCGGTTCATTTTTCGGCATTTTACGTACCGTTCCAAACCGTTTTCTCTCCGGTCTGGGTACGTTGTATGTCGAACTGTTCCGCAACGTGCCGTTGATTGTGCAATTCTTTACCTGGTATCTGGTTATCCCTGAACTGTTGCCGGAAAAAATCGGCATGTGGTTTAAGGCAGAACTAGACCCAAATATTCAGTTTTTCCTCTCCTCCATGCTCTGTCTGGGACTGTTTACTGCAGCTCGTGTTTGCGAACAAGTACGCGCCGCGATTCAGTCGTTGCCGCGTGGGCAAAAGAATGCCGCGCTGGCGATGGGTCTGACGCTACCGCAGGCTTACCGCTACGTACTGTTGCCTAACGCTTATCGCGTTATCGTCCCGCCAATGACCTCTGAGATGATGAACCTGGTGAAAAACTCCGCCATCGCCTCAACCATCGGTCTGGTGGATATGGCGGCGCAGGCCGGTAAATTGCTCGATTACTCGGCCCACGCCTGGGAGTCATTTACCGCCATTACGTTGGCGTATGTGTTGATTAACGCTTTTATCATGCTGGTGATGACGCTGGTTGAACGTAAAGTTCGCCTGCCCGGCAACATGGGGGGCAAATAATGTACGAGTTTGACTGGAGTTCCATTGTTCCTTCCCTGCCATATCTGCTCGACGGGCTGGTGATCACCCTGAAAATCACCATCACGGCGGTGGTCATTGGTATTTTGTGGGGTACGATGCTGGCAGTGATGCGCTTGTCCAGCTTTGCGCCAATTGCCTGGTTTGCCAAAGCCTACGTTAACGTGTTCCGTTCGATCCCGTTAGTCATGGTTTTGCTATGGTTTTACCTGATTGTGCCGGGTTTTCTGCAAAACGTGCTGGGATTATCGCCAAAAAATGATATCCGTTTAATTTCGGCGATGGTGGCGTTTTCGATGTTTGAAGCGGCCTACTATTCAGAGATTATCCGTGCCGGTATTCAAAGTATTTCCCGTGGGCAGTCGAGCGCCGCGCTGGCGTTGGGGATGACTCACTGGCAGTCGATGAAACTGATTATTCTGCCGCAGGCGTTCCGCGCGATGGTGCCGCTGCTGCTCACTCAGGGCATCGTACTGTTCCAGGATACCTCGCTGGTGTATGTGTTATCTCTGGCCGATTTCTTCCGTACCGCCTCAACCATTGGTGAGCGTGATGGTACGCAGGTCGAGATGATCCTGTTTGCCGGGTTTGTTTATTTCGTTATTAGCCTTAGCGCATCGTTGTTGGTCAGCTACTTGAAAAGAAGGACAGCATAATGATTACCCTGAAAAATGTTTCAAAATGGTATGGTCACTTTCAGGTGCTGACCGACTGCTCAACCGAAGTGAAAAAAGGTGAAGTAGTGGTGGTTTGCGGCCCGTCTGGTTCCGGCAAATCAACGCTGATTAAAACCGTCAACGGCCTCGAACCGGTGCAGCAAGGTGAAATTACCGTCGATGGTATCGTGGTTAACGATAAGAAAACCGATCTGGCAAAGCTGCGTTCCCGCGTCGGGATGGTGTTCCAGCATTTCGAGCTGTTCCCTCATTTGTCGATTATTGAAAACCTGACCCTGGCGCAGGTGAAAGTGCTTAAACGCGATAAAGCGCCCGCTCGTGAAAAAGCCCTGAAATTACTGGAGCGCGTAGGTCTTTCCGCACATGCCAATAAATTTCCAGCGCAGCTTTCCGGCGGTCAACAGCAGCGTGTGGCGATCGCTCGCGCATTGTGCATGGACCCTATTGCGATGCTGTTCGACGAACCGACATCAGCGCTGGATCCGGAGATGATCAACGAAGTGCTGGACGTGATGGTCGAACTGGCGAACGAAGGAATGACCATGATGGTGGTGACCCACGAAATGGGCTTTGCCCGTAAAGTGGCGAATCGGGTGATCTTTATGGACGAGGGTAAAATTGTCGAAGACTCGCCGAAAGACGCTTTCTTCGATGATCCGAAATCGGACCGCGCAAAAGACTTCCTCGCGAAAATCCTGCATTAATCACTCTGGCGCGCATACCCAAGTGCGCGCCATCTCACGCTTTCTCGTTTCGGCCCTCGTATCTGTTACATCCTGGCGTTACCCTTGTCGCAAAGAAGCACACAACAAGGAGCAACAATGGCACTGCCGATTCTGTTAGATTGCGACCCAGGTCATGACGACGCTATCGCAATAGTTCTCGCCCTCGCCTCACCAGAGCTTGATGTCAAAGCAATTACGTCTTCCGCCGGAAACCAGACACCAGAAAAAACCTTACGCAATGTTCTGCGTATGCTGACCTTGCTTAATCGCACCGATATTCCGGTAGCAGGCGGCGCGGTAAAACCATTAATGCGTGATTTGATTATCGCGGACAATGTGCACGGCGAAAGCGGTCTCGACGGCCCGGCATTACCGGAACCAACGTTCGCACCGCAAAACTGCACGGCGGTGGAGCTGATGGCGAAAACGCTGCGTGAAAGTGATGAACCCGTCACGATTGTTTCTACCGGACCGCAAACTAACGTTGCCTTGCTGCTCAATAGCCATCCGGAATTGCATAGCAAAATCGCCCGAATCGTGATTATGGGCGGCGCAATGGGGCTTGGTAACTGGACGCCAGCGGCAGAATTTAATATTTACGTTGACCCGGAAGCGGCAGAAATTGTCTTCCAGTCAGGGATCCCGGTGGTGATGGCCGGTCTGGATGTTACCCACAAAGCACAAATCCACGTTGAGGACACCGAGCGTTTCCGCACCATTGGTAACCCGGTTTCTACCATTGTTGCCGAACTGCTGGATTTCTTCCTCGAATATCACAAAGACGAAAAATGGGGCTTTGTGGGCGCACCGCTGCATGACCCATGCACCATCGCCTGGCTGTTGAAACCAGAGTTGTTTACCACTGTTGAGCGCTGGGTTGGCGTGGAAACACAGGGGAAATATACTCAGGGCATGACGGTTGTGGATTATTATTATCTGACGAATAATAAACCGAATGCCACTGTAATGGTCGATGTTGATCGTCAGGGCTTTGTTGATTTACTGGCTGAGCGTCTGAAATTTTACGCTTAACACACCACATTGATTAAGATCACCACGCGTTCACAGGGTGGTCTTAATCTGTTTATCTCTTTTTCTTTCAAGATATAAATGCAATGGATAATGCAGAACTCGCCATTGGTATCGATCTCGGTACTACCAATAGTTTAATTGCCGTCTGGAAAGACGGTGCCGCGCAATTAATTCCAAATAAGTTCGGTGAATATTTAACACCATCCATAATTAGCATGGATGAAAATAATCATATTTTAGTCGGAAAACCCGCTGTATCACGGCGCACTTCGCATCCGGATAAAACGGCAGCGTTATTTAAACGTGCAATGGGCAGTAATACCAACTGGCGGTTAGGCAGCGACACATTTAACGCGCCAGAACTGTCCTCTTTGGTATTACGCTCATTAAAAGAAGATGCCGAAGAATTTCTGCAACGTCCGATTAAAGATGTGGTGATCTCCGTTCCGGCTTATTTCAGCGATGAACAACGCAAGCATACCCGTTTAGCAGCGGAGTTAGCCGGGTTAAATGCGGTACGCTTAATTAATGAACCCACAGCAGCTGCGATGGCATATGGCCTGCATACGCAACAAAATACCCGCTCGCTGGTTTTTGATCTCGGTGGCGGCACGTTTGACGTCACGGTGCTCGAATACGCCACGCCGGTGATTGAAGTTCACGCCTCCGCTGGCGACAACTTTCTTGGCGGCGAAGATTTTACTCATATGCTGGTGGATGAAGTTTTAAAACGCGCCGCAGTGGCTAAAAACATGCTCAACGAAAGTGAGCTGGCAGCCCTGTACACCAGCGTGGAAGCGGCAAAATGCAGCAATCAATTACCGCTGCAAATTAGCTGGCAGTATCAGGAAGAAACGCGTGAGTGCGAATTTTACGAGAACGAACTGGAAGATTTGTGGTTGCCGCTGCTCAATCGCTTGCGAGTGCCGATTGAACAGGCGTTGCGCGATGCACGTCTGAAGCCAAGTCAAATCGACAGTCTGGTGCTGGTTGGCGGCGCATCACAAATGCCGCTGGTGCAGCGAATCGCCGTGCGTCTGTTTGGCAAATTACCGTATCAAAGTTACGACCCGAGTACTATTGTCGCGCTGGGCGCAGCGATCCAGGCCGCCTGCCGCTTACGCAGCGAAGACATTGAAGAAGTGATCCTCACCGATATTTGCCCCTACTCCTTAGGTGTTGAAGTTAACCGCCAGGGCGTTTCCGGCATTTTCTCACCGATTATTGAACGAAACACCACTGTACCGGTGTCGCGTGTAGAAACTTACTCGACCATGCACCCGGAACAGGATTCAATTACGGTTAACGTCTATCAGGGAGAAAACCACAAAGTTAAAAATAACATTCTGGTAGAATCCTTCGATGTGCCGTTGAAGAAAACCGGGGCTTATCAGTCGATTGATATTCGCTTTAGTTATGATATCAACGGGTTGCTTGAAGTTGACGTGCTTCTGGAAGACGGCAGCGTTAAGTCCAGAGTCATTAACCACAGTCCTGTAACATTGAGCGCACAGCAGATTGAAGAGAGTCGGACGCGGTTATCCGCATTGAAAATTTATCCGCGCGATATGCTCATCAACCGCACCTTTAAGGCCAAACTGGAAGAGTTGTGGGCGCGGGCGCTGGGTGACGAGCGAGAAGAGATCGGCCGGGTGATCACCGATTTTGATGCGGCGTTGCAGTCAAACGATATGGCCCGCGTCGATGAAGTTCGGCGACGGGCGAGCGATTATTTGGCTATTGAGATCCCTTAAACACGGCTGCCGGATGCGGCATAAACGCTGCATCCGGCATCGGCGCAAAAAACACATCCTCAGCTAAACAACATCGCGATTTTTCCGAGAGCATAACCTATCACCAGCACCGTTAAGCTGATTTTGATAATGCTGGTAATGCTCTGTGGTTTTTCATCCTCATCATTTTTTTCTTCGTGGTTTTCAGGTGTTGGCTCATCGACATCTTCATCCTCCGGCTCGAGTTTCACTTTCGTCAACAGCATCCGCGTGATAATGGCCTCTAATGGATGAGCATCTCCACCTTCCAGCCTTGTATTAAGACGGGCCAGCATCTCTTGTTTCGGGAACGCTTCCAGCACAACCTGTTCCGCTACACGATACAAATCCAGTAACGGTGAATCTTGTTCTGTCTCGCTACCGACTCTCGATTTCCACCATGCCCATGCTTTGCGCTTGAAGAATAACGACTCAATAAACGATTGACCTAACGGCGATAATTTTCCGTTATGTAAAATTTCCGCCCATAACAGACTCGTCCGGGCGCTCTCACCAGGAACATATTTCAGCGGCTTGCCTTGCGCATCAACCATGCTTCGCGCTTCGATAACCATCACTAACAGCGCGAAGTAATCCGGGCAATGACGCTTGCTCCACTGCAACAACAAATTATCAGCTTGTGTAGATGGGTAACTCTCCCGGTATGCGCAGAGATCGGCAAGCAGGCTTTCCCCCTCGCCACAGTACAACCGTTGCGCACACTGGTAATAACGGGCATCTTCGCTTTCTGGATTTTCTGCTTGCCACTGTTGGGCAACAGGAATAAGTTCCGCCATACCTGTTTTCACCGAGCTGTACCAGCGCAACAGTTTGCGATGTAACTTGACATCATCAGGAATGAACCACGGACCTTCCATTGCCATAAACACAGTGACATAGTCAGGATGGTAACGGCAGCAGCGTTCCAGCGCGAAGTAATACTCAACAGTCTGGTTCTGCAACGCGACGGGATATTCCAGAAGGCTAAGGAAATCGAAACAATCACCAGCCTGAATGGCCTCAAGAAAAGCCTCCCTTTCTTCCTCATCCATTCCTTCGCTGTCATTAAACGAATGCCAGTTCAAACGCTCTGCCAGCAAAGAAGCACAATTTAATGAAAGATATCGCGCTTCTATAGCGATTGCACACAGCGGCCAGCGTAATTGATCGACAACCTCCATGTTCCAGGTATTTAATTGCTGAATAAATTTCTGCCAGGCGGAGGGCTGAAAACGATCACTTTCAGAATCCAGTAATACCCTGAATGCACGTAGTATTTCATGTTCAGCGGCGGCATCTTTTTCTTCATCATCTGCTTCCTCGACAGGATTTACCGCCAGTCGCAGCGCCTCTTCATAGGCCTGGCGTAAAGCTTTAAACCCCTGCGGATCGGTTTCGGGATGACACAACGGTAAGCGAGCAAGATAAGCCTGGCGGATAATGTCTATTTGCGTCGTGCTTTCGATTTCGAGGATTTGCCAACATGTTTTCATAGGTCGCTCACATCCTTAAGCGTTGCCGGGCATTCAAGCTGGGCAGTTAATGGCCGCCAGGGAAGCGTGGCATAGAAACGATCGCTTCCCGCAGCCAACTCTTCGAACATCCGACTCCCTGCGCTATCGTATTTGTACAGGGTCAGCGCCTCGCGTAGCGAAGCGTTGTCTTCACACTGAGAAGATTGCCAGTAGAGACGTCCTAACGAATAAGCGGAAAAATAGTGAATCCAGCTGTGATAGTAATGGTGAGCTCGTACATAAACGCGCGATTGCAGCCATAAACTCTCTTCTTCCGTCAGCCAATTGTTGAGCACACCGACCCGTGACAGAAACCCCATTCGAACATAATCCCAGGCTTTGATTCCCCCTTCCCCACAACACATAGCGGTTTGCGCAACAAATTGGGTATAAATCAGCCCTCTATCAGAGCCACCAGCAATTAATGCTTTCCACTCTTCAGGTGAAGATCGATGCCATGCCAGATATAACCCAGCTAAATCATTTGCGTGACCATCATCGGTCATTTGGTAAATAGTCTGAATTAAATCATCACGATTATTTATTCCCCAGGATGATGACAGATCAAATTCTTTTATTCCGGTATACATTTTTGGCGAGTCATGTGCAGGCTTGCATCCCTGATTAAGAATTTCCATTGGCGTAGAAAGCGCGAATAGAAGGCGTTGTTCTTCCTTATCCATTTATTCACAATCCTTTAAGTACATTAACTGACTACTTTTTTATTATCGATGAGTATAAACTTGACGTTTTCAAAATAAAAGAAAATCAAAGTATTCATACATGAATAAAAAATTAATTTATATATTCGCAATATTTATAGTTGCGGCAATTACCTGTATTAGCCAACCCAAGAAAACGACATTGCGTGATAAAACCATGGCGAATTATGTCTTTGATTATTTAAGCTCACCGGGCAACCTTCCATTCACCACGGCAGCAACGGAGCTTTCCGCGATTCATGGTCACTCAACGTCGCAATATCTCCTTGGCGAATTTTATCTTCATGGTAGCGGCGGTAAACCGCTGGATTATACACAGGCGAGGTACTGGTATGAGCAATCAGCGGAACAGGAAAATCCACGAGCGCAAAGTAAACTAGGATGGATCTACCTGAAAGGTTTGGGAGTCAATCCCGATACCCGTAAAGCAATTCTCTGGTATAAGGAAGCAGCTGAACAAGGGCATGTTCATGCACAATACACGTTGGGTTTGATCTACAGAAACGGTACGGGCATTAGCACCAACAATTATGAAGCTCGCAAATGGTTAAAACTGGCGGCAGAGCAACATTATAAAAATGCGGAAAGATTACTTGCTGAGCTTCCCGCACATTAACGTCGACTTTCACCCGAACAGATGGAGTATTTTCCCTATCAAACCAGCAAAGATAAAAATATAGAAAATAATTTTAATGATGCCCAGACAGCCCGGCCCACCATCGTCAACGGGCATTGGCTGCGGTTGCGGCTCCGGCTCGACGGTTTGTTGCCCGGCAAAATTCGCCGACTGAATTAATAATCGTCGAATTATTAATGCTTCCAGAGGACAACGATCTTCTGCATCAAGGCGGGCGACGATCGGCATTAATGATTCTTCTGTAGGTTGGCTGGCCTGCACTAATTGTTTAGCAACTAAATATAATGGCCATAAGGGATGCTGTGTATCACGCGTGAGTGAGATTCGCGGCTTACGCCCTTTGTGCAAAACCATCTCAACCAGAGAACGCCCCAGCGCAGAGAGTTTTTCATCACTGAGTATTTCGTATAAATGAAAACGCGTACGAGCGCTGTCACCAGGGACATAAAGTAGCGGTTTTCCCTGATCGTTAACCAGATCACGCGCTTCAATCATCATCACGACTAACGGGTAATAATCGACCCGATGCTGACGGCACCATTGCAACATTAATACATCTGCCTGGGTCGAGGGAGACTCGCGCCAGAAGTCACAAAGTTCTGCCAGCAAGCTTTCGCCTTCTCCACAATAGACGCGTTGCGCGTATTCATAATAACGCGCATCTTCATTATCAGGTTCAGTTTCCCGCCATGACCGGGCGTAGTCCAGGAGTTCGGGTATTCCCAGACGGACTGCGCTATACCAGCACAGTAAATTTCTGTGCAGTTTTACATCATCGGGGATAATTACCGCACGATGTTGCGATAAATACAATGTCAGCCATTCTGGATGCGACGACCAAATCCGCGCGAACATTTGGTAAAAATCAATGGTGTCATTTTGCATGGCGACGGGCAGATGCAGAATGGTCTGGAAGTTAAAAACATTTCCCTTCGCAATAGCATATAAAAAGGACTCCAGCTCTTCTTCGTCTATTTCCCCAGTACTTTCCTCCTGCAACCACCGCAATCTTTCTGCTAATAACACCACGCACTCGAAGGATAAATGGACAGTGTTCATAGCTATTGTGCACAGCGGCCAGCGTAATTCATCAATCTCTTCCATCGAGCAATAATTTAATTGCTGAATGAATCGCTGCCAAGCAGAGGGCAGAAAACGTTCGCTATCAGAGGAGAGTAACGCACGGAAGGCGAGCAGAATTTCATGTTCTGCAACTTCATGTTCTTCTGGTTGCCAAACAGATTTAGCAGGCGACTGCGCAATCCGTAGCGCGTCCTCATACGCCTGACGAAGTTGTTTAAAACCCTGCGGATCGGTTTCTGGATGAAAGGACGGTAACAGCGCCAGATAAGCGCGGCGGATAATATCGACGTCAGTCGTTTCCTCTATGCCGAGGATATTCCAGCAATTTTTCATAGGTCGCTCATATCCTTAAGCGTTTCCGGGCATGTGGGGTAGTCAGCCAGTGGTTGCCAGGGTAAGGTCACGTAATATGCATCGTCACTGGCAAATAATTGATAAAACATATCATTGCCGGAATCGTCGTATTCTTTACGCGCTAAGAATTCACGTAATAAAGGCAGATTATCATCCTCGGGAGACTGCCAGTATTGTCGCCCAAAAATATATGCTGCGAAATATTGCCGCCAGTTGGCGTAATAGTTTATTGCTCGCAGGTGAATACGCGACTGGATCCACAGGCTTTCTTCTTCGCTGAGCCAGTTATTAAGTACGCCCATCCGGCTTAAAAAACCCATACGGACATAATCCCAGGCTTTTATACCGCCTTCGCCACAACATTCGGCAGTGCTGGCGACAAACTGCGCGTAAGCCTGGCCTGACTCATTTAACTCACTGGTATAGTTACGCCATTCACATGGTGAATAACGAAACCAGCGGTGATAAAAACCAGCCAACCGCGCAGCATGACCGTTATCGATCATTCGGTGAATTGTGCGCAGCAGGTCATCACGGTCATCAATTCCCCAGGAGGAAGAAAGGTCAAAAAAGCGTGTACCTAAATACATTTTGGGCGATGAATGCGAAGGTAAACAGCATTCATTGCGTATTTCCATCGGAGTGGAAAGTGCAAACAATATTTTTTGCGATTCCATGTCCATATAATCCATCCTTAAATATTCATTTAATGAATATAAACTACATTGCGAGGCTCATTTATTTATACTTTTCTGACGCGACATAATACGCATAAAATAAGACTTGCGCAAAAATGGAATACATAAAAATATAATATATTTTCTCCGTAACCATAAGGAAATGATAATGATTTTTACATCAAGTTGCTGCGATAATTTATCAATAGATGAGATTATCGAACGTGCTGAAAAAGGAGATAGTGAAGCACAATATATTGTTGGGTTTTATTATAATCGCGATAGCGCAGTTGACTCTCCGGACGACGAAAAGGCCTTTTACTGGCTGAAGCTGGCCGCTGAGCAAGGCCATTGTGAAGCACAATATTCCTTAGGGCGGAAATACTCCGAGGATAAAAGTCGCCATAAAGATGACGAGCAAGCCATCTTTTGGCTGGAGAAAGCCGCACTGCAAGAACATACTTTCGCTTCCAACACCCTTGGATGGATACTGGATCGTGGAGAAAACCCCAACTATAAAGAAGCGGTTGCCTGGTATCAGATAGCCGCGGAGAGCGGAATGTCTTATGCGCAAAATAATCTTGGGTGGATGTACAGAAATGGCAACGGAGTCACACAAGATTATGCGCAGGCATTGTTCTGGTACAAACAAGCTGCATTACAAGGCCATAGTTACGCACAAGACAATCTGGCCGATCTTTATGAAGACGGTAAAGGTGTTGCCCAAAACAAAGCTCTTGCCGCATTCTGGTATTTAAAAAGCGCACAGCAAGGTAATCGGCACGCTCAATTTCAAATTGCGTGGGATTATAACGTTGGCGAAGGGGTTGACCAGGACTATAAGCAAGCAATGTACTGGTATCTGAAGGCTGCCGCTCAGGAAAGCGTCGACGCTTACGTTAACATCGGCTATATGTATAAACACGGTCAAAGCGTTGAGAAGAATTATCAGGCCGCCTTTGAATGGTTTACGAAAGCCGCTGAATGCGATAACGCCACTGCCTGGTATAACCTTGCCATTATGTATCATTACGGAGAAGGAAGACCTGTCGATCTCCGACAGGCTCTCGACCTGTATCGTAAAGTTCAGTCATCCGGTACCAGGGATGTCAGTCAAAAAATCCGTGAGATTGAAGATTTACTGTAGAGATAAAAACAAGGGCCGGGGAATTTTATTCGGCCCAAATTTTCGTTATTGGCGTGCGAAATCAGACTATTAAGGCTCGAACGGGCGTCTCTGGAACTGGTCATGCCCGCATTTAGGGCATAACGTCAATACTTCCGGCGTGTAAATCGGGAGATGGAAGTGACATTTCTCGCAGACCAGATTCCCCAGACCTACGACTTCCCCGCTGTGATAAACCCCGTGATGATTGAGATCCTGGAAAACTTCGCGCCACTCAAGTTGCGTTTTATCGGTAATGTCCGCCAGTTCCTGCCAGAGGCTTTCTTTAATCACCCGCATAAAGACGCTGTCAGATTCTTCTTTCAGGCTCTCTTCATAGCTCATGGCGAACTCTTCCAGGTCACGTCTGACTGCTCGCGTCAGCTCATCAACCTCGGTTCGCGTTAACTCCCCTGTTTTTATTACGCGCTCGCGCGCCTGTTCCACCAGTGCGTCGATATCACGTTCGCCATTACGCAGGCGTTCGCTCAGTGACGCGACCAGTTCACGGTAATATTGAGCAACCTTGTTCATCGTTTCATCTCCCGGGTCGTTAACTGACTATAATAATAGACGTTCTTTGTTCCTTGCTTTGCTATTACGCCCACAAACTCTGTAAATTAATGTATGAATAATCCGGGCATCATTTCAACGTCGAGTGCGTGAAAGGCTGTTTTGACGCGGACGTTTGGGCTATGCTATGCGGATCTGAAAAACCACCTCAGCGCTACATTTGTAGCCGTATTGAAAACAGGACCACTGGCTGCCATGCAAGAGCAATACCGCCCGGAAGAGATAGAATCCAAAGTACAGCTTCACTGGGATGAGAAGCGCACATTTGAAGTAACAGAAGACGAGAGCAAAGAGAAGTATTACTGCCTGTCTATGCTTCCCTATCCTTCTGGTCGACTACACATGGGCCACGTACGTAACTACACCATCGGTGACGTGATCGCCCGTTACCAGCGCATGCTGGGCAAAAACGTTCTGCAGCCGATCGGCTGGGACGCGTTTGGTCTGCCTGCGGAAGGCGCAGCGGTGAAAAATAACACCGCGCCAGCACCGTGGACGTACGACAACATCGCGTACATGAAAAACCAGCTCAAAATGCTGGGCTTTGGTTATGACTGGAGCCGCGAGCTGGCAACCTGTACGCCGGAATACTACCGTTGGGAACAGAAATTCTTCACCGAGCTGTATAAAAAAGGCCTGGTATATAAGAAGACTTCTGCGGTCAACTGGTGCCCGAACGACCAGACCGTACTGGCGAACGAACAGGTTATCGACGGCTGCTGCTGGCGCTGCGATACCAAAGTTGAGCGTAAAGAGATCCCGCAGTGGTTTATCAAAATCACCGCTTACGCTGACGAGCTGCTCAACGATCTGGATAAACTGGATCACTGGCCAGACACCGTTAAAACCATGCAGCGTAACTGGATCGGTCGTTCTGAAGGCGTAGAAATCACCTTCAACGTTAACGACTATGACAACACGCTGACTGTTTACACTACCCGCCCGGACACCTTTATGGGTTGTACCTACCTGGCGGTAGCGGCAGGTCATCCGCTGGCACAAAAAGCGGCGGAAAATAATCCTGAACTGGCGGCCTTTATTGACGAATGCCGTAACACCAAAGTTGCAGAAGCTGAAATGGCAACGATGGAGAAAAAAGGCGTCGATACTGGCTTTAAAGCGGTTCATCCATTAACGGGCGAAGAAATTCCGGTTTGGGCAGCAAACTTCGTATTGATGGAATACGGCACCGGCGCAGTCATGGCGGTTCCGGGTCACGACCAGCGCGACTACGAGTTTGCCTCTAAATACGGCCTGAACATTAAGCCGGTTATCCTGGCAGCTGACGGCTCTGAGCCAGATCTTTCTCAGCAAGCCCTGACCGAAAAAGGCGTGCTGTTCAACTCTGGCGAGTTCAACGGCCTTGATCATGAAGCAGCCTTCAACGCCATCGCCGATAAACTGACTGCGATGGGTGTTGGCGAGCGTAAAGTGAACTACCGCCTGCGCGACTGGGGTGTTTCCCGTCAACGTTACTGGGGCGCGCCAATTCCGATGGTGACGCTGGAAGACGGTACTGTAATGCCTACCCCGGACGACCAGCTGCCGGTGATCCTGCCAGAAGATGTGGTGATGGACGGCATTACCAGCCCAATCAAAGCTGATCCTGAGTGGGCGAAAACCACCGTTAACGGTATGCCTGCGCTGCGTGAAACCGATACTTTCGACACCTTTATGGAGTCCTCCTGGTACTATGCGCGCTACACTTGCCCTGAGTACAAAGAAGGTATGCTGGATTCCGAAGCGGCCAACTACTGGCTGCCGGTGGATATCTACATTGGTGGTATCGAACACGCCATTATGCACCTGCTCTACTTCCGCTTCTTCCATAAACTGATGCGTGATGCAGGCATGGTGAACTCTGACGAACCAGCAAAACAGTTGCTGTGTCAGGGTATGGTGCTGGCGGATGCCTTCTACTATGTTGGCGAAAACGGCGAGCGTAACTGGGTTTCCCCAGTTGATGCTATCGTTGAACGTGACGAGAAAGGCCGTATCGTGAAAGCGAAAGACGCGGCAGGCCATGAACTGGTTTATACCGGCATGAGCAAAATGTCCAAGTCGAAGAACAACGGTATCGACCCACAGGTGATGGTTGAACGTTACGGCGCGGACACCGTTCGTCTGTTTATGATGTTTGCTTCTCCGGCGGATATGACTCTCGAATGGCAGGAGTCTGGCGTGGAAGGGGCTAACCGCTTCCTGAAACGTGTCTGGAAACTGGTTTACGAGCACACTGCAAAAGGTGATGTTGCAGCACTGAACGTCGACGCGTTGACTGAAGATCAGAAAGCACTGCGTCGCGATGTTCATAAAACTATCGCTAAAGTGACCGATGATATCGGCCGTCGTCAGACCTTCAACACCGCGATTGCGGCAATTATGGAGCTGATGAACAAACTGGCGAAAGCACCGACCGATGGCGAGCAGGATCGCGCCCTGATGCAGGAAGCACTGCTGGCGGTAGTCCGTATGCTTAACCCGTTCACCCCGCACATCTGCTTCACGCTGTGGCAGGAGCTGAAAGGCGAAGGCGATATCGACAACGCGCCGTGGCCGGTTGCAGACGAGAAAGCGATGGTAGAAGATTCCACTCTGGTGGTGGTGCAGGTTAACGGTAAAGTCCGTGCCAAAATCACTGTTCCGGTGGACGCAACGGAAGAACAGGTTCGCGAACGTGCTGGCCAGGAACATCTGGTAGCAAAATATCTTGATGGCGTTACCGTGCGTAAAGTGATTTACGTACCGGGTAAACTCCTCAATCTGGTCGTTGGCTAAGCGCGGGAGGAAGCGTGCGATATCTGGCAACATTGTTGTTATCTCTGGCGGTGTTAATCACCGCCGGGTGTGGCTGGCATCTGCGTGATACTACGCAGGTTCCTTCCACTATGAAGGTCATGATCCTGGACTCTGGCGACCCGAACGGGCCGTTAAGTCGTGCGGTACGTAACCAGTTACGTCTGAACGGTGTCGAGTTGCTTAATAAAGAAACCACTCGTAAGGACGTTCCATCCCTGCGTTTGGGTAAAGTGAGCATCGCGAAAGATACCGCATCGGTATTCCGTAACGGTCAAACAGCAGAGTATCAGATGATCATGACGGTCAATGCGACCGTGTTGATCCCCGGCCGTGACATCTACCCGATTAGCGCCAAGGTCTTCCGTTCGTTCTTTGATAACCCGCAAATGGCGTTAGCGAAAGATAACGAACAAGACATGATCGTAAAAGAGATGTACGACCGTGCTGCCGAACAGCTGATTCGTAAGCTGCCAAGCATCCGTGCTGCGGATATTCGTTCCGATGAAGAACAGACGTCGACCACAACGGATACCCCGGCAACACCTGCACGCGTCTCCACCACGCTGGGTAACTGATGATTCGGTTGTACCCAGAACAACTCCGCGCGCAGCTCAATGAAGGGCTGCGCGCGGCGTATCTTTTACTTGGTAACGATCCTCTGTTATTGCAGGAAAGCCAGGACGCTATTCGTCAGGTCGCTGCGGCACAAGGATTCGAAGAACACCACACTTTTTCCATTGATCCCAACACTGACTGGAATGCGGTCTTTTCGTTATGCCAGGCCATGAGTCTGTTTGCCAGTCGACAAACGCTATTGCTGTTGTTACCAGAAAACGGACCGAATGCGGCGATCAATGAACAACTTCTCACACTCACCGGACTTCTGCATGACGACCTGCTGTTGATCGTCCGCGGTAATAAATTAAGCAAAGCGCAAGAAAATGCCGCCTGGTTTACTGCTCTTGCGAATCGCAGCGTGCAGGTGACCTGTCAGACGCCGGAGCAGGCTCAGCTTCCCCGCTGGGTTGCTGCGCGTGCAAAACAGCTCAACTTAGAACTGGATGACGCTGCAAATCAGGTGCTCTGCTACTGTTATGAAGGTAACCTGCTGGCGCTGGCCCAGGCTCTGGAGCGTTTATCGCTGCTCTGGCCGGACGGCAAACTGACCTTGCCGCGCGTTGAACAGGCGGTGAATGATGCCGCGCATTTCACCCCTTTTCATTGGGTTGATGCTTTGTTGATGGGCAAAAGTAAGCGCGCGCTGCATATTCTTCAGCAACTGCGTCTGGAAGGTAGCGAGCCGGTTATTTTGTTGCGCACATTACAACGAGAACTGTTGTTACTGGTTAACCTGAAACGCCAGTCTGCCCATACGCCACTGCGTGCGTTGTTTGATAAACATCGCGTTTGGCAGAACCGCCGGGGCATGATGGGCGAGGCGTTAAATCGCCTGAGTCAGGCACAGTTACGCCAGGCTGTTCAATTACTTACACGGACAGAAATTACTCTCAAACAAGATTATGGTCAGTCAGTATGGGCAGAGCTGGAAGGACTTTCTTTGCTGCTTTGTCATAAAGCGCTGGCTGATGTATTCATTGATGGTTAAAAAATGAAATCTTTACAGGCGTTGTTTGGTGGCACCTTCGATCCGGTGCATTATGGTCATCTTATTCCCGTAGAAACGCTGGCAAATTTGATTGCCCTATCACGGGTGATTATCATGCCCAACAATGTCCCCCCGCATCGCCCACAACCTGAAGCAACTTCTGTGCAGCGTAAAGAGATGCTCGCTCTGGCGATTTCTGACAAGCCTCTTTTTACCCTGGACGAGCGGGAATTGTTACGCAATACCCCTTCGTACACTGCTGAAACACTCAAAGCGTGGCGCGAAGAACAAGGTGCGGATGCTCCACTGGCGTTCATCATTGGTCAGGATTCTCTGCTAACACTTCCAACATGGCATGATTACGAGAGCATTCTCGACAACGCTCATTTAATTGTCTGCCGCCGTCCTGGGTACTCTATGGAAATGGCCTCACCAAAATACCAACAATGGCTGGAGCGGCATATGACCTATAACCCGGAAAATTTGCACTCATCACCGGCAGGCAAAATTTATCTTGCTGAAACTCCATGGCTTAATATCTCTGCATCACTTATTCGTGAGAGGCTGATGAAAGGAGAATCCTGCGAAGATTTAGTGCCAGAATCAGTGCTGGAGTACATTAATCAGCACGGCCTCTATCGGTAAATTTCTCTTTTTTACCAGGCGGAACATTTCCGCCATTGACACCCCCATGCAGCCTGATATTCTCCGCAGCCAGACTTTTTCCGCTATGCAGAGCGTTGTAGAAATTGTTTTACAAAAATGGCGATGCATTCTATGGCGCGGGGTGGGATGATAGCCCACTTTCGACAGCCGATTCGGCGACAATTGTCCCGAAATCGCCTCTGGTTCAGGTATACTGACAGACCATTTTAGCTATTGTTAATCACCCAGGGGGAAAACTTGCAGGGTAAAGCACTCCAGGATTTTGTTATCGACAAAATTGATGATCTTAAAGGTCAGGACATCATCACCTTAGACGTTCAGGGTAAATCCAGCATCACCGATTGCATGATTATCTGCACTGGCACCTCCAGTCGCCATGTGATGTCAATTGCTGACCACGTAGTACAAGAGTCTCGCGCCGCAGGTTTGCTGCCGCTTGGTGTTGAAGGTGAAAACAGCGCAGACTGGATTGTCGTTGACCTCGGTGATGTGATTGTCCATGTGATGCAGGAAGAGAGTCGCCGCCTGTATGAACTGGAAAAACTCTGGAGCTAATGCGTGAAGCTGCAACTTGTCGCTGTTGGTACAAAAATGCCCGCCTGGGTTGAGACGGGGTTTACCGAGTACCTGCGGCGTTTTCCTAAAGATATGCCTTTTGAGCTGGTAGAAATTCCAGCGGGCAAGCGCGGCAAGAACGCAGATATCAAGCGCATTCTCGAGAAAGAAGGTGAGCAGATGCTGGCTGCCGCAGGCAAAAATCGGATTGTTACATTGGATATCCCAGGGAAGCCCTGGGATACGCCGCAACTGGCAGCCGAACTGGAACGCTGGAAGTTGGACGGACGCGATGTCAGTCTGTTAATTGGCGGGCCAGAGGGATTATCTCCCGCTTGTAAAGCAGCTGCAGAACAAAGCTGGTCACTCTCTGCATTAACGCTCCCACATCCGTTGGTACGTGTGTTGGTTGCAGAGAGTCTGTATCGGGCGTGGAGCATCACCACTAATCACCCTTATCACCGAGAGTGATCATAGAGCCTTGAGTAGAAAACGCTGCGGATGAAACTACAGAACTCTTTTCGCGACTATACGGCAGAGTCCGCCCTCTTTGTACGTCGGGCGCTGGTCGCTTTTTTAGGCATATTGCTGCTGACTGGCGTGCTGATTGCCAACTTATATAATCTGCAAATCGTCCGTTTTACTGACTATCAAACTCGTTCCAACGAAAACCGTATAAAGCTGGTGCCCATTGCCCCCAGTCGCGGCATTATCTACGACCGCAATGGCATTCCTCTCGCACTCAACCGCACCATTTACCAGATTGAAATGATGCCGGAGAAAGTCGAGAACGTGCAGCAAACGCTGGATGCCTTGCGTAGTGTCGTTGATCTGACTGATGACGATATCGCCGCATTTAGAAAAGAGCGTGCTCGTTCCCACCGCTTTACATCAATTCCGGTTAAAACCAACCTGACCGAAGTTCAGGTGGCGAGATTTGCGGTGAATCAGTACCGTTTTCCTGGGGTGGAAGTTAAAGGCTATAAACGCCGCTACTATCCCTATGGTTCGGCGTTAACCCATGTCATCGGTTATGTGGCAAAAATTAACGATAAAGACGTCGAACGGTTAAATAATGACAACAAACTGGCTAATTATGCCGCGACACACGATATCGGCAAGCTCGGCATTGAACGTTATTACGAAGACGTATTACATGGTCAGACAGGTTATGAAGAGGTCGAAGTTAATAACCGAGGCCGGGTAATTCGTCAGCTTAAAGAAGTACCGCCACAGGCTGGTCATGATATTTACCTGACGCTTGATCTGAAACTGCAACAGTATATTGAGACGTTACTGGCAGGAAGCCGTGCTGCGGTGGTCGTTACGGATCCCCGCACCGGTGGGGTTCTGGCTCTGGTCTCAACACCGAGCTACGACCCTAACCTGTTTGTCGATGGTATCTCCAGCAAAGAGTATTCCGCTTTGTTGAACGATCCTAATACCCCGTTGGTTAACCGTGCCACGCAAGGCGTTTATCCACCAGCGTCTACGGTTAAACCGTATGTTGCTGTTTCTGCCTTAAGTGCAGGGGTAATCACCCGCAACACCAGTTTGTTCGACCCAGGCTGGTGGCAGCTACCAGGTTCTGAAAAACGCTACCGCGACTGGAAAAAATGGGGGCATGGTCATCTTAACGTCACCAAATCACTGGAAGAGTCAGCGGATACCTTCTTCTACCAGGTCGCCTACGACATGGGTATTGACCGCCTTTCCGAATGGATGACCAAATTTGGTTACGGTGAGTATACAGGTATCGACCTTGCAGAAGAGCGTTCCGGTAATATGCCGACGCGCGAATGGAAACAAAAACGCTTTAAAAAACCGTGGTATCAGGGCGATACCATTCCTGTAGGCATCGGTCAGGGTTACTGGACAGCAACACCTATTCAGATGAGTAAGGCGCTGATGATCCTGATTAATGATGGCATTGTGAAGGTTCCACACCTGTTAATGAGCACTGCTGAAAATGGTAAAAAAGTGCCCTGGGTGCAACCACATGAACCACCAGTGGGTGATATTCACTCTGGTTACTGGGAACTGGCGAAAGACGGTATGTATGGTGTGGCTAACCGTGCCAATGGCACAGCACATAAATACTTTGCCAGTGCGCCATATAAAATTGCCGCAAAATCCGGTACGGCCCAGGTCTTTGGCCTGAAAGCAAATGAAACCTATAACGCACATAAAATTGCTGAGCGACTACGCGACCATAAATTGATGACCGCATTCGCACCGTACAATAACCCACAAGTCGCGGTTGCCATGATTCTGGAAAACGGCGGTGCTGGTCCGGCGGTTGGTACACTAATGCGACAAATTCTTGATCACATTATGCTCGGTGATAACAACACCGTTCTGCCTGCGGAGAATCCGGCAGTGGCAGCGGCGGAGGATCAATGACCATGACGGATAATCCGAATAAAAAAACATTCTGGGATAAAGTCCATCTTGATCCCACAATGTTGCTCATTTTACTGGCCTTATTGGTATACAGCGCACTGGTTATCTGGAGCGCCAGCGGCCAGGATATCGGCATGATGGAACGTAAAATCGGCCAGATTGCGATCGGGCTGGTGATTATGGTCGTGATGGCACAAATTCCACCGCGCGTCTATGAAGGCTGGGCCCCCTATCTCTATATCATCTGTATTATTTTGCTGGTGGCAGTAGATGCCTTTGGCGCAATTTCTAAAGGTGCCCAGCGCTGGCTGGATCTTGGTATCGTTCGTTTTCAGCCATCGGAGATTGCTAAAATTGCTGTACCGTTGATGGTAGCGCGTTTTATTAACCGTGATGTCTGTCCTCCCTCCTTGAAAAATACAGCTATCGCGCTGGTACTTATTTTTATGCCAACGTTGCTGGTAGCTGCGCAACCGGACCTGGGAACGTCAATCCTCGTCGCCCTTTCTGGTCTGTTTGTGCTTTTCCTTTCCGGCCTGAGTTGGCGGTTGATTGGTGTTGCTATCGTGCTGGTCGCGGCATTTATTCCGATTTTGTGGTTCTTCCTGATGCATGATTATCAGCGACAGCGTGTAATGATGCTGCTCGACCCGGAATCCGATCCATTGGGTGCTGGTTATCACATTATTCAGTCTAAAATTGCTATTGGCTCAGGCGGATTACGCGGGAAGGGCTGGCTGCACGGCACTCAGTCACAGCTTGAATTTTTACCCGAACGCCACACTGACTTTATCTTCGCGGTACTGGCTGAAGAGTTAGGATTAGTGGGGATTTTAATTCTGCTTGCGCTCTATATTCTACTGATTATGCGCGGATTATGGATTGCTGCCAGAGCACAGACTACTTTTGGTCGTGTAATGGCAGGTGGTTTAATGTTGATATTGTTCGTTTATGTCTTCGTAAATATTGGTATGGTGAGCGGTATTCTGCCAGTTGTTGGCGTACCGCTACCGCTGGTCAGTTATGGAGGCTCAGCACTCATCGTGCTGATGGCCGGGTTCGGGATTGTTATGTCGATCCATACCCACCGAAAAATGTTGTCGAAAAGCGTATAAGGGGTGCGCAATGCGTAAGGAGTGGCTCGGGATATGCATCGCGGCAGGAATGCTCGCGGCGTGTACAAACGATGATGGTCAGCAACAGACGACAGTACCGCAACCAGCGGTATGTAATGGCCCGATCGTTGAAATCAGCGGAGCGGAACCTCGTTTCGAATCACCAATTGCGACGGCTAACCAGGATTATCAGCGCGACGGTAAGAGCTATAAAATCGTTCAGGACCCTTCACGCTTTAGTCAGGCCGGTCTGGCGGCAATATACGATACAGAATCAGGTAGCAATCTGACCGCTTCCGGCGAAATGTTTGATCCGACACAACTCACTGCCGCACATCCCACGTTGCCGATTCCCAGCTACGCGCGAATCACTAACCTGGCAAATGGTCGCATGATTGTAGTGCGAATTAATGATCGTGGGCCTTTTGGCAGTGATCGCGTCATTGCACTTTCGCGTGCAGCGGCAGATCGACTCAATACTTCGAACAACACTAAAGTCCGTGTTGATCCTATTATTGTGGCGCAGGATGGTTCAATGTCTGGCCCGGGTATGGCCTGTACCACTGTTGCAAAACAAACCTATGTCCTGCCTCCCCGCCCGGATTTAAGTGGGGGAATGAGCAGCACTACAACGCCTGACTCAGTACAACCGCAAGGTGATGTCCTGCCGATTAGCAACTCTACGTTGCAAAGTGATAATTCACTCGGAGCACCTGTTACCAGCAGTGGTTTTCTTGGTGCTCCCACAACGTTAGCACCGGGTGTACTGGAAGGCAGCGAACCAACACCAACTCCTGCACCACAACCCGTTAACACTACGCCAACGTCTACCCCGGCGATGATCACCCCGCAGGCCGCGACTCCCGCTGCCAGCAGTGGTTTTATGGTGCAGGTTGGTGCAGTCAGCGACCAGTCCCGTGCGCAACAATACCAGCAACAGTTAGCGCAGAAATTTGGCGTGCCGGGGCGAGTAACACAAAATGGCGCGGTATGGCGCATTCAGTTAGGACCATTTGCTAACAGAACAGAAGCCAGCGCACTGCAGCAGCGACTGCAATCCGAAGCTCAATTACAGTCCTTTATCACCGTTGCGCAATAGCGTAAATCTGGCATCTGAACTGTCAATTTCTGTAAACGACGTTAACAAAGTCACGCGGAAAGTCAGATGCCGGGCGGTATAGCGTTTGCTATAGTAGGGCACTTTTTATTAATTCCACCACGGATGTCGTAGTTCTGACCATGAAGACCACTTTCTCCGCTCGTTTTATGCAGCGCCTCGCGCTCACCACCGCGCTGTGTACAGCCGCTATTTCCGGCGCGCACGCTGATGACCTGAATATCAAAACAATGATCCCAGGCGCACCACAAATCGATGCCGAAGCCTGGATCCTGATCGACTATAACTCTGGCAAAGTTCTGGCAGAACAGAACGCCGATACACGCCGCGATCCCGCCAGTCTGACTAAAATGATGACCAGCTATGTCATCGGTCAGGCAATGAAAGCCGGTAAGTTTAAAGAAACTGACCTGGTGACTATCGGCAATGATGCCTGGGCAACGGGTAACCCGGTATTTAAAGGTTCTTCATTGATGTTCCTGAAGCCTGGAATGCAAGTGCCTGTGTCGCAATTAATCCGCGGTATTAACCTACAATCAGGTAACGATGCCTGTGTGGCAATGGCAGACTACGCGGCGGGCAGTCAGGATGCGTTCGTTGGCTTGATGAACAGTTATGTGAACGCTCTGGGGCTGAAAAATACCCACTTCGAAACCGTACACGGCCTCGATGCTGAAGGTCAGTACAGTTCAGCACGTGATATGGCGCTGATCGGTCAGGCATTAATTCGTGATGTTCCCAACGAATACGCAATTTATAAAGAAAAAGAGTTCACCTTTAACGGTATTCGCCAGTTGAACCGTAACGGCCTGCTGTGGGATAACAGCCTGAATGTGGATGGTATCAAGACAGGCCACACGAATCAGGCCGGATATAACCTTGTAGCATCCGCAACCGAAGGTCAGATGCGCTTAATCTCTGCGGTAATGGGCGGTCGTACATTTAAAGGCCGTGAGGCAGAAAGCAAAAAGTTGCTGACATGGGGCTTTCGTTTCTTTGAAACAGTTAACCCGCTCAAAGTCGGCAAAGAGTTTGCGTCTGAACCGGTATGGTTTGGCGATAATGATCGCGCATCATTAGGTGTTGATAAAGATGTGTATTTGACTATCCCTCGTGGCCGTCTGAAAGACCTGAAAGCCAGTTATGTGTTGAATACGCCAGAGTTGCACGCACCATTGCAGAAAAACCAGGTTGTCGGCACCATCAACTTCCAGCTTGACGGTAAAACAATCGAACAACGTCCGCTGGTTGTTCTGCAGGAAATCCCGGAAGGTAACTTTTTCGGCAAGATCATTGATTACATTAAGTTAATGTTCCATCACTGGTTTGGTTAAAAATCGAACACTTGAAAGTGTGATTTCCGCCCCCATATACTAAGCATCAGTAAAACTCCCGCTCAGGCGGGAGTTGCTATTTAATTACGTTACGCCGGAGCTGACATGAAAACCAAACTTAACGAACTGCTTGAATTCCCTACTCCTTTTACCTACAAAGTAATGGGGCAGGCGTTACCTGAGCTGGTTGATCAGGTGGTTGAAGTGGTACAGCGCCATGCGCCAGGTGACTATACCCCAACGGTAAAACCAAGCAGCAAAGGCAACTACCACTCGGTATCTATCACCATCAACGCCACTCATATCGAGCAGGTTGAAACACTGTATGAAGAGCTGGGCAAAATCGATATTGTCCGCATGGTTCTGTAATTCGCATCTCCGTTACCCGGCCCCTGGTCGGGTAACTCCCCTCTCCTCGCTGTGATATACTTTTTCCCCTCTTTTACTCATTCTCCACGGAGATGCCGTTTTGTATCAGGATAAAATTCTCGTCCGCCAGCTCGGCCTACAGCCCTATGAGCCGGTTTCCCAGGCAATGCATGAATTCACCGATACCCGCGATGAAAACACACCTGACGAAATTTGGCTGGTTGAGCATTACCCTGTTTTTACTCAGGGTCAGGCCGGAAAAGCAGAGCATGTGTTAATGCCGGGCGATATTCCAGTGATTCAAAGCGATCGGGGTGGCCAGGTAACCTACCATGGCCCTGGACAGCAGGTGATGTATGTGCTGCTTAACCTGAAACGTCGCAAACTGGGCGTGCGTGAACTGGTGACTTTACTTGAGCAAACTGTGGTTAATACTCTTGCAGAACTTGGAATTGACGCTCACCCACGTGCTGATGCTCCGGGCGTCTATGTAGGAGAAAAGAAAATTTGTTCGTTGGGATTACGGATTCGCCGCGGCTGCTCATTTCACGGGTTAGCATTAAACGTCAATATGGACCTCGAGCCTTTCCAGCGGATTAATCCATGTGGCTATGCCGGCATGGAGATGGCAAAAGTTGCGCAATGGCAAAGTGAGGCGACCACCGATACGATTTCCCCACGCTTGTTGGCAAACATTTTAGCGTTGCTGAATAATCCATCTTACGAGTACGTTACTTTTTCTCAACAGTAAGCACTGCTGAAATGGCACAAAACAACAACTATTTTACATTTTAGCGACCAGTCAGGCTGCTTTAAAGGCAGTTTCAATGATATACTGCCAGTCGTTAATTCAAAATTAGTTGATAATTACAACAATCGTTTGAATTAAAACGTTTTCCCTCGATATTCGCAACTGGAACACGCACGCTATGAGTAAACCCATTGTGATGGAACGCGGTGTTAAATACCGCGATGCCGATAAGATGGCCCTTATCCCGGTTAAAAACGTGGTAACAGAGCGCGAAGCCCTGCTACGTAAGCCGGAATGGATGAAAATCAAACTTCCAGCGGACTCCACCCGTATCCAGGGCATCAAAGCCGCAATGCGCAAAAATGGCCTGCATTCTGTCTGCGAGGAAGCTTCCTGCCCCAACCTGGCGGAATGTTTCAATCACGGAACAGCAACATTTATGATCCTCGGTGCGATTTGTACGCGCCGCTGCCCTTTCTGCGACGTAGCACATGGTCGCCCGGTTGCTCCTGATGCCAATGAACCTGTGAAACTGGCACAAACCATCGCAGATATGGCTCTACGCTATGTCGTGATTACTTCCGTGGATCGTGATGATCTGCGTGACGGCGGTGCGCAACACTTTGCCGATTGCATTACTGCTATCCGCGAAAAAAGCCCATCAATTAAAATTGAAACGCTGGTGCCTGACTTCCGTGGTCGCATGGATCGTGCGCTGGATATCCTCACCGCAACACCACCAGACGTATTCAACCATAACCTGGAGAACGTACCACGTATCTACCGCCAGGTTCGTCCAGGGGCTGACTATAACTGGTCACTGAAGCTGCTGGAGCGCTTTAAAGAAGCACATCCTGAGATCCCAACCAAGTCTGGCTTGATGGTAGGTCTGGGTGAAACGAATGAAGAAATCATTGAAGTGATGCGTGACCTGCGTCGGCATGGTGTAACCATGTTGACTCTGGGGCAATATTTACAGCCAAGCCGTCATCACTTGCCGGTTCAGCGTTACGTTAGCCCGGACGAATTTGAAGAGATGAAAGCTGAAGCACTGGCGATGGGCTTCACCCATGCTGCTTGTGGGCCTTTTGTGCGATCTTCTTACCATGCAGATTTGCAGGCTAAAGGTATTGAAGTGAAGTAATTCTGATCAGGTTACCGCCTAACAATTACTTACATTTAGTGATCAAAAAAACCCGCATTTCATCGCGGGTTTTTTATTTGCAGATTTATTAAGGGAGCTTCCTGCTCAACCTTTTACTCTTTATGAGTTAATTTTTCTGCCGGAAGATCGCCGTTTGCGTCTTTCTTCGCACCCGCGTCTTCATCATTCATCGCTTTCTTGAAACCTTTAATGGCAGCACCGAGGTCACCGCCCAGTGTGCGTAGCTTCTTCGTACCAAACAACAGGACGACCAGTGCTGCAACAACCAGCAACTTGGTAATACTAATCTCACCCATAGATACCTTCTTCACTTAAACCAGGCGACAAATCACGCCTATAAACCCTGAGAATATTAACGGTCATTCGACGCGCGCACACAATAGCAATCTGTAACAAGGTGAATCAAGCATTGTTTAAAAAAACATCACAACAATTGCGGTGGCGCAAATCGGCGGTTGGCTAAAACGGGCAATTGTGCCCTGACCTGGCGAACGCGCTCAGCGGATATATCAGCAATAATCAATGCAGGTATTTCTGCTGCGGCTGCAAGCGTAACGCCAAAAGGATCAATAATACGGCTTTGCCCAATATTGCGTGTTCCACACTCCCCCGCAGCGACCATGTAACAGGTAGTATCCAGCGCCCGTGCCGCCAGCAGTGTGGACCAGTGATGTTCTTTCAGCGCACCACGCACCCAGGCTGCCGGCAGGACCAATATTTCTGCTCCTTGCAACGCATGGGCCAACGCCAGTTCAGGAAAGCGTAAATCGTAGCACGTCATCAGCCCAACCTTCATCCCGTCAACATCCAGTAATGGTGGTAGTGATTTTCCTGCATCAACATTGCGTGATTCCTGGATGGCAAAAGCATCATAGAGATGCAACTTGGCATACCGGGCAATAATTTTTCCTCTTTGCAGCGCGACCAGCATATTGAACGCCCTGCCAGGAACTGAAGGCACATGTATCGCCAGCACAGTAGTCATCGTGTTACGTTTGCTCTCGCGTAGTAACCGTGCAAGAAAATCCCCTTCAACAGGTTGAGCGGACTTCACCGCCAAATCTGGATCAAGATCATCCCGAGCCAACAACGCCTCCGGCAAAACTAGCAGAGAGACATCGCTTTCGGCGGCCTGCTCCATCAACGATACACATGTTTCTGCGTTCCTTTCCCATACGGGTGAAACGGCAAACTGCCCTGCGGCAACCAGCATAATCCCTCCTGCCTGATTTATCAGACTCGCCAAAGATGAATAAACGGCGTTAAACTCATCAGTTATACAAATCAAATAGCAGGATTTTGCAGTGTTACAACTTCTTTTAGCAGTTTTTATTGGCGGTGGAACAGGTAGCGTGGCGAGATGGATGTTGAGTATGCGCTTTAACCCCCTGCATCAGGCAATTCCATTAGGAACACTGGCGGCAAATTTACTTGGCGCATTCATCATCGGAATGGGCTTTGCCTGGTTCAGTCGCATGACAAATATCGATCCAGTTTGGAAGGTGCTGATCACTACGGGTTTTTGCGGTGGCCTGACAACATTCTCTACATTTTCTGCAGAGGTCGTGTTTTTGTTGCAGGAAGGGCGCTTTGGTTGGGCGATGTTAAATGTGCTGGTCAATCTGCTGGGATCGTTTGCCATGACCGCCCTGGCATTCTGGATTTTTTCTGCATCGACCGCGAATTAAAGACAAAAAAAAACCCGCTTCAGAAGCGGGTTTTGAAATCTTGCTGACGTTCGCTTACAGCGCGATTACGTTTGCAGCGGAAGGGCCTTTGGCACCGTTAGTGATTTCGAACTCTACGCGCTGACCTTCAGCCAGAGTTTTAAAACCATTAGTCTGGATTGCAGAGAAGTGTACGAACACGTCTTTGCTGCCATCTTCCGGAGTAATGAAACCGAATCCTTTGGATTCATTAAACCACTTAACGTTACCTTTAATCTTAGACATCAAAATTACCTTTACATGAAAAATAGACACAAATGCTGTGTCGGTTACCAGTACACCAATTGTGGTACGGTTTGTCCAGTCTAACTTTACTAAAAAGTGATAAATGTCGCGTTATTTTTCAGTAAAATCAGTTTATTTATTGTTTTTTAAGACTTTTTTATCTTATTCATGTCGTATATCGGACTTCAGAACTGAAAACGCATCCACGCAAAGTACACATTACCGTTGTTGTAGGTTCCGGGAATATACGTCATCTGAAAAGTGGCAGGGCCATAGCCTATTGACGCCAAAGGTAACAACACAGGGAGTGGAATGTAGTTCCAGTTATCCCGCATCGTCACACCTGCGGTAAAGCCCAATCCAACATGGACATTGTCATCTGAAAACGGACGCCATGTGCTTTCCCAGCCATAACCGCCAATAGGTTCCCATTCATTCCATGAATCTTTAAAGACCATCATGTACAAGCCATGCCAGTTACCTTTTTCGTCCCAACGCGATTGTCCATAGCCACCACCCCAAGGACGTTCGTTATAACGATCCGTTTTTTCTTTATCGTAAGCAAAACGTGCATGCCAGGTGATCGCTGGAATGTATAAATCGTAATGTTCAGGTTGTTGCCAGGTTTCCGCTACGTTGTTACCTAACGTTTGCCACCAGCCAGAATGACTTCCGGCAATAACTTGATGAACAAGAGATAATTGTGTTGCAATTACAATTATCAGATAAGTCAGATATTTTTTTGCAATTATCAAGATCGTTATTACCATGAATAAGCTCAGGAATTAATTTGTAATAATCACCCTGAACAAAGTGTTCAAATAAAACAGCAAATACCAATAAGAATATTCAACTTTTATATTATGATGGATATAACAGGATATTTCTGCTGATACCACCTGGAAAAGCATATCTTTTTCCTGGTCACTTCTCCAGCTAAGAATACTCTCACCCGCCACTATTTACGTGCAATAAAACAAAAAACCATCATTTTCATATCAATTAAGCAACAAAGACGAAGAACATTAAATCCGCCATTAAGAATATTTAATTGACTTAGGCAGCACATAAAACCTCAAATGAAAACACATCTAATTTTCTGAAAATTGATTTTAATCAGCAAGCTCCTGTCGTTTATTAGGCATATTCCCCTTTCAATTAAGATTTTTTACTTTTCAAATTTTTGGTGACTTGAACACAGGGGAAACAATGTTAACTTTTATCGAACTCCTGATTGGGGTAATCGTTATAGTGGGTGTTGCCCGCTACATTATTAAGGGGTATTCCGCCACTGGCGTACTCTTTGTCGGCGGTCTGGCGTTATTGATTATTAGCGCTTTGATGGGCCACAAAGTACTGCCGTCCAGCGCCACCAGTACTGGTTACTCAGCGACTGATATCGTTGAATATATTAAGATATTACTGATGAGTCGTGGCGGCGACCTTGGCATGATGATTATGATGTTGTGCGGATTTGCTGCGTACATGACTCATATTGGTGCCAATGATATGGTTGTAAAGCTGGCTTCCAAACCATTGCAGTATATTAACTCGCCTTATTTGCTGATGATTGCAGCTTATTTTGTCGCTTGCCTGATGTCTCTTGCGGTTTCCTCTGCGACAGGGCTTGGTGTGTTGTTAATGGCGACCTTATTCCCGGTAATGGTTAACGTTGGTATCAGTCGTGGTGCGGCGGCCGCTATATGTGCCTCTCCTGCGGCAATCATTCTTTCTCCAACTTCTGGCGATGTGGTTCTGGCAGCAGAAGCCGCAGAAATGCCATTAATTGATTTTGCCTTTAAAACAACGCTGCCCATTTCTATAGCGGCAATCATTGGTATGGCGATTGCCCACTTTTTCTGGCAGCGCTATCTCGATAAGAAAGAACATATCTCCCATGAGATGCTGGACGTCAACGAAATCACCACTACGGCTCCGGCGTTTTACGCCATTCTGCCGTTTACCCCGATCATCGGTGTTCTGATTTTTGACGGCAAATGGGGGCCACAGCTGCACATCATTACCATTCTGGTTATTTGTATGTTGTTAGCTGCCGTACTGGAATTTGTTCGTGGTTTTGATACCCAGAAAGTCTTCTCCGGGCTGGAAGTGGCATATCGCGGCATGGCAGATGCGTTTGCCAGTGTAGTAATGTTGTTGGTTGCTGCCGGGGTTTTTGCTCAAGGGTTGAGCACAATCGGCTTTATCCAGAGCTTGATTTCCATTGCCACCTCATTTGGCTCGGCAAGCATTATTCTGATGCTGGTTCTGGTAATTTTAACCATGCTGGCAGCGATGACCACCGGATCGGGTAATGCGCCGTTCTATGCTTTTGTTGAGATGATCCCCAAACTGGCCCATTCATCAGGAATCAATCCGGCTTATTTATCGATTCCTATGCTACAGGCATCCAACCTGGGACGTACCATCTCACCGGTTTCTGGCGTGGTTGTTGCAGTGGCAGGGATGGCAAAAATCTCCCCCTTCGAAGTAGTAAAACGCACTTCTGTACCGGTACTGGTGGGGTTATTGATTGTGATAATCGCCACTGAGATCCTGGTTCCTGGAGCTGCAGCCTAAAAATGCGTCGCCGGAGGCCTCTCCGGCGCGCTCCTTCTTAACCATGGTAAATACGCTGCGGTCCATGAATGAAAAAATGATTAGCCATACTGGCTGGTCGATTCTGAGGATGTTGAACTGATTTTCTGACCACTGTTGAATAAAGTATCAGGCTCGCCGGGTAAACACGCCCGACGAGCTTTTTTATGGTTACAATAGATAATATTCAGCATTTGTATATGTTTCGGATTGATCATGAAATTACTCAGATATTCCTGCACATTATTGGCTATCTCACTGCTTCCCTTCACCTCTGCTCGTGCTGACGAACTACAGCCTAAGCAGTATGCTGATTTCGATCGCTATGTTCTGGCACTCTCCTGGCAAACAGGCTTTTGTCAAAGCCAGCATGACCGTGGGCGCAAAGAACCTGTCGAATGTCGTTTGCAAAAAGAAACCGAAGATAAATCCGCTTTCCTGACTGTTCACGGGCTTTGGCCTGGCTTGCCAAAATCAGTATCGGCACGCGGAGTTGATGAGCGACGCTGGATGCGCTATGGCTGTGCCACTCGCCCTATTCCAAATTTTCCTGAAGTACGTGCCAGCCGGAAGTGTTCCTCTCCTGAAACCGGATTATCTCTGGAAACAGCAGCCAGACTTAGCGAAGTGATGCCCGGAGCAGGCGGGCGTTCATGCCTGGAACGCTATGAATACGCCAAACATGGGGCCTGTTTTGGCTTCGATCCGGATGCTTACTTCGAGACTATGGTACGCCTGAATAAAGAATTCAAAAGCAGTGCTGTTGGCGAGTTCCTTGTTGAAAATTACGGTAAAACCGTTTCGCGCAGTGATTTTGACGCTGCTATTGCCAAAAGCTGGGGAAGTGAAAACGTCAAAGCGATAAAATTAAGCTGTCAGGGCAAACCGGCTTATCTGACAGAGATTCAAATCTCCCTGCGCGCCAACCAAATCAACGCCCCATTATCTGCCAGTTCCCTCCAACCGCAGCCACACCCGGGGAATTGCGGTAATCAATTTATCATTGATAAAGTGGGTTATTGACGTGTTGGCAGGGGATTCCAACAAAGCATTCACCTTATGGATGTATGGGATTTGCCTTAATGTGACCTGAATCACTTCAAAGAGTGTTAAACTCTCAGTATCATCATACGAGTTAAACCCTCGCCGCCTGACGGTGAGGGTTTTCTTTTGGGTGTATTTACCTGCGGCATTCGCAGCACTGATGACATGGAGTAACAAATGTCCAGACCAACAATTATCATTAACGACCTTGATGCAGAACGCATCGATATGCTGCTGGAACAACCTGCATACGCTGGCCTGCCCATTGCCGATGCGTTAAATGCGGAACTTGACCGCGCACAGATGTGCTCGCCTGAAACCATGCCAAATGATGTGGTGACCATGAATAGTCGGGTTAAATTCCGTAATCTGAGCGATGGCGAAGTCCGTGTGCGCACGCTGGTTTATCCGGCCAAAATGACTGACAGCAACACACAACTTTCCGTAATGGCTCCTGTGGGAGCAGCCCTCCTGGGACTCCGTGTTGGTGACACCATCCACTGGGAACTGCCGGGCGGCACCTCCACGCACCTTGAAGTGCTGGAACTGGAATACCAGCCAGAAGCTGCTGGCGACTACCTGCTTTAATTCCATTCTGTACAAGCGCCAGCGCGCTTTGCCCAGAGGATGCATCTGCATCCTCTTTGCGGTCAAATATCAACCATATTTATCATTCTTGTCTGCTTTACAGCGCACTACTCTGTACAAAGTCATTGATGAGCGGAAGCAGCCATGGGTGAAGTGCTGGGTATTACTGCTTTTTTTATTTTAGTTGCAGCGATCATCGTTGCGGCAGTGTTATACCTTGAGCAACACTGGTAGTAATGGGCTGAACACATCTCCTCCGTTTATACATCACAAAGATTAAAATCCATCATACAAATGATAGATTCAAAACCAATAATATGGTGTTATGTATTCATGCAATAACAAGGAGAGAATGCTTATGTACAAAACAATCATTATGCCAGTTGATGTTTTTGAAATGGAGTTAAGTGACAAAGCTGTACGTCACGCTGAATTTCTCGCCCAGGATGACGGCGTAATTCATTTACTTCATGTATTACCGGGCGCTGCAAGCCTTAGTCTGCACCGTTTTGCTGCTGATGTGCGACGTTTTGAAGAGCATCTGCAACATGAAGCTGAAGAACGTCTGCAAACGATGGTAAGCCACTTCACCATCGATCCTTCCCGCATTAAACAACATGTCCGTTTTGGTAGCGTGCGAGATGAAGTCAACGAGTTAGCGAAAGAACTCGATGCAGATGTAGTGGTTATCGGTTCGCGTAATCCATCAATTTCAACCCATCTGTTAGGTTCTAACGCCTCCAGTGTGATCCGTCACGCTAATCTGCCTGTACTGGTCGTTCGCTAATAGACAAAAATATTTATACCGCCCTGCCCGGAGCCATCCCGGCAGGGCTTTTTATTGCAATAAAAAAGCCGCCAGGTTTGACCCCGGCGGCTAAGCAATTGCAGGTGAATCTTACTTCTTCTTATGCAGTTTTGGTGCGAATCAGGTAGTCAAATGCACTCAGAGAGGCTTTGGCACCTTCGCCAGTGGCGATGATGATCTGCTTGTACGGAACCGTCGTACAGTCACCCGCTGCGAACACGCCTTTGACGTTGGTTTCGCATTTCGCATCAATGATTATCTCGCCCATGCGGTTACGTTCGACTGCGCCTTCCAGCCAGTTGGTGTTCGGCAGCAGACCAATCTGAACGAAAATACCGGCCAGTTCGATGCTGTGAATATCGCCGCTGACACGATCACGATATTCCAGACCTACGACTTTGCTACCGTCGCCTTTCACTTCCGTGGTTTGCGCATTCAGAATAATGTCGACATTTTTCAGGCTGCGCAGTTTGTCCTGCAGAACCTGGTCTGCTTTCATTTCTGGCGCAAATTCCAGCAGAGTTACGTGTTCAACGATACCCGCCAGGTCGATTGCCGCTTCGACACCAGAGTTACCACCGCCGATAACCGCTACGCGTTTGCCTTTAAACAGCGGGCCGTCGCAGTGCGGGCAGTAGGTCACGCCTTTGGTGCGATACTGATCTTCGCCCGGAACATTCATGTTGCGCCATTTTGCACCGGTCGCCACGATAATGCTGCGTGCTTTCAGTACCGCGCCAGAAGCTGTTTCAATCTGATGCAGGCCACCTTCAACCGCTGCCGGAATCAGTTTGCTGGCGCTCTGGCTGTCGATCACATCAACGTCGTATTCATCAACGTGAACTTTCAGCGCACCTGCCAGCTTCTGCCCTTCGGTCTTCGGTACAGAAATGTAGTTTTCGATATCAACGGTATCGAGGATCTGACCACCAAAACGTTCGCCCATCAGACCGGTACGGATGCCTTTACGTGCGGAGTAAATTGCTGCCGCTGCACCCGCCGGGCCGGAACCAACGATTAATACGTCATAAGCATCACGCTTGTTCAGCTCTTCTGCCGCACGTTTTTCCGCGCCAGTATCAATTTTGGCGACGATTTCGGAAATAGTCATGCGGCCCTGACCAAACTCTTTCCCATTTACGAACACTGCCGGAACGCCCATCACGTTGCGATCGGTGATTTCGTTCTGGAAGGTGCCGCCGTCAATTGCCGTATGCTTAATACGCGGATTCAGTACGCTCATCAGGTTCAGCGCCTGCACTACGTCCGGGCAGTTGTGGCAAGAGAGCGAGTAATAGGTTTCGAATTCAAAATCACCGTCAATATGGCGAATCTGCTCCAGCAGAGACTGCGCTTCTTTCGACGGATGACCACCGGTCCACAACAACGCCAGTACCAGCGAGGTGAACTCGTGGCCCAGCGGGGAACCTGCAAAACGTGGCCCCTGGTTGGAACCTGGGTTAGTGATCAGGAAAGACGGCTTACGCACCGGCAAGCTGTTATCTTCTTTAAAGGTGACTTTGTCTGACAGTTCTGCGATTTCAGCCAACAGTTCCTTGATTTCTGCCGATTTAGCGCTGTCATCCAGCGTGGCAATTAACTCAACAGGCTTGGTCAATTTCTCAAGGTAAGCCTTGAGTTGAGTTTTCATATTTGTGTCGAGCATGTTTATCTCCTGGGCTTTAAACATCATCATGCAAGCGGCCTCTGCGACAACCTGGATGCAGCTTGCATCATGGTGCGGGGAAGAAAATCGGGTGCCGCAGCACCCGATTAATTAGGTGAATTTCCGAAGTATTTCGCGCCGGAGTTGGTAGCGCGAAAGACAAAGGAAATTTAGATTTTACCAACCAGGTCCAGAGACGGAGCCAGAGTTGCTTCACCTTCTTTCCATTTAGCCGGGCAAACTTCACCTGGGTGAGAAGCCACGTACTGTGCTGCTTTGATTTTACGCAGCAGGTCAGACGCGTCACGGCCAATGCCTTCAGCGGTAACTTCGATAGCCTGGATGATACCCTGCGGGTCAACAACGAAGGTTGCGCGGTCAGCCAGACCTTCTTCTTCACGCATGTTTTCGAAGTTACGGGTCAGGGCGCCAGTCGGGTCGCCGATCATCGCATATTTGATTTTAGCGATAGTTTCAGAGCTGCTGTGCCATGCTTTGTGGGTGAAGTGAGTATCGGTAGATACTGCGTATACGTCTACGCCCAGTTTCTGCAGTTCTTCGTAGTGGTCAGCAACGTCACCCAGTTCGGTCGGGCATACGAAAGTAAAGTCAGCCGGGTAGAAGAAGAAGACGCTCCAGCGGCCTTCGGTATCTTTTTCGGTGATTTCGATGAATTCGCCGTTTTTGAATGCCTGGTTTTTAAAAGGTTTAATTTTGGTGTTAATCAAGGACATCTATACTTCCTCCGTGTTTTCGATGAGATGTAAGGTAACCAATTTTTGCCGATTCGGCTAATGCGTTTCCATTATCAAATCGATAAGTTTTACCTTACAACCGTCGTAAGACAACTTTGTGAACTTTGCACCGCCAGTGGCGATAAAAAGCAAAATGGGCCCCCTTTCCAGGTAACCGTGTAATCTGAACTACCCTTTGGTATCTTCAGCGCCTGCCTGCAGGCTGTGGTGTTGCCCTTGCAAATGCAACAACGACATGGATTACAACACCCTCATAAACAAAGGGCAATCACCTGATCTAAGCTCTTACCTATGACAGTGATAGGTTATGCCTTTTACTTCATTTTTGCACTGACTGAAAAGGATAAATTAATGTTAAAAAAGTCACTTTTAATGACAATGTTACCTGCCATCGCCTTCGCACAGGAGTTACCAGAAGCAGTTAAAGCAATTGAAAAACAAGGCATTACCATAATAAAACCTTTCGACGCCCCCGGCGGCATGAAAGGCTATCTGGGGAAATATCAGGATATGGGCGTCACCATCTATCTGACCCCCGATGGTAAGCATGCTATCTCCGGCTACATGTACAACGAAAAAGGTGAAAACCTGAGCAATACACTTATCGAAAAAGAAATTTATGCGCCAGCCGGACGCGAAATGTGGCAACGGATGGAACAATCGCACTGGCTCCTCGACGGTAAAAAAGACGCGCCAGTCATAGTCTACGTTTTCGCCGATCCGTTCTGTCCTTATTGCAAACAATTCTGGAAACAGACGCGCCCCTGGGTAGAGTCGGGTAAAGTACAACTAAGAACCTTACTGGTCGGCGTCATCAAACCAGAAAGTCCTGCTACAGCAGCAGCTATTCTCGCCAGTAAAGATCCCGCCAGCACCTGGAGTAAATACGAATCTTCAGAAGGTAAATTGCAACTGAATGTGACTGCTAATATTACGTCGGAGCAGATGAAAACTCTGAAAGATAATGAAAAGTTGATGGATGATCTAGGGGCCAATGTCACACCTGCAATCTATTACATGAGCAAAGACAACACTCTGCAACAAGCGGTAGGTTTGCCAGATAATAAAACGCTTAATACCATTATGGGCGAGGAATAAATATCACCGATGAGTAGCTGATTTTTTATTAACATATCAGTTACTCATACACGCATTATTTGTACATCAGTCATAGAGAACTGTGTTATTTTAGCGCCGCTGACGATATATGCTATCCATTATATAATTAACAGGAATGTATTTTTTTAATTCATAATAAATATAAATGGATGCAGGCAAATGGGAACAGGAGTTACATATGGCCAATTTGTACGATCTAAAAAAATTCGATTTAAATCTGCTGGTTATTTTTGAATGTATTTATGAAAATCTAAGTATCAGTAAAGCTGCGGAAACTCTTTATATCACGCCATCAGCAGTTAGCCAGTCACTTCAACGTTTACGACTGCAGTTTAATGATCCATTGTTTGTTCGTGCAGGCAAAGGTATATCGCCAACTATTGTCGGTATAAATTTGCATCACCACCTGGGAAAAAATTTGGATGGGCTTGAGCAAATCATCAATATTATGAATGCATCGGAGCTAAAAAATAAATTTGTTATTTACGGGCCGCAATTGATTTCAACGTTCAACGTCACCCGTTTAATTACCTGCCTGCGTGAGGAAGCATCAGTAGAGATCGAATATCATGATATTTTAACGTCAACCGAAACCGGAGAAGAGTTACTGGCTCATCGCAAAGCTGATCTGGTTGTGACAATGCTTCCTATGATCAATCGCTCCGTACTTTGCATGCCATTTCAGTCCATTAGCAATGTATTAGTTTGTCGTAATAATCATCCACGCATGAAAAATGAGTGCTCTCTTGATGATATTCTGAAAGAAGAATTTACTATGCTTATGTCTGAAGCACCTGGATTGGACGAATATCAGTCCCGCATGGATAAAATAATGGTAAATCGAAAGATTGCATTCCGCAGTCAGTCATTAACTTCTATTATTAATATTATTGCAGAAACTGATATTATTGGGATCATTCCACAAAAACTTTATGAAATATATCGTTCCATTCTGAATCTGAGAGAAATAAAGATAGATTATACTCTCCCTTTAATGCGTCTGTATATTTCGTACAATAAATCATCACTTTATAATAAAGCATTTTCAAATTTCATTACCAGGATTGCAGACGAGAAACAATCGAGCCAAAAAAGCATTCACTCGACAAATAATTAAATCACTTGAATTCATTATGTGTATATAAAAATAATAATAGAGCAATGATGAATCATCATCTCTTATAATTGACATTATTCAACCAGAATTTATGTGAGAGCATTGTGATGTCTATTCATAAAATTCCTCTTTTCATTAATGTCCTCGACGCTGCGAGGGAGCGCATTCATTGGACGCTAAAAAATTTAGATCGCGTTTGCGTATCCTTTTCCGGTGGTAAAGACTCTGGAGTGATGTTACACCTCACCGCCCAGCTTGCTCGTCAGTTGAACAAAAAAATATTCGTTTTATTTATTGATTGGGAAGCTCAATTCAATCACACCATTAATTATGTCCAGGCCATAAATGATCAATATGCTGACGTCATCGATACCATTTACTGGATCGCTTTACCGCTCACCACGCAAAATGCTCTATCACAGTACCAACCACAATGGCAGTGCTGGGAGCCCGACACAGAATGGGTTCGCCAGCCTCCTACGACAGCCATAACATCCCCTGATTACTTTCCTTTTTACCAGGAAGGTATGACTTTCGAGCACTTTGTTCGCGAATTTGCCGACTGGTTTTCACAGCAACGTCCGGCAGCAATGCTAATCGGTATACGGGCCGATGAATCCTATAACCGCTTTGTTGCAATCGCCACTGAGCACAAGAAACGTTTTGCCGACGACAAACCCTGGACGACATTAGCCCCCGGAGGTCACACCTGGTACATTTACCCGATTTATGACTGGAAAACAGCCGATATCTGGACATGGTATGCAAAAACCAAATCGCTCTGTAATCCTCTGTACAATGTAATGTACCAGGCGGGCGTTCCCTTACGCTATATGAGGATTTGTGAACCTTTTGGCCCGGAACAGAGACAAGGATTGTGGTTATGCCACGTCATTGAACCAGAGCAATGGGCAAAGATGTGCGCCCGAGTCAGTGGCGTAAAAAGCGGGGGAATTTACGCCGGACAGGACAACAAGTTTTATGGTCACCGAAAACTGCTTAAACCCGATCACCTTAGCTGGCAGGAGTATGCCCTGCTATTACTCAACAGTATGCCAGAACATACCGCAGAGCATTATCGTAATAAGATCGCCGTTTACCTGAAATGGTACAAGAAGAAAGGAATGGACGAAATTCCCCAGACCCAACAAGGTGATATCGGTGCAAAGGATATTCCATCCTGGAGGCGCATTTGTAAGGTGCTGCTTAATAACGATTACTGGTGCCGGGCACTGTCATTCAGCCCTACAAAAGCTCAACATTATCAACGCTATAGCGAACGAATTAAAGCCAAACGCAAACTCTGGGGAATATTATGAAACAGCATTTAAAACAGGAGTTAACCCATTTTCTTGCCAGTTTGCCAGAAGACGAAAGAGTAGAGGCAATCAACGAGTTTCGCCAGGCGATCCATAAAGTCAGCCCTTTCCGTGAGGAGCCGGTGGACTGCGTGCTCTGGGTAAAAAAAGAACAGCTCAAGCCAAACAATTACAACCCCAATAATGTTGCACCACCAGAGAAAAGACTGTTACAGGTCTCTATAGAGACTGACGGCTTTACCCAACCCATTGTCGTTTCGCCATCCAGCCAAAATGAGTATGAGATTGTCGATGGTTTCCACCGTCACCTGGTGGGTAAAGAGAACGGTACACTAGGTGTAAGGCTAAAAGGTTATCTGCCAGTGACCTGTCTGGATGGCAATCGCCACGAACGCATCGCCGCGACTATTCGTCATAACCGCGCTCGTGGCCGCCATCAAATCACTGCCATGTCGGAAATCGTTCGTGAACTCAGCCAATTGGGATGGGACGACAATAAAATCGGCAAAGAGCTGGGTATGGACAGCGATGAAGTGTTGCGCCTGAAACAAATTAACGGCCTGCAAGAGTTATTTGCTGACCGTCAATATTCCCGCGCCTGGACAGTAAAATAATTACAGCTGGCGCAGGCGTTCAGCTGCCGCCAGCAACGTCGATTCCTTCTTGGCAAAACAGAGACGAATGAGCTTATGGGGGAAGGGATCGGCGCAAAATACCGACAGCGGGATCGCCGCCACGCCATGCTCCCGCGTCAGCCACTGGCAAAACTCAACGTCATCCAGCGAAGAAACCGCGCTGTAATCCACCAGCAAAAAGTAAGTGCCTTCGCAGGGTAGTATCTCCAGCCGACTCTCACTTAAGGCGTTCACCAGAATATCGCGCTTCTGGCGATAAAAGTCCGGTAACGCAAGATAGTGTTCAGGTTCTGCTCGCAGCATATCGGCAAGGGCCAGCTGCGCTGGGGTATTCACCGAAAAAGTCAGATACTGATGCACTTTGCGGATCTCGGCGCTGATGGGCGCAGGCGCAACGCAATAGCCCACTTTCCAGCCGGTCATATGATAGGTCTTGCCAAACGATGACACCGCCACCGCCCGCTCACGCAGTTGCGGATGCGCCAGCACACTGGCATGGCCCTGCTGTGAAAAGTTGATATGCTCGTAAACTTCATCGCTAATGACAAAAATCTCGTGCCCGGCAATTGCCTGCCACAAAGCGGAAAAATCAGTCTGCTGCCAGACAGTAGCACTGGGGTTATGCGGGGTGTTAAGGATCACCAGTCGGGTGCGCTCGCTTAACAATGCGGCAAATTCCTGCCAGTCCACGCGAAAATGCGGTGGTTGCAGTGCAATACGTTTCACTATTCCACCCGCAAGCGTGATGGCGGGGGCGTAACTGTCATAGCTGGGATCAAAGCAAATCACTTCATCGCCATTGCGCACCAATGCAGTAATCGCTGCGTACAGCGCTTCCGTCGCCCCTGCTGTTACGGTGATATCGCTGTCGGCATCTGGTTGATAGCCATACAGACGTTCCGTTTTCTGAACAATCGCCTCGCGTAATGCCGGCACGCCGGTCATGGGTGCGTATTGGTTTGCTCCGTGGGCAACGTGGTACGCCAGCCGTTCCTGCAAATAGCGCGGACCATCAAAATCAGGAAAGCCTTGCGACAGGTTAATCGCCTGGTGTTGCTGCGCCAGTGCGCTCATCTGGGTGAAAATAGTGGTGCCAAGTTGTGGAAGTTTGCTTTGTGGAATCAGAGGGTTATTTGTCATTTTTATTGTGCCTGACAAAGTTGCGTGTTGAAGCCACTATAACACGATGCTAGTATTTGGCAATCAAGACGTTTAGATGTCTAAATAAAACAATAAGGACAACACAACATGCCTCACAATCCTATCCGCGTCGTCGTCGGCCCGGCTAACTACTTTTCACATCCCGGAAGTTTCAATCACCTGCAAGATTTTTTTACTGATGAACAGCTTTCTCGCGCAGCGTGGATCTACGGCGAACGCGCCATTGCTGCTGCGCAATGCAAACTTCCGCCAGCGTTTGAACTGCCAGGGGCAAAGCATATTTTGTTTCGCGGTCATTGCAGTGAAAGCGATGTGCAACAACTGGCGGCTGAGTCCGGTGACGATCGCAGCGTGGTGATTGGCGTCGGTGGCGGCGCACTGCTCGACACCGCGAAAGCCCTCGCCCGCCGTCTCGGTCTGCCGTTTGTTGCCGTTCCAACGATTGCCGCTACCTGCGCTGCCTGGACACCACTCTCTGTCTGGTACAACGATGCCGGACAGGCGCTACATTATGAGATTTTTGACGACTCCAATTTTATGGTGCTGGTGGAACCGGAGATAATCCTCAATGCGCCGCAAGAATATCTGCTGGCGGGAATCGGTGACACGCTGGCGAAATGGTATGAAGCGGTGGTGCTGGCCCCACAACCAGAAACGTTGCCGCTAACCGTACGGCTGGGGATTAATAATGCGCAGGCCATTCGTGACGTCTTGTTAAGCAGTAGCGAGCAGGCGCTTGCCGATCAGCAAAATCAGCAGTTAACGCAATCATTTTGCGATGTGGTCGATGCGATTATCGCCGGAGGCGGAATGGTCGGTGGTCTGGGCGATCGTTTTACGCGTGTGGCGGCGGCCCATGCCGTGCATAACGGTCTGACTGTACTGCCACAAACCGAGAAGTTTCTCCACGGCACCAAAGTCGCCTACGGAATTCTGGTGCAAAGCGCCTTGCTGGGTCAGGATGATGTGCTGGCGCAATTAACCGGGGCGTATCAGCGTTTTCATCTGCCGACTACGCTGGCGGAGCTGGAAGTGGATATCAATAATCAGGTGGAGATCGACAAAATAATTGCCCACACCCTACGTCCGGTGGAATCCATTCATTATCTGCCAGTCACGCTGACACCAGATACCTTGCGTGCAGCGTTCGAAAAAGTGGAATCGTTTAAAGTCTGACGTACAGATTTAGCAGCAGCGCGCGCCACCTTTTCCACCGTAGCGCGCGTCCTGCCGCTCCCGGAAAAACTCCTCGTAGGTCATCGGCGTCTGGTCGGGATGGTTTACTCGCATATGTTCGACATAGTTGTCGTAATCAGGCATACCAATCATTAGTTTCGCCGCCTGACCTAAATATTTTCCGGCTTTTGCCAGTGAATCAAACATCAATACCTCCGGTAATCAGGTTGCTGATAGAGTGCCGGATACGGCGTGAACGCCTTATCCGGCCTGGAATTGCTGAGAGTAAGGGGAACCCTCGGCACTATGCCAACATCCCCCCTCACTCTGACTTTAGTGCGCGCCTTTCGCCTGCGCCACGATCTCCTCGACATTTTCCGGCATTGGCTCATACGGCGTTTCTTTCGCCGTTGGCTTCGGCTCTTTCAATGCCGCCAGTGCCGTCTTAATCGAGAACAGTGCCAGAACCACCACGACCACCATAAAGAAGATGGTTAACCCGGCATCCAGACGGTTGTTGAACACCAGTTGCGCCAGTTGTGACTCAGTATACTGCGACGGAATATTGCCGCTGTCGATCATTGCCTGGAACTTGTTAGCAATCGCCAGGAAACCGACTTTCGCATCCGGGCTAAACGCTTTCTGCCAGCCTGCGGTCAGGGTACAAATCAGCAGCCAGGCCGTTGGTACCAGCGCCACCCAGGCGTAACGTTGACGTTTCATCTTGAACAACACCACGGCACAGAGCATCAGCGCCATCCCTGCCAGCATCTGGTTGGCAATGCCAAACAGCGGCCACAGAGTGTTAATACCGCCCAGCGGATCGACCACGCCCTGATGCAGAAAGTAACCCCACGCCAGCACGCACAGCGCCGTTGCCAGCAGGTTAGCAGGCAGTGAATCGGTCCGTTTCAGGCCCGGAGAAACCACGCCCAGCAGATCCTGCAACATAAAGCGCGCAGCACGCGTACCCGCATCCACCGCCGTCAGAATAAACAGTGCTTCAAACAGAATGGCGAAGTGATACCAGAACGCCACATCCATCATGCCACCCAGCGCGCCGTGCAGAATGTAGGCCATCCCCACCGCCAGGGTCGGCGCACCGCCCGCACGGGAAATGATCGACTGTTCGCCCACTTCGCTGGCAATCTGATTTAACGTATCTGGCGTAATGCTAAAGCCCCAGCTACTCACTACCTGCGCAGCAGATGCCACTACATCCGCCGTCCCCGCCGGAGCCAGCACCGCCATCGGGCTGTTCATCGCGAAGTACACACCTGGATCGATGATACAGGCGGAAACCAGCGCCATAATCGCTACGAAGGATTCCATCAACATCCCGCCGTAGCCGATAAAGCACGCCTGCCCTTCGTTCGCCAGCATCTTCGGCGTGGTGCCGGAAGAGATCAGCGCATGGAAGCCAGACACCGCGCCACAGGCGATGGTGATAAACAGGAACGGGAATAGGTTACCGGTCCATACCGGGCCAGTGCCATCGACAAATTTGGTCAGCGCAGGCATGGTCAGCGTCGGGCGCATAATCAAAATGCCTACCGCCAGACCGACGATAGTCCCGATTTTCAGGAAGGTAGAGAGGTAGTCACGCGGAGCCAGCAGCAACCACACCGGCAGAACCGCCGCCACAAAACCGTAACCCACCAGCATCCAGGTCAGCTGCACGCCGGTAAAGTCAAAGTACGGTGCCCAGGTCGGGCTTTCTGCCACCCAGCCGCCAGAGATAATGGCGAAAATAAGGAATACCAGGCCAATCACCGACACTTCCCCAATGCGGCCCGGACGCAGATAGCGCAGGTAAATCCCCATAAACAGCGCCAGCGGAATGGTGAAAGCAACGGTATACGTTCCCCACGGGCTATGAGTCAGGGCTTTCACCACGATCATCGCCAGTACTGCAAGGATAATGACCATGATCATAAAGCAGGCCACCAGCGCTATCACCCCGGCGGTTGGCCCCATCTCTTCTTTAACCAGCTCGCCCAGCGAGCGACCGTCACGGCGCGTGGAAACAAACAGCACCATGAAATCCTGCACCGCACCGGCGAGAACCACCCCGGCAAGTAGCCAGATCATCCCCGGTAGGTAGCCCATTTGCGCCGCCAGTACCGGCCCCACCAACGGGCCTGCTCCGGCAATAGCCGCAAAATGGTGACCGAACAGCACTTTCTTGTCCGTCGGCACATAGTCCAGCCCGTCGTTATGGCGCACCGCTGGCGTCATACGCGTCGGGTCAACCGCCAATACATTTTTGGCAATATAAAGACCATAAAAACGGTAAGCGATCAGATAGATACAGACCGACGCCACCACAATCCACAGCGCGTTGATCTGTTCCCCACGATTTAAAGCAATGTATCCCAGAGCAAATGCTCCCATTACAGAGACCACTGTCCAGACGAGGTATTTCCCTGATTTGTTCATAGTTGTTATCCGTGTGCGTGTCCATAGAGATGTTACATTTTGTTTCTATAACATCTTTGTGCAATTTAACAACACAGCAACTATGTAAATCGGAGTTGAAACCAATATTTAACTTAACAATGTTAACTTGATCACTTCGTTAACTGAGTTTTCCTGCAATCTCATTTAATTCTGTCGGGTTCATCCCAAAACTGCCGTACCCAGCCGGCAAGTGCAGCAACGCCGCCCCTGCTCATCGAAAACAACGATTTCCCAGCTCTGATTTTGCCGCCCAAGATGCAGCGGCTGGCAGATGCCGCGTACCTTTCCCTCAGACACCGGGCGATGATGTGTGGCGTTAAGCTCCGTGCCCACCACGCACTGTCCGTCGCGAGTCATCATAAATCCGGCCATCGATCCCAGGGTTTCCGCCAGCGCCGCCGACGCGCCGCCATGCAGCAGGCCAAACGGCTGATGAGTACGGGTATCAACCGGCATTTCGGCTTCCAGCACATCATCGCCCAGACGGGTATAAACAATTCCCAGATGCGCCACCATTGTGTTATCGCTGGTGGCGTTCAGTTCGTCGAGCGTTAAATGGCGTTTCCAGATCATGCTTATGCCCCCAGTGTTGAGCCGCCATCTACCACAATATCCTGTAGGGTGATATGGCTGGCGAGGTCAGAGGCGAGGAACAAAATCGTGTTGGCGATCTCTTGTGGACGGGCGATTTTCCCCAGTGGAATGCCGAGTTTAAACTGCTCGCCAAAGCCGCGAATACGCTGCTCTTCGGCGTCATCACTCACCCACAGCGTGCGTTGCATATCGGTGTCGGTGGACCCCGGGGAAACCACATTACAGCGTACACCGCTACCCGCCAGTTCCAGCCCGACGCTCAACGCCAGGCTTTTCAGCGCCGCTTTCGACGCACCGTAAGCACTCATACCAATACGCGGTGTGTGTGCGGCGTCGGACGCCACAGTAACAATCGCCCCGCCCCGCTGACGACGAAACTGGTTCATGGTCTGCTGGAACAGGTTAAACGCACCGCCGACGTTAACCGCAAAAGTCTGCTGCCAGTCCTCCTTGCTGAGCTGATCGGTCGCGCCCATGCGCAAAATTCCCGCCGCATTGACCAGCACGTCCAGTCGCTCCGTTTGTGCTAACAGTCGCTGACACACTTGCGCCACCTGCGCAGCGTCGGCTACATCCATTACTTCGGTCGCAAAAGGATATTGCTCCTGAGTGAACGCTTGATCAAAACCGGTAACTTTCGCCCCCGCCTCAACAAATGCCAGCGCCGTGGCGTAGCCGATACCTTTCCCCGCGCCGGTGACCCAGACATTTTTACCGCTGAAATCCATTATTTCACCTCGCGGGAGAGTAGCTTCCACCAGGCGTCGATGGTCGGGTTTTTCGCCAGCATGACAAAGTCGATATCGCCATGCACTTTGCGCCAGCGCGCCGCCAGCGCCATCATGCGCACCGAATCCAGACCGTAGTCGATCAGGTTGTCGTCATCGAACGGTTCATCGGACTCGTCCAGCAACGGCAGGATAACCTCACGCAGCGCCGCTTTGCTGGCGGGGACAGGTGCTGGCAGTAATTCTTCAGTCATCACCACCCGGCCAGACCGTCCGGCCACATATTTCAGCGACATCAAATGCTCGTCACGGCTGAAATCGGCCAGCGCATCTGCCACCATAAACGGTTTAATATCGCGCATAAATGCGTCGGTTGCGGTGGTCATACAGCCAATGTGGGCGTACACCCCGGTAATAATCAGCTGGTTACGTCCACTCTCTTTGAGCATTTGCTCCAGCGGAGAACGATGAAACGCACTGTAGCGCCACTTCACCAACACCGTGTCGTCAGCATCTGGCGTCAGGCGATCCACCACCTTTTGCTGTTCCGGTGAACGGGTCAGGCCCGGCCCCCACATATCATTCAACAGCGCCCGATCTTCATCGCTCTGCTCTTTCGGCTGGGCGGTGTAATAAACCGGGATATTGTGCTGTTTGCAGTAGTCGCGTAGTGCCGCAATATTAGCGATCACCTGCTCCATCATCGGACAGTTCTCGCCCCAGAAGCTAACAAAATAGTCCTGCATATCATGGATTAACAACGCGGCACGTTGCGGCTCAAAGGCCCAGTTGACTTTATTGTGCGGAATATCGTGAGACTCCGGCAGTGCGTAAGCCTGTAATTTTGGAATAGCCATCGTGTTCTCTCCTTCAGGCTGATGTGCGTGACGCCAGCCACTGACGTAATTGTTTTTTATCGACTTTCCCGACCGCCGTCAGCGGAAGTGAATCTACGCACTCCACGCGATCAGGTAATTTAAATTCGGCAATACCCTGTTCACGCAGGAAACGACGTACCTGTACCGCACGCTGTGGTTCTTTTACCACCAGATAAGCACAGCTTTTTTCGCCCATCAGCTCATCTTCCATACTCACCAGGGCGGCGTAGATCACCGCCGGATGGCGCAGTAACAGGTTTTCGATCTCTTCGGCAGCGATCTTCTCGCCGCCACGGTTGATCTGATCTTTCTCGCGCCCCTGCACGGTGATGTACCCCTCTGGATCAATAGAGATCAGATCGCCGGAACAGTAAAAACCGTTGGCATCAAAGGCGCTGGCATTGTGCTGTGGACTTTTGTAATAGCCGCGGAAGGTGTACGGCCCGCGCGTCATCAGGCGTCCAACTTCCCCTTGCGGCAGTGGATTTCCGTCAGTATCGGCAACCCACACTTCATCATCCGGACACATTGGATAGCCCTGGGTATGGATAATTTTCTCCGCGCTATCATCAAGACGGGTGTAGTTCACCAGCCCTTCCGCCATGCCGAATACCTGCTGTAACTGGCAGCCAATCTCTGCGGGAATACGCGCCGCAAGCGTGGCAGAAAGACGTGCGCCACCGACCTGTAACAGTTTCAGCGAGGCAAGCTGCGCCCGGCTTTCACCTTCGGTCAGCGCCTGTAACCACAGGCTGACTGCTGGTGGCACCAGCGCGGTGACGTTCACCTGATGTTTTTCAATCAATGGGAAGCAAAGCGTGGCGCTGGGGTCGGCAGCCAGAACGACAGTGCCGCCAGCGAGAAATACCCCCAACGATCCCGGTGAACTCATGGCGTAGTTATGAGCCGCCGGGATCGCGCACAGGTAGCGCGTCTGTTGTGTGAACTGACAAATCTCGACGCTACGACGCACGCTGTAGTAGTAGTCGTTATGAGTGCGCGGGATCAGTTTCGGAGTGCCGGTGGTGCCGCCGGAAAGCTGAAAATAGGCCACTTCATCGGCAGGTGACGGTGTGGCAGTAAAATCCTCTGCCGGATGGTTAATCGCATCCTGCAAGTTATGCTCACCGCTGTCGTTCAGCAGCTGCACCACGCGAATGGAGGAGTGCTCTGCAACAAATGTATTGAGGAAATCATCCCCGCTAAACAGCGCATGTTGGCGATCGGCAATCAGTAACACCGGTTTAATCTGGCTGGCGTATGCGTTCATTTCACTACGCTGATGACTGAACAGCGCCAGCACCGGTGCAACGCCCAGTTTTAACAGCGCAAAAAAGGTAATATACAATTCAGCGACGTTACCCAGTTGTACCAGTGCGGTTTCACCGGGTTTAATGCCCTGACGACGCAAGCTACAGGCGAGATTATCCGCCGCCTGATTCAGTTCCCGGTAACTCAACTGACGCTCGCCGTCGATGACCGCGATGCTGTCGCTTGTGGCATGACGGGTCAGAATGTCGGTCAGCGGCAAATCCTGCCAGTAGCCTTTTTCCCGATAGCGACGGGCAAACTCTTCCGGCCAGCGGGTGAATGGAATGCTCATCCTCGCTCCTTAATGCAATCCAAAAACGTTCAACATGGTAGAAAGTTTGACGCCCGTTTCGCGCCATTCACCCAACGGTGAGGACGCAGGCACAATCCCCGCTCCGGCAAACAGACGCACCTGATTTTCCCGCAGCTTCGCGCAGCGGATGGTCACCACCCACTCGCCGTTACCTTCGCTGTCACACCAACCCACAATGCCGCCAAACAGTTCGCGGTCGAACGGTTCCAGCTCAGCAATCACCTGGGTCGCGGCCTGATGCGGGAAACCGCTCAGCGCGGGGGTCGGATGCAGCAGACAGGCCAGAGTCAGTGCGTTTTCTTGCGAATTCGCTTTGCCTTCAAAGGGTGTTGCGAGATGCCACAGCGTCGGCGTGGTGATCAATTGTGGGGAGGATGGAACGTGTAACTCACTACTGCGTTCGCGCAGTACCTCTTTCATCGCCTGAGTCACCAGTTCATGTTCATGGCGATCTTTTTCTGACGCCAACAGACGATTACCCGCTTCGCGATCAAGCACGTCATCCGGCTGACGACGCGCGGAACCGGCTAACGGAATCGAGCTAAAACGCTCGCCGTCTTTACGTAGCAGCAGTTCCGGGCTGGCTCCCAGCAGGACGCCACCATCAGCTAACGGCACATGGAAGTTGTAACTAACCGGGTTTTGCGCAATCAACCGTTCCAGCAATACGCCACTATCAATGGCGGCGTCAGTGGTGATATCAATCAACCGTGACAACACCACTTTGTCGACTTGCGGCGTGGCGGTAAGTGCGGCGGCGCGGGCAACCATCTGTTCAAACGTAGCTTGTTCAGGAATTGCCTGACGTTCCACCACGTTCAGCGACTGGCTGCGGGTGAAACGGCGGGCTGAAGTCTGTTTTTCCAGCCGGGAGAACGACTGCCAGGATTCGGGAATATACAGCGACGAAGGCTGACGTGGATCGAAGGGAATCGCCCCCACCATCACCGGATTTTTAATGCCCTGCGCTTTGGCATCGGCAAACAGCGCGGCGAGTTTTTGCTGGAAGGGACTGTCTGGCGAATCCCCGTTCACAGCTGGTTCATCGAAGCGGGCGAAACATCCTGACGTCGTAAAACTGCGGTACGGCGACATAAAGAAAAAGCGATTGGGCGCAAGTGTTGCCATGGTCTGCTGTACTTCCTCAGCCAGTGACGTATCCATATCATCCTCCACAAAATGATAAAGGCTTTAATAATGATTATCATTTATATTTTCGGTCGCTAACCTAAAAGCAAACGAGCACTATGTCAACTCTTGAGGTAACGCAATCTGCAAGTCGGGGTTGCATCTGCTTGTGGTTACAATGAAAATGAGAAGCATTAACTTCATTAATAACAGGAAGCTGATTTGTGAGACTCGCCCCGCTCTACCGCAACGCCCTTCTTTTAGCAGGACTTTTGCTTTCAGGAATATCCGCAGTTCAGGCTGCCGACTGGCCGCGTCAGATTACTGACAGTCGTGGTACTCATACCCTGGAAAGCCAGCCGCAACGTATTGTTTCCACCAGCGTCACCCTGACCGGCTCGCTGCTGGCGATTGATGCACCAGTGATCGCCAGCGGCGCGACCACGCCGAATAACCGCGTAGCGGATGACCAGGGTTTTTTACGCCAGTGGAGCAAGGTAGCGAAAGAACGCAAACTGCAACGTCTCTATATCGGCGAACCGAACGCCGAAGCAGTAGCCGCACAAATGCCAGATCTGATTTTAATTAGCGCGACCGGCGGCGATTCAGCGCTGGCGCTATACGATCAGCTTTCCACTATCGCACCAACGTTAATCATCAATTACGACGATAAAAGCTGGCAGTCGCTGTTAACGCAACTTGGCGAAATTACCGGGCATGAGAAACAAGCGGCAGAGCGGATTGCGCAGTTTGATAAGCAACTGACGGCGGCGAAAGAGCAAATCAAATTACCGCCGCAGCCGGTCACTGCCATTGTCTATACCGCCGCCGCGCACAGTGCCAATCTCTGGACAGCTGAATCAGCACAAGGGCAGATGCTGGAACAACTCGGCTTTACGCTGGCCAGGTTGCCCGCAGGCTTAAACGCCAGCCAAAGCCAGGGCAAACGCCATGACATCATTCAGCTTGGTGGGGAAAATCTGGCGGCAGGGTTAAATGGCGAGTCGCTATTCCTGTTCGCCGGTGATCAGAAAGACGCCGATGCGATTTATGCCAATCCACTGCTCGCGCACCTGCCTGCAGTACAAAACAAGCAGGTTTATGCGCTGGGAACCGAGACGTTCCGACTGGATTACTACAGCGCCATGCAAGTGCTGGAACGGCTTAAGGCGCTGTTTTAAGCATTAACTGTCGGACGCTGTCACCTGCGGCGGCGTCTGGCGAAAACGCCGCAACTCCACCAGCACCAGCAATAACAACACGCCGATAATCAACAAACCAAAACCGTTCGCGCTTGCGGAGGCTACCGGCGTCATCATCGCCCCCAGACCGCCCAACAGCGCTGCGCCTATGGCATCACCCGTCACGTTTTGTGCCGTCCACAAACCGTTAATCCGCCCTAACATCGCTTCCGGGGTTTGCGTTTGCAGCATTGTGTATTGCAGCAATGAGCTAACCGCGCTCAGCCAGCCGAACAGCGCCAGGCAAACCACGCCTAAAATCCACATCGGCATCAGGCCAAACAAACCAATGGCGAGGAACGATCCCAGCGTGGAGAGCAGCATCAATAACCCTGGTCGCGCGCTATGTGCCAGCTTCCCGCTGGTTAACGCGCCAATAGCTGCACCGAGCGGGATCGCCGCATAGAGAAAACCAATCTGTGCCGCCGACATCTGCCAGTTGTCAGCCAGCGCCGGATACAGTACCCGTACCGCGCTCGCCATCGTCAATAATCCCCCCAGCAGTGCAATCCCTCCCACCAGCGGGCTGGCGAGCAGAAAACGAAATCCTGCCAGTAATGATTTCAACGGATGCTCACGCGGTTGCGGTGGCGGAGGTAGCGCCGGAAGGCTTAACAACGGTAGCAAGGTAATAAACGTGCCCGCCGCCGCCAGCCCGTAGTTCCAGGCTACGCCGCCAGTCGCCAGCAGTAAGCCGCCAATCATGGGCGAAATTACCGATCCCAGTCGCACGGTCAACATGGTGATTGCCCCGGCCTGCATTAAATTTTCACGCCCAACTAATGCCGGAGTCGCCGCCAGCAGCGCCGTAACGCCAAGTGACGCGAAAAAGCCATCCCATAATCCGAGTAAATAGATTGCCAGCAAAGACGGCTCCGGCAGTAACGCGTTCAGGCACAGACCAATGAAGCCAATGCCACAGGTGCCGCGCGCCAGCAAAATCACTTTTTTGCGCTCATAGCGATCCGCCAGCACACCGCCGACCATCAAACCGACAAACATCGCCCCGCCGGTCAGCGTCACCGAAAGCCCCACCTGCCAGGTAGAATGCGTCATCATCTGGATCTGCACCGGCACCGCGACGCCGAGCAAACCCAGAGAAACAATAGAGATAAAACGAGCGAGGAATACTGCGCGAAACGCCGGGTGCGTTTTCAACAGGCTGAGGTTAAGCAGCCAGGATTGTTTATTCATTACAATGCCTTGCCATCAAATATTTTAAATACCTATTCTTAGGCTGCACATGCTAACATATCCAAATAAGATCGATAACGATAATTAATTTCATTATCATGGAAGTTCGTATGTCTGGTTCTGTTGCCGTGACACGCGCCATTGCCGTGCCCGGATTGCTGTTATTACTGATTATCGCGACGGCATTAAGCCTGCTCATTGGGGCAAAATCACTCCCCGCTTCCGTAGTACTGGAGGCCCTCTCCGGCACCTGCCAGAGCGCCGACTGCACCATCGTGCTCGACGCGCGACTGCCGCGCACCCTTGCCGGTTTACTGGCAGGCGGCGCGCTTGGGCTTGCCGGGGCGTTAATGCAAACCCTCACCCGAAACCCACTTGCCGACCCCGGCTTGCTTGGCGTGAACGCCGGGGCCAGCTTTGCCATTGTGCTGGGCGCGGCGCTGTTTGGTTACTCATCCGCGCAGGAACAACTGGCGATGGCCTTCGCCGGGGCGCTGGTGGCCTCGTTGATTGTTGCCTTTACTGGCAGCCAGGGCGGTGGGCAGTTAAGTCCGGTGCGTTTAACTCTGGCGGGCGTGGCGCTGGCGGCAGTGCTGGAAGGGCTGACCAGCGGCATCGCCCTGCTTAATCCCGACGTCTACGATCAACTGCGTTTCTGGCAAGCCGGTTCGCTGGATATTCGTAATTTACACACCTTAAAAGTGGTGCTGATCCCGGTACTGATCGCCGGAGCAACTGCGCTATTACTGAGCCGCGCGCTGAACAGTTTAAGCCTTGGCAGTGACACCGCGACGGCGCTGGGCAGTCGCGTAGCACGCACGCAGTTGATTGGCCTACTGGCGATTACCGTGCTTTGTGGTAGTGCGACGGCGGTAGTTGGCCCGATTGCCTTTATTGGCCTGATGATGCCACATATGGCGCGCTGGCTGGTAGGTGCCGATCATCGCTGGTCGCTGCCCGTCACGCTGCTCGCCACACCTGCCCTGCTGCTGTTTGCCGATATTATCGGGCGGGTGATTGTTCCCGGCGAACTGCGCGTTTCTGTAGTCAGTGCCTTTATTGGCGCACCAGTGCTGATCTTCCTTGTACGACGTAAAACGCGAGGTGGCGCATGATTTACGTCTCTCGTCGATTAATTATCACCTGTCTGCTGTTGATAATAGCTTGTGTGATGGCAAGCGTGTGGGGATTACGTAGCGGTGCCGTCACGCTGGAAACCTCTCAGGTATTTGCCGCACTGATGGGTGACGCACCGCGCAGTATGACAATGGTTGTCACCGAATGGCGTTTACCGCGGGTACTAATGGCGCTGTTGATTGGTGCGGCACTGGGCGTCAGCGGTGCGATTTTTCAGTCGTTGATGCGTAACCCACTCGGCAGCCCTGACGTAATGGGCTTTAACACCGGAGCGTGGAGCGGCGTGCTGGTGGCGATGGTGCTGTTTGGTCAGGACCTGACGGCTATCGCGCTGGCAGCAATGGCGGGCGGCATTGTCACTTCACTGCTGGTCTGGCTGCTTGCCTGGCGTAACGGTATCGACACCTTTCGGTTGATTATTATCGGCATCGGTGTTCGCGCCATGCTGGTGGCCTTTAATACCTGGCTGTTGCTGAAAGCGTCATTAGAAACGGCGCTAACAGCGGGTTTGTGGAATGCCGGATCGCTCAATGGCCTGACGTGGGCAAAAACCTCGCCTTCCGCGCCCATCATTATATTGATGCTAATTGCCGCCGCCTTACTGGTAAGGCGGATGCGCTTGCTGGAGATGGGCGATGACACCGCGTGTGCGCTGGGCGTCAGTGTCGAACGTTCGCGTCTATTAATGATGCTGGTGGCGGTGGTGCTTACCGCTGCAGCAACGGCCCTTGCCGGACCGATTTCCTTTATTGCTTTAGTCGCGCCACACATTGCCCGCCGCATCAGCGGCACCGCTCGCTGGGGTCTAACCCAGGCAGCGCTGTGCGGTGCGCTGTTACTGCTGGCAGCCGATCTCTGTGCTCAACAACTGTTTATGCCGTATCAACTTCCGGTTGGCGTCGTTACCGTCAGCCTCGGCGGTATTTACCTTATCGTCTTGTTAATTCAGGAGTCTCGCAAAAAATGACCGAATCAGTAGCCCGTTTGCGCGGCGAACAGTTAACCCTCGGATATGGCAAATATACCGTTGCGGAAAATCTGACTGTAGAAATTCCTGATGGTCACTTCACAGCGATTATCGGGCCAAATGGCTGCGGTAAATCCACGTTACTGCGTACCTTAAGCCGCCTGATGACGCCTGCTCACGGGCATGTCTGGCTGGATGGCGAGCACATTCAACATTACGCCAGTAAAGAGGTCGCACGCCGGATTGGTTTACTGGCGCAAAACGCCACCACGCCGGGAGATATCACCGTGCAGGAGTTAGTAGCGCGCGGGCGTTACCCGCATCAACCGCTGTTTACCCGCTGGCGTAAAGAAGATGAAGAAGCGGTAACGAAAGCGATGCAGGCCACAGGAATAACTCATCTGGCAAATCAAAGCGTTGATACCCTCTCCGGTGGGCAACGTCAGCGAGCGTGGATCGCGATGGTGCTGGCCCAGGAAACGGCAATTATGCTGCTCGATGAACCAACGACCTGGCTGGATATCAGTCATCAGATTGATCTACTGGAACTGCTAAGCGAACTGAACCGCGAGAAAGGCTATACTCTGGCGGCGGTACTGCACGATCTTAATCAGGCCTGTCGTTACGCCAGCCATTTGATTGCATTACGTGAAGGGAAAATTGTCGCTCAGGGAGCACCGAAAGAGATTGTCACTGCTGAATTGATCGAGCGTATTTATGGTTTGCGTTGCATGATAATTGACGATCCGGTAGCCGGAACACCGCTCGTAGTGCCGCTCGGGAGAAATAAAAAATGAAAAAAGGGAGCGCATTACCGCTCCCCGGTTGTCATCACACTAACTGTTCATCTACCGTAATGGCTTTCTCCATCTTGCGAGAAAGCATGGCGTTACGCATCAGTACACTACCACAAGCAACCATTCCACCCACAAGCGCTGCCAGAATGGCAATAATCGCTCTCTCCGGACCATCTTTCTTCACCGGCAATGATGGTTTCATCTGATATTTAAACGGTGAAAATTTGACATCGCTAACATTCAGCTTTTTGAGTTGCTCTACGTAATACTGTCGATTACGCAAATCACCATTCAGTTCGGCTACGTCTGTAACGCCTTTTTCGATTTCCAGTTTACGCTGAATACCATCGGCACCGAGAGAAATTGAAAATTCTGGATCGTCTTTTACTGCCTGTCCGTTGCTATAAACTGGTTTTTTAATCCCGGCAGCGTTGGCAATGTCGAGCGAATAATTCAGTCGTTGAATATTTGCATCCAACTGATTGCGTATTTTCACACGATCCTGAGCCAGTTTTTCTTGCTCAAAACGAGTTTTAATTTCCAGTTTATTACGGATATTTTCCAGTGATTCTGTAACCACCAGATTGGAAATATACTGGATATAACCAGCCAGAACCTGCTGTGCCTCTTCTTTTGTTGGTGCAGTAAAGCTTAAACGCCAGGCAGTATAGAGCGCAGTTTCATCTTTCTTCTTGCTGGCATTCTCATCCACCGCTTTCATTTTCTCGCTGAGCGCAACAATAGCCCGGTGTAACTCCAGTTCATCAATTTCAGCCCCTTTCAGTTGATCCATAACATAAGGTGAGGAGCGGAGATAATCTTCCAGCAGTGTAGGAGATTGAAACTTCTTAATAAAAAGGTTAAATACGCTGCTACGATCAATACCAGCGTCGACATCCAGTACACGTAATTTGGTAAATGTTCTTTCCAGTTCCTGCCACTGCACGGCTTCTGCAGGAGTGACTACCGCTGCACTGGTCCATTTTTGTGGCAACAAAAAGGAAATTAATATTCCGGCACAAGCAAATGCAAAACTAATGGCAATAATTTGCTTCTTTGCCCGCCAAAGAACGTCAATAAGATGTAATAAATCTATTTCATTTCTGTCAGGCGAAGGTAATGCATAGCCGACGAAATCCGAGTCTTTTTCTCGATTTACATTTAATGATGGCATGTGTGAAACCTGAGGTTTGAGTCTATAAAAGCACAACGGTGAATATAATATTCTAACAGGATCTGAGAATTATCCGAAAGAACTCTTTCACTATTTTTACCCCAAAATGAGTAGCAAACTCAGCAACCCCAGCAATGGAGCAGGTCTCAGAGAAATTAATAACTCTTAAGAATAAAAAAACCATAATCATTTAGTCGGATTATGGTTTTCCGTGGGATTATTACAAATTCTTTATTAACGTACTGTTAGTTATTAATTGATGTCCTTATTAATGGTCCTATTTGTTTAAAATAACCAGGGGAAATAATATCCACATGCGCACAATCTAAACGATAAATATCCAGCTCGGCTATCCACGGCGACCAGGCCCGTTCGGGACTCATTCCTTCCTGAAGAGTACGTTCGGCAACAAACAGCGTCGCTTTGCCGTCAAACGGTACACTATGAGCAGTGGTCAACAAGCGCACTGCATCAGCGTAGTTGCCTTCAATGGTGGTAAACAGCTCCGTTGAAGTACTCCCCTGCTGTGCCGCCAGGAAGGCTTCACGTTCGCGGTTAATCTCCGCCAACACTTCCGGGTCCAGACCATTAGCTTCTTTTTCCTGCCAGTTCTGCGTTTCTGGCGGCCAGGTATCCAGCAAGCCAAGAAATGCTACCTGTTCGCCACAGGCACGCAGCCTTGCCGCTATTCCCTGCGCCAGCGTACCGCCCAGCGAATACCCCAGCAGGTAATAAGGACCGTGCGGTTGTTGTTCAAGTAACGTTGCCAGATGCGCTTCGCAGACTTCATCCAGGTTTGCCGCCGTCTGCATGGGGCCATGAGGGCGCGGAGACTGGATGCCAATAATCGACCATTGTGGATCGAGATAACGCGAGAGCACGCTAAACTGCCAGGCAAAACCAGATGCTGGATGGAAACAAAACAGCGTCGGGCCATTACCTTCACGCAACGGCAGGATGGTTTCAAATCCCATGCGCCGGGAGCTGTCTTCTTCACCATCAATAACCGTTGCCAGTTTGGCGACGGTTGACGCGACCATCACCTGCCCCGGCGTCATCTGACGGGCAAACTGTCGACTTAACTGCGCAGCCAGTTTCATTGCCAGTAGTGAATGACCGCCAAGCGCAAAGAAATCAGCATCGGCATCCTGCACGTCACAACCCAGCAATGACGAGAACGCCGCGGCGATAATCTTTTCACTGCCCGCTTTCGGCGCACGCCCCGGCGCTTGTGCCTTCAGTTCCGGCAACGGTAAGGCTTTGCGATCCAGCTTACCGTTGGCGCTAAGTGGTAACTGTGGCAGTTGCAGCAGAACCACGGGCACCATATGCGGTGGCAATTTTTCGCGAAGCTGCGCCTGCAATGTGCTGGTATCCAGTGGCAGGCCCGATTGCGACACCAGATAGCCCACCAGTTGACGCGCATCCCCTCCGGTGGCTGCCGCCTGATTAATCACACAAGCGTGGGTAACTGCTTGCTCGACATCCGGCAGCGCCTGCATCACACGATCGATTTCGCCCAGTTCAATCCGCTGACCACGAATTTTTAGCTGATCATCACTACGCCCGAGATACTCCACCGCGCCGTTATCCAGCCAGCGGGCAACATCTCCGGTACGGTACATCCGTTCACCTGGCGCGAAAGGATCGGCAATAAAGCGGCTGGCTGTCAGATCGGGTCGTCCAAGATACCCCTGCGCCAGTTGAATACCGGTGAGATAGAGATCTCCCGCCACACCCGGCGGCACCGGATGCATCATCGCATCGAGAATGCGCAGGCCCGTGTTCCACACCGGGTAGCCAATCGGCACACTGCTGCCGCGTACCGCTGCAAGTTCAGCACCAAAGGCTGGATACCAGCTCACATCCACCGCCGCTTCCGTCGGGCCATAAAGATTATGTAACGGCGCGCCAGTTAACTGCTGCCATTCGCGACATAAATCGGCTGGTAAGGCTTCTCCACTACAGAAAACCTGTTTCAACGTCGCGCAACTCTGGCGAGCGGTTTCCGGCGTCAACGAAGCAACAAACGCCGCCAGCATCGACGGTACAAAATGCGTGGTCGTTACGCCATATTCGGCAAAGAATTGTTGCATAGCGAGCGGATCGCGGTGCGCTTCCGGTTCAGCCATCACCAGTTTCGCCCCGGCAATAAACGGCCAGAAAAACTCCCACACCGAGACGTCAAAACTGCACGGCGTTTTTTGGGCAACGACATCTTCGCCTGTAAGCGGGTAGTGATTTTGCATCCATAACAGGCGGTTAACGATAGCCGTCTGCCCGACCATCACCCCTTTCGGCCTGCCGGTGGAACCGGAGGTAAAGATGATATAAGCCGTGTGGTGCGGTTGTGAAAGTTGCAGCGGCGCACTGCCCTGCGGTGTAAGCGGGGCGTTATAGCAAAGACTGGTTAAATTGGGGATATCACTAAAGCGCGGCAGTTGATCATCGGTGGTGATTAACAGCGACGGACACGCATCTTCCAGCATCATTTTCAGGCGATCGTCCGGATAGCCCGTATCCAGCGGTAGCCAGGCCGCACCTGCTTCAACTATCGCATGTAGCGCCATAGTCAAAAAGACCGAGCGCGGTAGTGCCACCGCTACGCTGTCGCCAGGTTTAACGCCGCGCTCACGCAGCAGATTCGCCAGCGCCACCACCTGCTCGCGCATTTCCCGATAGCTAAACTGGTAACGCGCATCTGCCAGCGCCGGAGCATCCGGTGTTTTTGCCGCTTGTTCTGCCACCAGCGCGCTCAGCGTAGTTTCTGGAATCTCAACCTGAGTGGCGTTGATCTGCGCCAGCTGTGCATACTCTTCTGGCAGCATAATATCGACATCGCCGCACAACCGCGCCGGATCCGCGGCAAACTGCGCCGTCAGCATTTTCAGCCGTTCAGCATGCTTGATTAGCGTTGGCTCATCGTAACGCTGTTTATTGGCGAGGATCTCAATACTCAAATCACCGTTTTCATCCGGGAAAAGGGCCAGTTCAAGGTCATTAACCGGACCGGTTGCCAGGGAATGGGTTTGCGCCTGTACCCCCGGAATATCTAACTGATAATCAAATACTTTAATATTGAGCACCGGACCGAACAGCGGTTCCTCTCCCGCCGCGCGCCCGCTGTCACGGACAATTTGTTCGGCATCGTAACGTTGATGACGACGCATTTTTTTCAGTTGTGCCGCTAGTCGGGCTGCCAGTTGAGGCAATGTTTCTTGTGCCTCAATGTGAATACCCAACGGCAACACGTTGAGCACAGGTCCGGTAGCCGTCAGCGCAGCTGAGCCCAGTCGACGCATAAAGATAAATCCGGCGGCATAGTCCATGTGGTTGCACAATCGCCCCAGCCACAAAGCCGCCAGCGCAAGGGCTATATCGGTACGTTGTACACCTGAAAGTTGCGTAGCCAACTGACGGAATTCCCCGCCGTTAAATTCCAGTTTCAGACGCAAAATATCTGCCGAGGCGCTGCGCCCCGGTAAAGGGGCTGGAGAAAGTGACGCGGGCGGTGGTAGTTGACGACGTTGCTCCGCCCAGAATGCCGCATCACGCTGCCAGGCTTCGCTTTCGCGATACTGCTGGTACTCTTCCACGACATCAGCGAAAGGCGTAAACGGCGAAGCCGGTGTTGGTTCGCCACGCATCCATGCACAGTAAATGTTGGCGATCTGGTGGGTAATGACCGGGAAACTGAAGCCATCGACCAGCAAATGGTGGTAACGCTGATACCAGTACCAGCGGTTATCTGCCACCTGTATCAGTTGATGAAAAACCAGAGGTTTACCGCTATCGACGCGCAGATCTTGTTGCAAATCCGCCTGCATTAATGCCTGCGCAGTACCGTGCGGATCAATGTTGGTTCGCAGGTCGATAATTTCTGGCAGTTCGAACGTCAGCGCATCATCGACCCATTGCCAGACTTCGCCGTTATCTTCCGTAAAACGCATCCGCAGCGTATCTGCTTGCGCTAATCCGGCAACCACCGCGCGAGCCAGTAATGGCGCATCAACCTCTCCGGTTAACTCAACGTAATGCGCCACGCTCCAGGCGGAGGGTAAATCCGACAGTTTTTCTGCCATCCAGATGCCGGGCTGTGCGGCAACTAAAGGTAAATGCTGGCTCATTGCGCCTCCTGCTGCTGGATGAAATTCGCCGGTGTCAGAGTACGCCAGTGGGCGTCCAGCCACTGCTGGCAGGACGCCTGTGACTGCGGCTGACACACAACATCCCAGCCTGCCGGTAAGGCGCACTGTTGCGGCCACAGACTGAATTGCCCCTGCGCATTGCGTAAAATGTAAAACACGCCCTGCGGATCATCGAAGGGATTACTGAATGCCATATTCAACTCCTGTCATGGAAAAGTGGTTGCCAGAGGTCGATTAGCCCCTGCATCAAGCCACCGCGCCAACAAAGCGCATCATGTCCGCCGTCAACCTGACGCCAGAAAATGGATTCTTTTAGGGGGGTTAATTGCGCATACAGCGCCTGATTGGCCCGCATGATCATCGGCTCGCGAATACCTGCTTCCAGCACAATGCGCAGACCTTCGGCGCTAACTTCACCAGCTTTGAGCTGTTCAAGTAACACGCCCTCTTGCTGCCCGCCCCGATGCGGCCACCAGTACGATCCCGACTGGCTTAATACACAGCCAAAGCGTTCAGGCCAGCGCAGTCCGGCATACAGCGCGGAAAGTCCACCAAAACTCTGCCCTGCGACCACGGTGCGATCGGCGCGATCGCTAAAGGGGGCGATAGTTTTCACCTGGGGTAATAACTCTTGCTGTACTGCCAGCCAGAAATCCGCATTACACGGCAGTTCGTGGGCACGTTGCGTGGTGTCGATAGCGTCGATCAACACGTACACGGCGGGAGGAAGTTGCTGACGATGGGTCAGAGAAGTCAGCGCAGGCCAGACGGGCATACTCTGCGCCCAAAATTCGCCATCAAGTAAAACTGCCAGCGGACGTTCTTCTGCTGTTGCATCGCCGGTGGTAAAAATCCATACACGGCGTGAATTTTTCAACCGTTCACTTTTCCAGATAATTTCTTTGGCAGGCGTTTCTGGCGCTTGCGGACAATCCCATCCCGGTTGCAGGGGCGCTTGCGGCATTTCGAGTGCAGAAACAGCGTGCCCTCGCCCGCCTTTCCAGCTTTGTGGATTTAGCGGATCGGCTATCGCCTGGGGTAATAGTTTTCGCCAGCCTTCGCGCAATTCGAGGCGATCAGGTGATGGTGCAGAAAAAATGTCATCACGTTCGGTAGGAATAAAACAGTAGCTGCCGCGCCAGTTGGCATTGAGTTGTGTCGTCCACTGCCAGACATCGGTCCCTGCAATTCGCTGCATCGACTGGGGCTGGCTGTTCTGATGGTGATCGGTCACGCCAGTGATATAGACCCATACGCGCTTTATCGTCGAGTGGTCTTCAGAACCTTGTGGATCACGCCACCAGAAAGTGACCTGATACATTTCGTCATTCAGACGCTGACATTCCGGGCCATGTTTCGACTGCCACCAGCTCTCACTTCCTACTTTTAACGCCGTCACACCATAACCCCATGTTTACTGTGCAATTTTTCATTGATTGCAGAAATATATTGATAATATTATTGATAACTATTTGCATTTGCAATAGCGTAATGGCGCGCCGTGGGAAGCGCGGACATTAATTAATCAACTGCACTGCGTGTCTTTCAGGATCAAAGGTTTTCGCGGTAGCGGGATACGTCGTATTGATGACGACTACGCCCGACAGTTGCAATTCGTGGCAAAAATGCAGGAATAAAACAATGAACAAGAAGATTCATTCCCTGGCCTTGTTGGTCAATCTGGGGATTTATGGGGTAGCGCAGGCACAAGAGCCAACCGATACTCCTGTTTCACATGACGATACTATTGTCGTTACCGCCGCCGAGCAGAACTTGCAGGCGCCTGGCGTTTCGACCATCACCGCAGATGAAATCCGCAAAAACCCGGTTGCCCGCGATGTGTCGGAGATCATTCGTACCATGCCTGGCGTTAACCTGACTGGTAACTCCACCAGTGGTCAGCGTGGTAATAACCGCCAGATTGATATTCGCGGCATGGGTCCGGAAAACACGCTGATTTTGATTGACGGTAAGCCTGTCAGCAGCCGTAACTCGGTGCGTCAGGGCTGGCGTGGCGAGCGTGATACCCGTGGTGATACCTCCTGGGTGCCGCCTGAAATGATTGAACGTATTGAAGTTCTGCGTGGTCCGGCAGCTGCGCGTTATGGCAACGGCGCGGCGGGCGGCGTGGTTAACATCATTACCAAAAAAGGCAGCGGCGAGTGGCACGGCTCCTGGGATGCTTATTTCAATGCGCCAGAACATAAAGAGGAAGGTGCCACCAAACGCACCAACTTTAGCTTGACCGGTCCGCTGGGCGACCAATTCAGCTTCCGTTTATATGGCAACCTCGACAAAACTCAGGCTGATGCGTGGGATATTAACCAGGGCCATCAGTCCGCGCGTGCCGGAACCTATGCCACGACGTTACCAGCCGGGCGCGAAGGGGTGATCAACAAAGATATCAATGGCGTGGTGCGTTGGGACTTCGCCCCTATGCAGTCACTCGAACTTGAAGCGGGCTACAGCCGCCAGGGTAACCTGTATGCGGGTGACACCCAGAACACCAACTCTGACGCTTACACTCGCTCTAAATATGGCGATGAAACCAACCGCCTGTATCGCCAGAACTACTCGCTGACCTGGAACGGTGGCTGGGATAACGGCGTGACCACCAGCAACTGGGTGCAGTACGAACACACCCGTAACTCGCGTATACCGGAAGGTTTGGCGGGCGGCACCGAAGGGAAATTTAACGAAAAAGCGACACAAGATTTCGTCGATATCGATCTTGATGACGTGATGTTGCACAGCGAAGTTAACCTGCCGATTGATTTCCTCGTTAACCAGACGCTGACGCTGGGGACTGAGTGGAATCAGCAGCGGATGAAGGACTTAAGTTCCAACACCCAGGCGCTGACCGGAACGAATACCGGCGGTGCTATTGATGGTGTAAGTGCCACTGACCGTAGCCCATATTCAAAGGCAGAAATTTTCTCGCTATTTGCCGAAAACAACATGGAGCTGACTGACAGCACCATCGTAACGCCGGGGCTGCGTTTCGATCATCACAGCATTGTCGGCAATAACTGGAGTCCAGCGCTGAATATATCGCAAGGTTTAGGCGATGACTTCACGCTGAAAATGGGCATCGCCCGTGCTTATAAAGCGCCGAGCCTGTACCAGACTAACCCGAACTACATTCTCTACAGTAAAGGTCAGGGCTGCTATGCCAGCGCGGGCGGCTGCTATTTGCAAGGTAATGATGACCTGAAAGCGGAAACCAGCATCAACAAAGAGATTGGTCTGGAGTTCAAACGCGACGGCTGGCTGGCGGGCGTCACCTGGTTCCGTAACGATTATCGCAATAAGATTGAAGCGGGCTATGTGGCTGTAGGGCAAAACGCAGTCGGCACCGATCTCTATCAGTGGGATAACGTGCCGAAAGCGGTGGTTGAAGGTCTGGAAGGATCGTTAAATGTGCCGGTTAGCGAAACGGTGATGTGGACCAATAACATCACTTATATGCTGAAGAGTGAAAACAAAACTACGGGCGACCGTTTATCGATCATCCCGGAATATACGTTGAACTCAACGCTGAGCTGGCAGGCACGGGAAGATTTGTCGATGCAAACGACCTTCACCTGGTACGGCAAGCAGCAGCCGAAGAAGTACAACTATAAAGGTCAGCCAGCGGTTGGACCGGAAACCAAAGAAATCAGTCCGTACAGCATTGTAGGCCTGAGCGCGACCTGGGATGTGACGAAGAATGTCAGTCTGACCGGCGGCGTGGACAACCTGTTCGACAAACGTTTGTGGCGTGCGGGTAATGCCCAGACCACGGGCGATCTGGCAGGAGCCAACTATATCGCGGGGGCCGGGGCGTATACCTATAACGAGCCGGGACGTACATGGTATATGAGCATTAATACGCACTTCTGATGCTAATGCTTCCTCCCCCGATATTTGGGGGAGGAATAATATAGTCGACATGAAAACTACGCATACCTCCCTCCCCTTTGCCGGACATACGCTGCATTTTGTTGAGTTTGATCCGGTGAGTTTTCGCGAGCAGGATTTACTCTGGCTGCCACACTACGCACAACTGCAACACGCTGGACGTAAACGTAAAACAGAGCATTTAGCCGGACGGATCGCTGCTGTTTACGCCTTGCGGGAATATGGCTATAAATGTGTGCCCGCAATCGGCGAGCTACGCCAACCTGTGTGGCCTGCGGAGGTATACGGCAGTATTAGCCACTGCGGGACTACGGCATTGGCCGTGGTATCCCGTCAACCCATTGGTATTGATATCGAAGAGATTTTCTCTGCACAAACCGCAAGAGAATTGACAGACAACATTATTACACCAGCAGAACACGAGCGACTCGCAGACTGCGGTTTAGCCTTTTCTCTGGCGCTGACACTGGCATTTTCCGCCAAAGAAAGCGCATTTAAAGCAAGTGAGAGGCAACCTGATGCAGGTTTTCTGAATTATCAAATAATTAACTGGAATAAACAGCGGATCATCCTTCGTCGAAAGGATGAAAAGTTTGTTGTGCACTGGCGGATAAAAGGAAAGCGAGTCATCACGCTGTGCCAACACGATTAATTGACAGGCGTCTGATACGAAATCGCCCGCAGCCATCACTGACCGCGGGCGAAAGTGTAAAGCAGGTGCCTTACCATCCTGACCTGACAACCGGATATGCGGGGATTACTCCCCGCACAACGGCTACTTCTTCGGTTCGTAAGCGAGAACAGCCCTGAACTCAATATTACGTTCCTTTACGGTGAACTCACACAGTGAGTCGCCGACCAGAAGCGTAAATCCCAGCACTGTCAAACACAGCACTATGACCGCCACAAGGGCATATTTCGTCAGCATGTTTATATTGCCTCCATGCGAAGAAGGGACTACCATCCAAATTGTCTGGTTTGGAGTGGCAGCCCCAGGGTTGATAGAAATATCTCCTGGGGCTTCATCTTTCCAGACCTCAGAGTTAACCTGAAACCAGAAAGCTTCAGGCACCCGCCGTTATCTTACCCTTCCTTAGCAAAATAGCTGTTTATTTATACAGCTGGTCTTATTTCGGACTTCTCACTATGCATTAGATCAACCGAAACTAAGCCAGTTTTTCCTTCGCCCCTCAATCGTCAAAATTCTCCGCCGCCAGCCAGCTCTGCCGTAACTTGGCACATTGCAAAAGTAGCCAAATTGCTTCAGTAGCAATCAGTTCACCATCACCAAAAAAAAGAAACATTCCAGAACTTCCGCATCTCCCCCGGCCGCTCCCACTTCTATACTGAAATGGAAACGCCAACATAAGAGAAACCTATGCCAATACCCGATTTTCAAGTCTCTGAACCTTTTACCCTCGGTATTGAACTGGAAATGCAGGTGGTTAATCCGCCGGGCTATGACTTAAGCCAGGACTCTTCAACGCTGATTGACGCGGTTAAAAATCAGATCACTGCCGGGGAAGTAAAGCACGATATCACCGAAAGCATGCTGGAGCTGGCGACGGATGTTTGCCGTGATATCAACCAAGCTGCCGGGCAATTTTCAGCGATGCAGAAAGTCGTATTGCAGGCAGCCGCAGACCATCATCTGGAAATTTGCGGCGGTGGCACGCACCCGTTTCAGAAATGGCAGCGTCAGGAGGTATGCGATAACGAACGCTATCAACGAACGCTGGAAAACTTTGGTTATCTCATTCAGCAGGCGACCGTTTTTGGTCAGCATGTCCATGTTGGCTGCGCCAGTGGCGATGACGCCATTTATTTGCTGCACGGCTTGTCGCGATTTGTGCCGCACTTTATCGCCCTTTCTGCCGCATCGCCGTATATGCAGGGAACGGATACACGCTTTGCTTCCTCAAGACCGAATATTTTTTCCGCCTTTCCCGACAATGGCCCGATGCCGTGGGTCAGTAACTGGCAACAATTTGAAGCCCTGTTTCGTTGTCTGAGTTACACCACGATGATCGACAGCATTAAAGATCTGCACTGGGATATTCGCCCCAGCCCCCATTTTGGCACGGTGGAAGTTCGGGTGATGGATACCCCATTAACCCTTAGCCACGCGGTAAATATGGCGGGATTAATTCAGGCCACCGCCCACTGGTTACTGACGGAACGCCCGTTCAAACATCAGGAGAAAGATTACCTGCTGTATAAATTCAACCGCTTCCAGGCCTGCCGTTATGGGCTGGAAGGTGCCATTACCAATCCGCACACTGGCGATCGTCGGCCACTAACGGAAGACACCTTACGTTTACTGGAAACAATCGCCCCTTCGGCAGATAAAATTGGCGCATCGAGCGCGATTGAGGCCCTGCATCGCCAGGTCGTCAGCGGTCTGAATGAAGCGCAGCTGATGCGTGATTTCGTCGCCGATGGCGGCTCTCTGATTGGACTGGTGAAAAAGCATTGTGAGATTTGGGCCGGAGAATAAGTCGGGAATTGCCTTACAGAAGAATATCCCTGACAATGGTGTTTTAACTTACATTTAACAATGTTATGAAACACCCTTTAGAAACCTTAACCACCGCAGCAGGCATTTTGCTGATGGCTTTCCTCTCTTGCCTGCTGCTGCCCGCCCCCGCACTGGGGCTGACGCTGGCACAAAAACTGGTGAGCACGTTCCATCTGATGGATCTTAGCCAGCTTTACACTTTATTGTTTTGCCTGTGGTTTTTAGTGCTGGGCGCAATTGAGTATTTTGTTCTGCGCTTTATCTGGCGACGCTGGTTCTCGCTGGCGGATTAAACGTCGATTATCGCCGTACTTCACGGCATACTTTGCTTATTCTCCTTCGCCTAAAGGAACGTTTATGGATAAGCAATCACTGCACGAAACGGCGAAACGCCTGGCCCTTGAGTTACCCTTTGTCGAGCTTTGCTGGCCTTTTGGCCCGGAGTTCGATGTTTTTAAAATTGGCGGCAAGATTTTTATGCTGTCGTCGGAGCTGCGCGGCGTCCCCTTTATCAATTTGAAGTCCGATCCACAAAAATCCCTGTTAAATCAGCAGATATACCCGAGCATTAAGCCTGGATATCACATGAATAAAAAGCACTGGATTTCGGTTTATCCCGGCGAGGAAATCTCCGAAGCGTTACTTAGCGATCTGATCAATGACTCCTGGAACTTAGTGGTTGATGGCTTAACAAAGCGCGATCAAAAAAGAGTGCGTCCGGGATAAAGTGGAAATCTATAGCGCATTTTTCTCGCTTACCATTTCTCGTTGAACCTTGTAATCTGCTGGCACGCAAAATTACTTACACATGGAGTCTTTATGGATATCATTTCTGTCGCCTTAAAGCGTCATTCCACTAAGGCATTTGATGCCAGCAAAAAACTTACCCCGGAACAGGCCAAGCAGATCAAAACTCTTCTGCAATACAGCCCATCCAGCACCAACTCCCAGCCGTGGCATTTTATTGTTGCCAGCACGGAAGAAGGCAAAGCGCGTGTTGCCAAATCCGCCGCCGATAATTACGTGTTCAACGAGCGCAAAATGCTTGATGCCTCGCACGTCGTGGTGTTCTGCGCGAAAACCGCGATGGACGATGCCTGGCTGAAACAGGTTGTTGACCAGGAAGATGCCGATGGCCGCTTTGCCACGCCGGAAGCGAAAGCCGCGAACGATAAAGGCCGCAAATTCTTCGCCGATATGCACCGTAAAGATCTGCATGATGATGCTGAGTGGATGGCAAAACAGGTTTACCTCAATGTCGGTAACTTCCTGCTGGGCGTTGCGGCGCTGGGTCTGGACGCGGTGCCCATCGAAGGTTTTGACGCAGCAATCCTCGATGAAGAATTCGGTTTGAAAGAGAAAGGCTACACCAGCCTGGTGGTTGTTCCGGTAGGTCATCACAGCGTCGAAGATTTCAACGCTACACTGCCGAAATCCCGTCTGCCGCAAAACATCACCATAACTGAAGTGTAATTCTCCTTTGCCGGGCATCCGCCCGGCTATTTCTCCTCAGATTTTCCTTATTTGCATAACCCTGCTTCAACCGTCATCATAGGCCGCTGTTGTATAAAGGAGACGTTATGCAGGATTTAATATCCCAGGTTGAAGATTTAGCGGGTATTGAGTTTGATCACACCACCTCGATGGTGATGATTTTCGGTATTATTTTTCTGACTGCCGTTGTAGTGCATATTATTTTGCACTGGGTAGTACTACGGACCTTCGAAAAACGTGCCATCGCCAGTTCACGGCTATGGTTGCAAATCATTACCCAGAATAAACTCTTCCACCGTTTAGCTTTCACCTTGCAGGGGATTATCGTCAATATTCAGGCGGTATTCTGGCTGCAAAAAGGCACCGAAGCGGCTGATATTCTGACCACCTGCGCGCAGTTGTGGATCATGATGTATGCACTGCTTTCAGTCTTCTCGTTGCTGGATGTTATTTTGAATCTGACGCAGAAATTCCCGGCGGCGTCTCAGTTACCGCTGAAAGGGATATTTCAGGGGATTAAACTGATCGGCGCGATTCTGGTCGGCATTTTGATGATTTCGCTGCTGATTGGTCAATCGCCAGCGATTCTGATCAGCGGTCTTGGTGCAATGGCTGCCGTGCTGATGTTGGTATTTAAAGATCCGATTCTTGGTCTGGTGGCAGGTATTCAGCTTTCCGCGAACGATATGCTGAAACTGGGCGACTGGCTGGAGATGCCGAAATACGGCGCGGATGGCGCGGTGATCGATATTGGGTTAACCACCGTCAAAGTGCGTAACTGGGACAATACCATTACCACTATTCCTACCTGGTCTCTGGTTTCTGACTCCTTTAAAAACTGGAGCGGGATGTCAGCATCCGGCGGGCGACGTATTAAACGCAGTATCAGCATTGATGTCACCAGTATTCATTTTCTTGATGAAGACGAAATGCAACGTCTGAATAAAGCGCATTTGTTAAAACCTTATTTAACCAGCCGCCATCAGGAAATTAATGAGTGGAATCGCCAGCAAGGTTCTACAGAGTCGGTATTAAACCTGCGTCGAATGACCAATATTGGAACCTTTCGCGCCTATCTGAACGAATATCTACGTAACCATCCGCGGATTCGTAAAGATATGACCTTAATGGTACGCCAACTAGCTCCTGGTGATAACGGTTTACCGCTCGAGATCTATGCGTTTACCAACACCGTGGTGTGGCTGGAATATGAAAGTATTCAGGCTGATATATTCGACCACATATTTGCGATTGTCGAAGAGTTTGGTCTGCGGCTTCATCAGTCACCAACCGGCAATGATATTCGCTCTCTGGCGGGTGCATTTAAGCAGTAATTAAAAAATCCGCTCTCATCGAATGGATAAGAGCGGATTCAGATGGTTGACTTCGTTTTGTCGGATGCGGCGTGAACGCCTTACTTCCGACGCAGCGTTTTAAACGCCACAAACAGGAACACAATCCACACTGGCAGCAAAATCGCTGACAAGCGCATATCATCCATCGTGCACATCAGCAGCAAAATCATGCCGAGGAAGGCAATGCAGAGATAATTGCCGAATGGATAAAGCAGCGCTTTAAACTGTGTTTCACGCCCCTGACGTCGCATCGCCGCGCGAAAACGCAGATGCGCCAGACAGATCATAATCCAGTTCAACAGCAACGTTGCCACCACCAGCGCCATCAGCAGACCAAACGCTTTTTGCGGCAGCAGATAGTTAATCAGCACCACCAGAGAAGTGATCGCCCCGGAAAGCATCAGCGAGTTGATCGGCACACCGCGATGGCTAACGCGGGTAAGAAACTTCGGCGCATTACCCTGCACAGAAAGGCCAAACAGCATGCGGCTGTTGGAGTAAACCCCACTGTTATAGACCGACAACGATGCCACCAGAATGACGAAATTCAGCGCAGAAGCCACCACATTGCTGTCGAGATTATGGAAAATCATCACAAACGGGCTACTGTTAGATTTCACTTCCACCCACGGATAGAGCGCCAGTAAAACCACCAGTGAACCGATATAAAACAGCAGGATGCGATAAACCACCTGATTTACCGCTTTTGGAATACTTTTTTCCGGATCGCGCGCTTCAGCAGCAGTAATCCCAATCAGCTCCAGACCGCCAAAGGAAAACATGATCACCGCCAGGGACAAAATCAGCCCATTCCAGCCCGTGGCAAAGAAACCACCATAGCGCCAAAGGTTGTCGATACTGGCTTTCTCACCGCCGTGACCAGAAAACAGCAGCCACAGGCCAAAGCCGATCATACCGATGATCGCCAGCACTTTAATCAGCGCAAACCAGAACTCAGTTTCGCCATATAAGCGCACGTTCACCAGGTTAACGGCGTTGATGATAATAAAGAAGGCGGCAGCCCAAATCCACGTTGGAACATCCGGGAACCAGTACTGCATATAGATGCCCGCAGCGGTCAGCTCAGCCATCCCCACCAGTACGAACATCACCCAGTAGTTCCAGCCTGAGAGAAAGCCCGCAAACGGTCCCCAGTATTTATAGGCAAAGTGGGCAAACGAACCGGATACCGGCTCCTCAACCACCATCTCGCCAAGCTGGCGCATGATCAGGAAAGCAATGATCCCGGCGACGCCGTAGCCCAACAATACAGCCGGACCTGCCATCTGAATCGCCGGGCCAATGCCAAGAAACAGACCAGTACCAATAGCGCCACCCAGCGCAATCAGTTGAATATGACGGTTATGTAATCCGCGATGAAGCGTCGGCTCTTTATTCGACGCAGTATCTTCCGATACGGTTGACGCGTTTTTCACGCCTTTCCCCTGTGTGACTTTTTTGTTGAGGGGCACCTTTTAACATTTAGTGCCCATCGTCGCAAGACACAATCCACGCGGTTAAACCGGGTATCCTGCTTTTATTTCCGTACCCGATGTCGGTGCAGCCACATCAGCTTATACGCCGCCGGGATAATAAACAGCGACAGCAAAGGTGCGGTGATCATGCCGCCAATCATCGGCGCGGCAATCCGGCTCATCACCTCTGAACCTGCCCCCGTTCCCCACAAAATCGGCAGCAGACCCGCGATAATCACCGCCACCGTCATCGCTTTCGGGCGCACACGCAGCACTGCGCCGTGATACAACGCCTCATCCAGCTTCTGCTCGCTGAATGTTTGCGGGTTATCCAGGGATGGCTCTGCCTCTATGGCGTGACGTAAATACATCAGCATCACCACGCCAAATTCGGCGGCGACTCCCGCGAGGGCGATAAAGCCAGTGCCCGTTGCCACGGAAAGATGAAAGTCCATCCACCACAGCAACCAGATGCCGCCCACCAGCGCAAACGGTACGCTGCTGATAATCAGCAACGCTTCGCCCACCCGACGGAACGCCAGATACAACAGCACGAAGATGATCATCAACGTCATCGGCACCATGAGTTTCAGCTTGTGGTTGGCACGCTCCAGCAACTCGAACTGCCCGGAGAATGCCACGCTGGTGCCCGGTTTTAACTGCACTTTCTCGGCAATCGCTTTTTGCAAATCGTGAACCACCGACACCATGTCACGATCGCGGGCATCGATATAAATCCAGTTTGTCGGGCGCGCATTCTCGGTTTTCAGCATCGACGGTCCGGTAGAGACTTTAACGTCGGCCACGTCTGCCAGGGTGATTTGCTGCTTCATCGGCGTCAGGATCGGTAGCTGGCGCAGCGCCTGTGGGCTATCGCGCCAGCTTTGCGAATAACGCAGATTAATTGGATAACGGGCAATCCCTTCGACCGTTTCGCCAACCATCGCCCCGCCCACCGCAGAAGTCACAAACAACTGCACATCCGCCACCGTCATACCGTAACGCGCGGCTTTTTCACGGTTAATCTCAACGTTGATATAGCGCCCACCTTCCAGACGCTCAGCAAGAGCAGAAGCCACGCCTGGCACCGTTCGCGCCACTTCTTCAATTTGCTCCGCCATCGCGTCGATATCCGCCAGCACAGTGCCGGAAACTTTAATGCCGATGGGGCTTTTAATGCCGGTTGAGAGCATATCGATACGGTTACGAATTGGCGGCACCCACAGATTTGCCAGCCCCGGCAGACGCACGGTGTTATCCAATTCCTCAATGATTTTGTCCATCGTCATGCCTGGCCGCCACTGATCCTGTGGCTTAAGCTGGATGGTCGTTTCTACCATCTCCAGCGGTGCGGAGTCGGTGGCGGTTTCCGCTTTCCCGGTTTTGCCAAATACCCGCGCCACTTCAGGTACGCTCATAATCAGCTTGTCGGTTTTTTGCAGCATACTCGCCGCCTCCGCTGCGGAAATCCCCGGCAGTGTCGATGGCATATACAACAAGTCGCCTTCATTGATCTGCGGTAAAAATTCTCCGCCAACTTTATTGAGCGGCCAGAGAACCGTCAGCACCGAAAGCGCTGCCACCAACAGCGTGGTTTTCGGCCAGTGCAGTACTTTCAGCAATAGCGGATGATAAACACGAATCAAAAAGCGATTGAGCGGGTTACTGCTTTCCGGTGGAATTTTGCCACGGATCCAGTAGCCCATCAGGATGGGGATCACTACGATCGCCAGCAGCGCCGCGCCCGCCATCGCATACGTTTTGGTGAACGCCAGCGGGCCAAACAGACGCCCTTCCTGCCCTTCCAGGGTGAAGATCGGGATAAACGACAGCGTGATAATCAGCAGACTGATAAACAGCGCTGGCCCCACTTCAACAGATGCATCGGTGATCACCTGCCAGCGCGTTTTATTATCCAGCGTGGCGTCAGGATGCTGGTGCTGCCACTCTTCCAGCCGTTTATGCGCATTCTCGATCATGACGATAGCGGCATCGACCATCGCCCCGACGGCAATCGCAATACCGCCCAGCGACATAATATTGGCATTCAGCCCCTGGAAGTGCATGATAATAAAAGCAATACACAACCCCAGCGGCAACGAAATAATCGCCACCAGTGCCGAGCGCACATGCCAGAGAAACAGCGCGCAGACCATCGCCACTACAATAAACTCTTCCAGCAACTTGCCGCTGAGGTTGTCGATGGCGCGGTCAATGAGCTGGCTGCGATCGTATGTTGTAACTATCTCCACGCCTTCCGGCAGACTGCTTTTCAGCGTTTCCAGTTTGTCCTTCACGGCGGCGATCACTTCACGGGCGTTTTTGCCGGAGCGCAGGATCACCACCCCGCCCGCCACTTCGCCTTCACCATTGAGTTCGGCAATGCCCCGGCGCATCTCCGGGCCAATCTGGACCTTCGCAACATCACGCAGATAAACGGGCACGCCATTTTCGCTGGCTTTTAAAACGATGTGATTAAAGTCGTCGAGCGTTTGCAGATAGCCGCTGGCGCGTACCATATATTCCGCTTCCGCCAGTTCGATCGACGAACCGCCCGCTTCCTGGTTTGAAGCATCCAGCGCGCTTTTTACTTCGGCGAGACTGATGCCATATTGCGCCAGGCGCTGGGGATCGATAACCACCTGATACTCTTTCACCACACCACCTACCGACGCCACTTCCGCAACGTCAGGGATGGTTTTTAGCTCATATTTGAGAAACCAGTCCTGCAATGAGCGTAAATCGGCCAGATCGTGCTTACCGCTGCGATCCACCAGCGCGTATTCATAGATCCAGCCAACACCCGTGGCATCTGGCCCCAACTCGGCGCTGACTCCCGCAGGCAGCTTACCCTGTACCTGGTTGAGGTACTCCAGCACCCGCGAGCGCGCCCAGTACGGATCGGTGCCATCTTCGAAAATGACATATACATAAGAGTCGCCAAACTGCGAGAAACCGCGCACAGTCTTCGCGCCAGGTACCGACAACATGGTGGTGGTTAGCGGATAAGTCACCTGATTTTCAACGATTTGCGGTGCCTGACCGGGATAGCTGGTTTTAATAATCACCTGCACATCGGAGAGATCCGGCAGCGCATCCACTGGCGTGTTAATGATAGTCCAGGTGCCCCAGATACTCAGAAACAACGCGCCCATCAGCACCAGAAAACGGTTCGCCACCGAGCGACGAATAATCCATTCAATCATTGGTTATTCCCTCAATGCGCATGGGTAGCACTTTCAGAGCGCATTCGCTCCAGTGCGCCAGAAATATTGGCTTCGGAATCGATCAGGAACAGGCCGCTGGAAACCACCTTTTCACCTTCCGCCAGACCAGAACGTAGCGCGGTGACGCCTTGCGACGCCTGGAAAACAGCAACGCGTTTCGGTACAAAGTGCCCGTCAGCATCAACGGTAATCACCCGCTGTTCGTTACCAGTATCAATCAGTGCCTGTGACGGAATGAGCAGCATCGGTTCGCTGGCGGTGTTGAGTTGCAACCAGGCGTTCATTCCCGGTTTTAGCGCCTCGTCGGCGTTGTCGACTTCCAGACGCAGCTGCAGCGTGCGGGTCGCGGCATCCACGCCGGGTAGAAGGGTCCATTTGCGGATGCTGAGCGTTTTATCCGGTCGCGCCGGAACGGTGAGCGTAAACTGCGAGGCATCTTTCACCAGCCAGGCGATGGACTCCGGGATCGCTGCAGTGACCCACACCGGGTCCATACCCTGAATTTTCGCTACCACGTTATCTTTGGCGATATTCATTCCCGCGCGCAGATCAAACGCGGTGATCACGCCATCAATGGGCGCTTTGAGCGTAAAGCGAGTCTGGATTTTTTGCGTGGCGATCAGGCGGCGAATATCCGCCTCCGGCATTCCCGCCAGTCTCAGCCGCTCAAGAATGCCTTCAGTCTGGGTCGCCGTCCCGCCGGTTTCGCGCAGCAGTAAATACTCACTCTGCGCTTCCACCCAGTCGGGAATGGTCAGGTCGAGAAGCGGTGTGCCCTTTTGCACTTTATCGCCCACGGTAAGCGGATACACCTTGTCGATAAACCCAGCTGCGCGGGCCTGCACAATGGCAAACTGATACTCGTTGTAACTCACATTCGCTGGGAAACTCTGGGCAAAAGTCAGCGGCCCGCGCGTGACGGTCGCCGTTTTCACCCCCAGATTTTGCGTCTGGGTCGGGTCAATGCGCACACCAGACGCAGAACTCTCTTCATCGGCATATTTCGGCACCAGATCCATATCCATAAACGGCGATTTACCTGGTTTATCGAACCGCGTATTGGGATACATCGGGTCGTACCAGAATAATATTTTACGTTCTGCGGTCGGCGTTTTTTCTGCGGGCGGTTCAGCCTTTGCAAACCAGGTAAAACCTGCCGCAGAAATAATACCGCCCGCGATCATGCTGCCGATAATAAGCGCGATTTTTTTCATCTCATTAAACCTGGGTTACTGGCTGACTTTAATATCCTGTAATAAAGAAAGGTTGCCCTGCTGGACAAAATTAAACGCTACTTTGTCGCCAGTTTTAATTTCACTCATTTTCGTCTGCGGGGTGATGGTAAAGCGCATGGTCATCTCCGGCCAGTTCACTGCGGCAATCGGATCGTGGTGGATGGTGATTTTTTTGCTTTCCAGATCAATAGTTTTTACCACACCGGTGGCGCTAATGACCTGTGGTTGTGCCTCGCTCATGGTTTCATGATGATGTTCGTTAGCCTGGGCATTAAAGCCAATAACAGTAAACAGACTGAACATTACGACTTGCAGTGCTTTTTTCATTATTCTCTCCTGGAGTTAAAATTTATTGCTGCCAACCGCCACCCAGGGCGGTATATAAGGAAACTTCGTTAACCTGACGGCCATAATTCAGGTCGAGTAAAGTTTGTCGGGTTGCAAATAAGGAACGCTCGGCATCCAGCACTTCCAGATAACTTACCGCGCCGTGCTGATATAATGCCCGCGCCCGTTGCAAAGTAATTTGCAGCGACGCCAGATAACGCTGCTGGGCGCTAATTTGATCGTTCAGGCTTTGACGTAATGCAAGCGCATCTGCCACTTCTTTAAAGGCGTTCTGAATTTTCTGTTCATAATTCACCACCGACTGCTGCTGGCGAATTTCGGCGATATCCAGATTGGCCTGGTTGCGTCCGGCATTAAAAATGGGGATCTCAATTTTAGGAATAAAATTCCACATCCCGCTGCTGGCGTTAAATAATGATGACAGATCGCTGCTGGCGGTCGATATTCCGCTGGTCAGGCTTATAGACGGGAAAAATGCCGCACGCGCAGCACCAATATTGGCATTAGCCGCCATTAACGCGTGTTCAGCTTCCATAATATCAGGGCGCTGCAATAAGATTTGCGACGACAAGCCCGCCGGCAATTTAACGCTTTGCAGGCTGTCGCTGTTTACTGTCTGCGCTTGCGGCAGCTTGCCGTAGCTTCCCAATAACAGTTGCAATGCATTATTCGCCTGCGCCAGTTCCCCCTGACGTTTAGCGATATCACTGCGGGTACTTTCTATCACCCCGCGAGCCTGTTCCAGCGCCAAAACATTGCTGCTACCGGTCAACAGTTGTTTTTCAACAAACGCATATGACTGCTGATAATTACGCAGCGTTTCTTCGGCTATTTGCAATTGCGCATACGCCAGCTGCTGATTGAAATAGCTTTGCGCGACATTAGAAACCAGCAGAATATGCACCGCGCGCTGAGCTTCCTCAGTGGCTAAATAATTTTGTCGCTCGGCTTCGCTCATGTTCTTTAAGCGACCGAAAAAATCGAGTTCAAAGCGGGCGTTAAGGCCAGTCGAGAACTTCCGCGTCGTAGCTGAATCGCCTTTAAGATTGCCGCTCCAGCTACCGCTGCCCTCGCCATTGAGTTGTGGGTAGCGGTCGGCATCGGTCAGAAGATATTGCGCTCGCGCTTCCTGAACTTTCAGCGTCGCCATGCGCAAATCCCGGTTATTCACCAGCGCCTCGCTAATCAGCGTCTTCAGATGATTATCAACAAAAAAGGTGCGCCAGCCCGCGTTCTGGTAGTTATCTACCGCGTTAACCAGGCCGTTCTGGCTGAGTGAGAACTGCTGCGGCACGGGCATTGCCGGACGCTGATATTCCGGTGCCAGTGAACAACCGGTTAGCGCAAGGGCCACACAAAATGGCAGAAGTTTACAAGGAGACATAGGCACATTATTTCTGGTGATTTTATGCCGCCAACTTTACACGCCAGGCTCTGATTTTCCGGTGACAGGAAAATGACAAAATTGTCATTTTGCCAATAAGCGATTGCCATCTGATCCCGCTACTCTAGAATTGCCCGGGCAACATGCGGAGGAAATATGAAACTGTTGATTGTCGAAGATGAAAAGAAAACCGGCGAATACTTAACCAAAGGGTTAACCGAGGCCGGTTTTGTGGTTGATTTGGCCGATAACGGGCTGAATGGATACCATCTGGCGATGACAGGTGATTATGACCTGATAATCCTCGATATTATGCTGCCGGACGTGAACGGCTGGGATATTGTGCGCATGTTGCGTTCCGCCAATAAAGGGATGCCGATTCTGTTGCTTACCGCGCTTGGCACCATTGAACATCGCGTCAAGGGGCTGGAGCTGGGAGCGGATGACTATCTGGTGAAGCCGTTCGCTTTTGCTGAACTGCTGGCGCGGGTGCGGACTCTACTGCGGCGCGGAGCGGCGGTAATTATCGAAAGTCAGTTTCAGGTTGCCGATTTAATGGTTGATCTGGTCAGCCGCAAAGTCACCCGCAGCGGCACGCGCATCACTTTGACCAGTAAAGAATTTACCCTGCTGGAGTTTTTCCTTCGCCATCAGGGCGAAGTGCTGCCCCGCTCGCTTATCGCCTCGCAGGTGTGGGACATGAATTTCGACAGCGACACTAACGCCATTGATGTGGCGGTGAAGCGGCTGCGCGGCAAAATCGACAACGACTTTGAGCCAAAGCTAATTCAGACCGTGCGCGGCGTAGGCTATATGCTTGAGGTGCCGGATGGCCAGTAAGCCGTTTCAGCGCCCGTTTTCGCTGGCAACCCGCCTGACCTTTTTTATCAGCCTTGCCACCATTGCAGCGTTTTTCGTCTTTGCCTGGATCATGATCCACTCGGTAAAAGTGCATTTTGCCGAGCAGGATATTAATGATTTAAAAGAGATTAGCGCCACATTCAGGCGTGTTCTTAATCATCCCGAAGAGACACAAGCCCGACGCTTAATGACGCTGGAAGATATCGTCAGTGGTTATTCCAACATGTTGATTTCTCTGGCAGATAGCCACGGTAAAACGGTGTATCTCTCCCCCGGTGCGCCGGATATCCGCGAGTTTGCACGTGATGCCATACCCGATAAAGACGCTCGGAGCGGCGAGGTGTATCTCCTTTCCGGCCCGACAATGATGATACCAGGCCACGGTCACGGTCACGGGCATATGGAACACAGCAACTGGCGGATGATTAACTTGCCGGTTGGCCCGTTGGTGGACGGCAAACCGATTTATACGCTCTACATCGCGCTGTCTATCGATTTTCATCTTCATTACATTAATGATTTGATGAATAAACTTATTATGACCGCATCGATCATCAGCATCCTGATCGTCTTTATCGTGCTGCTGGCGGTACATAAAGGCCACGCGCCAATTCGCAGCGTCAGCCGTCAAATCCAGAACATTACCTCGAAAGATCTCGACGTTCGCCTCGATCCACAGACCGTGCCCATTGAACTCGAACAACTGGTGCTGTCGTTCAACCATATGATCGAGCGTATCGAGGATGTCTTTACCCGCCAGTCTAATTTCTCAGCGGATATCGCCCACGAAATTCGCACGCCGATTACGAATCTCATAACGCAAACGGAAATCGCCCTCAGCCAGTCGCGCAGCCAGAAGGAGCTGGAAGATGTGCTCTACTCTAATCTCGAAGAGCTGACGCGAATGGCGAAAATGGTCAGCGATATGCTGTTTCTCGCTCAGGCCGATAACAACCAGTTAATCCCCGAAAAGAAAATGCTCAACCTGGCGGATGAAGTTGGCAAAGTGTTCGATTTTTTCGAGGCGTTAGCGGAAGATCGCGGCGTAGCACTACGGTTTGTTGGCGACAAATGTCAGGTTGCGGGCGATCCGCTGATGCTGCGTCGGGCGTTAAGCAACCTGCTTTCTAATGCCCTGCGTTATACGCCACCCGGAGAGGCAATTGTAGTACGCTGTCAGACGGTCGATCACCAGGTGCAAGTTACCGTCGAAAACCCCGGTACGCCCATTGCGCCCGAACACTTACCGCGTTTGTTTGACCGTTTCTACCGCGTTGATCCTTCCCGCCAGCGAAAAGGCGAAGGTAGCGGCATTGGGCTGGCGATAGTGAAATCAATTGTTGTCGCGCATAAAGGCACGGTTGCAGTAACGTCAGATGCGCGGGGAACAAGGTTTGTTATCGGGCTACCGGAGAAGGAGTGATTGGTCAGATAATGCAGTGGATGTTAATTGAATTGAGAATTAGCTATTTCGTCACGAGAAAAAGCGTAAAATCCGTTTCGTGCAGATGGTGAGTTTTATCAGGGTATGGCGGTAGCGCAACTGCCTTCGGAAAATATATATGGTGTGAATATATGCACCAGATAGCTTCACCAGCCAAATATATTTTTTAGATTAAATTACCATATATTAATCGTATGGGTGAAAATCCTGTTAATATTTTAACGAATCATGAGTACTATAAAGTGGAAAAAATCATAGAACAGATAAAACCATTTTGGACAAAATATGATTCTTTGTCAGAAAAAGATATGATGTTGTTAGAGTCCAATTTCACGCATCGTTTTCCAGAAGATATGAGAGAGTTTTTTCTGTGGTCTAACGGTGGAGCAGGTAAATTTCACAATATTTACATTTCCTTGTGGCCATTAGACGAAATCAAGGAATTAAATGATGGTTATTTAATCAATCATTATCTAGGTGAACAGTTCATGGCTTTTGGTTCTGATGGTGGGCCGATATGTTTTTTACTGGATTATCGTAATCCAGAACACACCAGAATATCTTCCGTAAATTTTGGTGACCTGGATATAGATGAAGTAAAACAAATAGCAATTTCATTCGATGTTTTTTTAGAGTTGGCAGAAAATGGAAAAATTATAAGTAATAATTTGTAGTCAAGCAATCATCTCTCATACTGGAAATTGTCGAGGAAAGCAGAGAAAATATTTTCAGGAGTAAGACACATCATCATGAATTTTTTCGTGGTGGAGTGGGTGGTCATGTTTCTATCTCACGGAATACACATAACCGTGATGCTACAGGGCTGGAAAAATTTGAAAATGTGAGTTCACCGGAACGTTACCTTCAATGGAACAAGTTAATAAATTTACCGATATGATTGCTTCCTTTATCCTTACATTCAGATCCACGGATGATTTTGATAATGAATTAATTAGCACATTATATAAAACTCTGGAAGACATTCAGATATTATATTGTGATACAAACGTTATTGATAAAGAAATTGCGTATGGCCTTTTTGTTCTACATGATAATCTGCAAGGGGCAATACTCTCCTGGCCAAATGAAGATAAAACCCTTATTTCTAAAATTAGCTCAAGAATTGATAGATATATTGAAAAGATATTTTTATCTTAACGCGATATACCATAGACATATTAAGTGTCATGAAAATTCATAGTCATTACCACCATGACAAAAACACAAGCAAAGTTTCTTATTTATAAAGCAAACAAATTTATACAGCATCTTGATGGAATTAATTTTTTTAATTTATATCTATTACACAAAATTTCCCCACAAGTGAAAAAAGAGATCGAAAAATCATATGTAATAGACTCTACTAACAATAGAATCTATTTACCTCATCCGGTGGATATAAACCTTTTAATGCGTTATTTAATAACATTATCAGGTACAGATAAAATTTTTAGTTGCTGGCTTATCTTTGAAGGAAGATTACAAATAGTTATGGAGGTGGATAATTTTCCATTCTTTATAGAGAGTATTTTCAGAGAGCAGGGATCTTATGATTTAACACTATTTTTTGATATACCTCCCAAGGTAATAGTAGTCAATGACAATGAATATCACCTTGATATATATAGTAATTATTTTTGACGTAGAATATTTTTACAATAGTCAAAAAATTGCGCCGCCCAGGGGCGACGCAACATTCTAATTTATCGCCAGTATCAGGAAACCAGCAGCTGGTTCATACGACGAATAAACAGGTTCGGATCTTCCAGCGTGCCGCGTTCTGCCAGCAGCGCCTGATCTAGCAGCAGTTCTACCCACTCGCTGAACTTCGCTTCATCTTCAGTATCTGCCGCACGTTTCACCAGTACGTGATCCGGGTTCAGTTCGAAAATGTATTTCACTTCTGGCACTTTCTGGCCCGCCGCAGCGAACAGTTTCGCCATCTGAGTGCTCATTTCGTCCGCGTCGGTAGAGACAATCGCTGGCGTATCGGTCAGACGGTGGGTCAGACGGACATCTTTCACACGCTCGCCGAGCAGGGCTTTCACACGGTCGATGAACGGAGTCAGTGCTTTCTCCGCTTCTTTCGCGCTCTCATCAACTTCGTCAGCCAGTTTTTCCAGCGACTCGTCAACTTTAGACACAGACTGGAACGGTTTACCGTCGAACTCAGTCAGATAGTTCATCATCCACTCGTCGATGCGGTCGGAAAGCAGCAGAACTTCGATGCCTTTCTTACGCAGCAGTTCCAGGTGCGGGCTGCTCTTCGCTGCCGCGTAGCTGTCTGCGGTGATGTAGTAGATTTTCTCCTGCCCTTCTTTCATGCGGGAAACGTAGTCTTCCAGAGACACGGTCTGCGCAGAAGAGTCGGTATGGGTAGAAGCAAACCGCAGCAGTTTGGCGATCGCTTCCTGGTTAGCGAAATCTTCCGCCGGACCTTCTTTCAGTACCAGGCCAAACTGTTGCCAGAAGGTCTGGTATTTTTCCGCATCGTCTTTCGCCAGTTTTTCCAGCATTTGCAGCACACGCTTGGTCAGCGCATTGCGCAGGTTGCGGGTTACGGTGCTGTCCTGGAGGATTTCACGGGAAACGTTCAGCGGCAGATCGCTGGAGTCAATCAGACCACGCACGAAGCGCAGATAGTTCGGCATGAACTGTTCTGCGTCGTCCATGATGAACACACGCTGAACATACAGTTTCAGGCCGTGTTTATGATCGCGGTTCCACATATCCCAGGGTGCCTGCGACGGAATGTACAGCAGGCTGGTGTACTCCTGCTTACCTTCAACGCGGTTGTGGCTCCAGGTCAGCGGATCGTTAAAGTCGTGAGCGATGTGTTTGTAGAACTCTTTGTACTCTTCGTCGGTGATTTCCGACTTGTTACGGGTCCAAAGCGCCTGCGCTTTGTTGATTTTCTCCCAGGAGATAACGGTTTCGCCGTCTTTCTCTTCGCGTTTTTCGATCTCTACCGGCAGCGCGATATGGTCGGAGTATTTGCTGATGATAGAGCGCACGCGCCAGTCATCGAGGAACTCGTCTTCGCCTTCACGCAGATGCAGGGTGATTTCAGTACCACGATCTTCTTTGGTGATGTCGGCAACGGTATATTCACCTTCGCCAGCCGATTCCCAGAAGACGCCGTTTTCTGGTTTTTCGCCTGCCGCGCGAGTACGCACGGTCACTTTGTCGGCCACGATAAACGCAGAGTAGAAACCAACACCGAACTGACCGATCAGCTGGCTGTCTTTCGCCTGGTCAGAACCCAGGGATTCGAGGAATGATTTGGTGCCGGATTTAGCGATAGTCCCCAGATGGTCAATCACTTCGTCGCGGGTCATCCCCACGCCGTTATCGGAGATGGTCAGCGTACGCTTGTCTTTATCGAAAGAGACACGAACGCGCAGTTCGCCATCACCTTCGTACAGGTCCGGGTTAGAGAGCGCGCGGAAACGCAGCTTGTCCGCCGCATCGGAGGCGTTAGAGATAAGCTCACGCAGGAAGATTTCTTTATTGGAATAGAGAGAATGGATCATCAGGTGCAGAAGCTGCTTCACTTCTGACTGAAAACCACGAGTTTCTTGTCCTTTCATGTAGGTCTACCTCAATAATGCCATTTTAAGGTTAAAAACAGGATGAGGGAGAGATGGGGACAAGGGGGAATAATTTCAAGCGAGAGCAGGTGATCCTGCTCTCGTTTGCTTAAAAACGAATCTTATGACGCCCGGCAAGGGAGTGTGACAGCGTGGTGCCATCGACCATTTCCAGTTCGCCGCCAACCGGTACGCCATGAGCGATTCGGCTGGCTTCCACGTCATATTGCGCGCAAAGCTCGGCAATGTAGTTAGCGGTAGCTTCACCTTCAACCGTGGGGTTGGTGGCGAGGATCACTTCAGTGATTTTTTCCTCTGCCAGACGCTGTTCCAGACGATCAAGCCCGATATCATCCGGACCGATGCCGTCCAGCGGTGACAGGTGCCCCATCAACACAAAATAACGGCCTGAAAACTGACCGGTCTGCTCAATGGCGTAGATGTCCGCCGGACTCTCCACCACGCAGATTTGGCCGTTTTCCTGACGACGCGGATTCGAACAAATGTTACAGACTTCCTGTTCGGTGAAGGTGCGGCAATCGGCGCAGTGGCCGATTTCCGACATCGCCCGGGTGAGCGCCTGCGCCAGACGCATCCCGCCGCTACGATCGCGCTGAAGCAGCGTGAACGCCATACGCTGCGCCGACTTCGGGCCCACGCCCGGCAGACAGCGCAGTGCTTCCATAAGCTGTGTTAACAGCGGGCTGGTTTGCATCAGAACGGCATCTTAAAGCCAGGCGGCAGCTGCATTCCGGAGGATACAGAGGCCATTTTTTCTTTCTGCGTTTCTTCAATACGACGTGCTGCGTCGTTGAATGCTGCAGCCACCAGGTCTTCCAGCATCTCTTTGTCGTCTTCCAGCAGGCTCGGGTCGATCTCTACGCGACGGCAGTTGTGTGCACCGTTGATGGTCACTTTTACCAGACCTGCGCCAGATTCGCCGGTCACTTCCAGCTGCGCGATCTCTTCCTGCATTTTCTGCATTTTTTCTTGCATCTGCTGGGCTTGCTTCATCAGGTTACCCAGACCGCCTTTACCAAACATAGGTTTCTCTCTCAATCACGTTAAGGATGACGAACGTAAGCTGTGCTTACGATCAAATGGGGCGGATACTTTCTTCATCCAGCTCCGCATCGAAGAACCGACGCAGGGTCTGAATATTATTATCCGCAATAATGGACTCGCGCGCCTGCGCAAGTTTTTCTTCGTATATCGCCTGACGCCATTCCAGCGGCGTGCGCACCGCGGGATTATCATCTTCAACGATAGTCAGTTCAACCGTTGAACCTTTTAACGTGCTCAACGCTTCAGCCAGTTTTTGCTGTGCACCGCGGTTGTTCAAATGCCGCTGAGAGGAGCGCAAATGCAGGCATATTGCGTTGTCGCTCTCCTCTTTCCAGGCATTTAACGCCACCTGTTCGACCAGTTTTGGTAGCGAAAGTTGGCTCACCTGTGCCGCCCACGGATCGCGCTCAATGGCTTCTGCCGCCAGCTTCGCCGCCAGTTCCGGCGTTTTTTCATGTTCCAGCGCTTTTTTCAGCGCCTTCGGCGTGGCGACCACTTCTTTTTGCTGCATCACTGGAGTGGTCGCCTTCCAGCGATACGCTTCTTTTTTGGCTGGTGCTTTTTCCAGCGCCGATGGCCCCGGACGCGCCTGAACGCGATCGGTGACCGAAGCCAGTCTTTCCAGCGCAGCGTTATTCACCGGCCGCGCGCGGGTAGCGGCTGCCGGTTCACTCTTTTTTGCTTTGGTTGCTCCCTGTGCGCGCTGCAGTTGTTGGCGCGCCGCCAGCACCTGGCTGGTGGTTTCTGAGAGCGGTACAGTCGGTGCCTGCTGCGGAGCTGATTGCGGTTGCGGCGGCACCTGGGTTGGCGTCATTACTGCCGTTGGCGCGACGGGCGCAAAAGACTGGCGTGGCACTTCTGGCTCAGGCAGCGGCATACGCGGATGAAACGCCAGTGCGCGCAACAGCGTCATCTCAACGCCCATGCGGCGGTCCGGCGCATACGGTAATTCTTTGCGACCAATCAACAGCGTTTGATAGTAAAGCTGAATATCCGTCGGCGGTATGGTGCGCGCCAGTTCACGCATCCGCAGCTCGATGGCGGCCATGTCGTTGCCCAGCGCAGCAGGGGAAAGTTGCACCATTGCAATGCGGTGCAACAGGCCGAGCATTTCCACCAGCAAGGCCTCCCACTCAATACCACGAGCGGCGGCTTCATTAATCAGCGACATTACACGCTCGCCGTTGGCTTCAACCATCGCTTCAACCAGCGACAGCGCCTGATCGTCGTCAAGCGTACCCAGCATCGCACTGACCGCTTGTGTTGAAACCTGTCCGTCACCGCTGGCAATTGCCTGGTCGGTTAAACTTAAGGCATCTCGCAAGCTGCCTTCAGCGGCGCGCGCCAGCAGTTGCAGCGCCCGTGGCTCGTGAGCGATATGTTCTTCGTTGAGGATGTGCTCAAGCTGATGGCGAATTTGCTCGACATCCAGCGCTTTGAGATGAAATTGCAGACAGCGTGACAAAATCGTCACCGGCAATTTCTGCGGATCGGTCGTCGCCAGCAGAAACTTGACGTGCTCCGGCGGTTCTTCAAGGGTTTTTAACAGTGCGTTAAAGCTGTGGCGCGACAGCATATGCACTTCGTCGATCAGATAAACTTTAAAACGACCACGCGCTGGCGCGTACTGGACGTTATCCAGCAGGTCACGAGTGTCTTCAACTTTGGTGCGCGAGGCGGCGTCGATTTCAATCAGATCGACAAAGCGCCCCTGCTCGATTTCACGACAGTTATCGCACACGCCGCACGGCGTCGCGGTAATGCCAGTTTCGCAGTTTAGCCCCTTCGCCAGCAGTCGGGCGATAGAGGTTTTTCCGACGCCCCGGGTGCCGGAAAAAAGATAAGCATGATGAATACGCCCTAACGACAAGCCGTTCGCCAGTGCGGTCAGCACATGTTCCTGGCCGACGACGTCAGCAAAGGTTTGTGGGCGCCATTTTCGGGCTAAGACCTGATAACTCATTGGCAGGCTCTGAAACGCTGGAAGGTGGATTCACGAAGGGGTAATGCTAACACAGCCCCGTCAGAACGGCGAGGCTGAATGCACATCTTGTGCTGTCTGTAGCGTGGGCAGCACAAGACTGGCGATAATTAATGGCCCGGGAACGGGACAAGGCTATAGCTGGTAATGCCCTGTTTTTCCAGACGCTGTTCACCGCCGAGATCGAACAGGTTGATAATGAACGCAGCGTCAGTCACTTCACCACCTAAACGGCGGATCAGTTTAACCGTCGCTTCAATAGTGCCGCCGGTTGCCAGCAGATCGTCCACCACCAGTACTTTGTCGCCTGGTTTAATGGCATCGACATGGATTTCCAGCTTATCGGTGCCGTATTCCAGCTCGTAAGTTTCGCTGATAGTTTCGCGCGGTAGTTTGCCAGGTTTACGTACCGGCACAAAACCAACGCCCAGACCCAATGCTACCGGAGCGCCGAACAAGAAGCCACGCGCTTCAGTGCCGACAACTTTGGTAATGCCCGCATTTTTGTAACGCTCAACCAGTAAATCGATGCTGAGAGCGTAAGCTTTCGGGTCTTCCAGTAAGCTGGTGACATCGCGGAACAGAATGCCGGGTTTTGGGTAGTCCTGAATGCTTTTGATGCTATTTTTGAGATACTCAAGCTGCTGTGCAGTCGCGGTCATAAGTGTATGCCTGCTTGTTACGGTGGTACTCACGGCGCGTTTTAAACGAGTCAAAAGTAACAGTTGTTTAACCTTTGACCGCCTGCGCCTGTGCTCGAAAACGCCAGAATGTACTGGCTGTGGGCGATAATTGCAACAGCGATTGTTGTGCTTTGCCGTTTTTATTGCTTTTCATCAATCACCGGGATTCGCCACATAAAAATCAGCAAACAACCGAGGATCACCAACAACAGAATACGCACCCACGTCATATGCACGAACCAAAGTGAAATCGAAAAAGTCAGTAAAATAATGAATATCGCCCGAGGCTTTGCACCGCGTGGCATCGCATGATATTTCTGCCAGAAACGTAGATAGCTGCCAAACCATGAGCGGTACAGCAACCAGGCGTGAAAGCGCGGGGAAGAACGGGCAAAGCACCAGGCCGCCAGCAGGATAAACGGCGTCGTTGGTAATACCGGTAATACCACGCCCAGCGTACCCAGTACTACCGCCAGCCAGCCAATGATGATTAAAATGATTCGTTGCATATTATGTGTAGTCAGCTTACAGAGTGGCTACTTTAGCATAACAATTATCATTTTCATTGAGGTCTTATCGTGAAAACCGCCCTGCTGCTGGAAAAACTGGAAGGTCAGCTCGCCACGCTGCGCCAGCGTTGTGCCCCGGTGGCGCAGTTCGCCACGCTAAGCGCCCGTTTCGACAGGCACCTTTTTCAAACCCGTGCGACAACTCTACAGGCGTGCCTGGAGGAAGCGGGAGATAATTTGTCCGCGCTTCGCCATGCAGTTGAGCAACAGCAACTGCCGCAAGTGGCCTGGTTGGCGGAACATCTGGCAGCACAACTGGAAGCCATAGCGCGTGAAGCCGCCGCCTGGTCATTGCGCGAGTGGGACAGTGCGCCACCGAAAATTGCCCGCTGGCAGCGTAAACGTATTCAGCATCAGGATTTTGAGCGGCGACTTCGTGAGATGGTTGCCGAACGTAGAGCCCGTCTGGCGCAAGCGGCCGAACTCGTGGAACAACAAACGCTGCATCGTGAAGTGGAAGCCTATGAAGCGCGCCTTGCGCGGTGTCGCCATGCGCTGGAAAAAATCGAAAACAGGTTAGCGCGTTTAACCCGCTAACAATGGAGAGAATATGTCACTGGAAAATGCCCCTGACGATGTCAAACTGGCCGTCGATTTAATTGTCCTGCTGGAAGAAAATCAGATCCCTGCCAGTACCGTGCTGCGCGCGCTGGATATTGTTAAGCGTGATTATGAAAAGAAGTTACAGAGCGATGAGGCTTCGCAAAGCGAGTAAAAAATAAAGGGCGGCATCACTGTCGCCCTTTATTGTCCTTACCCTACCGCAGGCGTTGGATCGTCGCCCTTGTAGTCACGTTTCACTTCCGTTACTTCATCGCCCTTCTCGTTGTGCAAATGCACTTCAAGCTGGTTAAAGGCAATGTTGATGTCGTTTTCACGGCACAGCTGATCAATAGTACGGTTCAGCTCATCGACAGTACGGCTACGGTCACGCAGTTCACGCACATACAGACGCAGCTCATGATCCAACGTGCTGGCACCAAATGCCGTAAAGAAGACTTCCGGCATGGGTTCGTGCATCACCCTTGGGTGCTCAGTCGCCGCCTTCAGCAATACTTTACGCACTTTTTCCAGATCGGAGCCATAGGCCACGCCCAGACGAATCACCAGACGAGTGGTGGTGTCGGTTAACGACCAGTTGATGAGACGCTCAGTAACAAACGCTTTGTTCGGGATGATCACTTCTTTGCGATCGAAATCGGTAATCGTTGTCGCACGAATACGGATCTTGCTGACCGTACCCGAGAAGCTACCAATGGTTACCGTATCGCCAATGCGCACCGGACGTTCGAACAGGATAATCAAACCGGAGACGAAGTTACCGAAGATCTCCTGTAAACCAAAACCAAGACCTACGGATAATGCTGCCGCCAGCCACTGGAGTTTATCCCACGAGACGCCCAGCGATCCGAACACCGTCATCGCACCAACGGCAATAATGATGTAGTTAAGGATGGTAGTAATGGCATACGACGCGCCCTGGCGCATATTCAGTCGCGAGAGCACCAGCACTTCCAGCAAACCAGGCAGGTTGCGAATTAACGCCCAGGCTACCATTGAGGCGATAATTGCAAACAGCAGGCTGCCCATGGTGACGTTTTTCACCACCGCAGCACCGGCTTCAGTGCCGTTGTAATGCCAGAGCGTGATGCTGTCAAGATAGCTGAATACGGTGATCAAATCGGACCAAATCGCCCAGAACATGACACCGAACAGCGCAAACATCAGCAACATGGTAATACGCAGCGTCTGCTGGTTAACCTGCTCCAGTGCAATGGTGGGTTCTTCCGGCGGTTCAGCACCTTCCGCGCCCTCTTTCACCAGATTCTGTCGACGCGCCAGCGCACGACGCCAGGCGATACGCCGCGCCGCTACGCTTAAGCCACGCAGTACTGTCTGGTAGAGCAGGTTCCAGATGATCACCAGATAAACGGTTTCAATCCAGCGTCCTGCCAGACGCAGCGTAGTGTAGAAGTAGCCTGTAGCAGTCAGCACCATCAACGCAATCGGGATTATCGACAGTACGGTAATGGTGACCAGTCGCATGGTGTGCGACTCTTTATCACGCCAGCTTTCGCGGCACATCGGCCACACCAGGAAGGCAATCAGCAGCAGGTTGAAGAAAATCATCGCCTGCCCCAGCACATCATCCATCAGATGCAGTGGGGATAGTTCTGCCACCACTGACCAGAAATGGATTGGCAGCAACGCGAGACTGATGCGGACAATTTGTCGACGCCAGTGGCTGGTCTGCTGTTCCGGCATACCGAAGTGACGTACGGCAACACCGTTTTTCTCCAGTACCTTCCAGCACAGGCCAAACACCAGCCAGAAAATCGCCAGTTTTTTGCTGAACGACCATAGCAGTTCGCTGATGTTGAGCTGCATGGTCAACAGAATCAGGCCAACCGCGAGAATAATCAGGCACACCGGCAACGCACGGATCAGGTCGATAAGGATCGCTTTTGGTGTGTTGAGCTGGCTGTCGTTACGCAGGGAACCCACAGCGGAAGCCAGTTTTTGTTGATATGCTTTCAGCCACCCCAGACGCCAGTGGATCAGCCCGGCAATTAATAGCAGTGGCAAACCAGCGAGGAAAGCGATAAAGACGGCTGGCCAGGCTTTTTCCCAGTTTACCGTGATCTTCATCGACTTAAATTCATCTTTCAGCGTTTGCGGGAACGCTTTGATCCAGTCCCAGTCCATCGGACGGTTACTGTTCACCCAAAAGATTTGCTGAGTCAGGATGGATTTCAGGTTTTTCGATACGCTCATTAACTGCTGCTGGTTGATTTGCAGGTTAATGGCCATCATCAACTGGTTACCCAACTGTTTATTAAGCTGATCCAGCAGTTCGCGACGCATATCCACAACCTGGAGTAATGCGTCATGAACTTCACTGTTAACTTCGTTGGCGTGACCTTCTTCCAGTTTGTTAACGAACGCATCGCTCTGGAAGAGCGCATCACGCTGCTGGTTGACTTCAAACTGTTCGAGACGCAAATCCGCGATGCGGTTGGTCATGTTTTCCAGTTCATCCGCCGAGGGCAGCGTTTGTTGTTGCTGATAAAGGATACGAGACAACAACAGGCTGCCTTTCAGGACAGAAATCTGCTCTTTGATATTACGTTCCGATTGCAGCGCCCGCTCAAGCCAGTTTTTGACTTTGATGTTTTGCTGCATCAGCTGATTACCGTTTTCGGTCGCGGTAATCAAACGCTGACTCAACTGCTGGTTTATTTCCAGCTCCTGCTTCACCAGCGGGTTAGCCTGAATACGCGCAGTTTCATCCGGCGAGACCGCTTCCTGCGCCGTCTTCTCAGTTAAGGTGAGACGTTTATTGTTAACGGCCTCCTGCAATAACTGAAGTTCATGTTCAAGGCGCGTGCTATTCGCGGTCACATAATCACGTTGCTTTTGCAGCATATCCTGCAAAATAGTATTGCCTTCCAGACTTTTACGCTGCTGATCAATCTGTGCATTTAGCAGAGCCTGCTGAACCTGGAGTAACGTTTTTTGCGTCGCACGCAACTCGGTTTCACCAACTTCTGTGCCATCCAGACGGTTACGAATTTGCTGCAGCTGTTGAGAAGCGTTGTACATGGAGTTTTGTACGCGCTCTGGCTGGGTTTGCAGCGATACAAGCTGGCTGTTATAAGCGGCCAAATCGTTTTGCGCATTCTGCAACTCATCCAGTACCTGAGCCACGCGGGATTCAAGCTGGCGCAAAGAAAGCGTACGAAGAACTGTGCGCGTTTCCTGGTCGTTATCCACGTCATTCAGGGTGGTTAACGCATCTGTAGCCTGACGCATTTTTTCCGGGGCCTGGGCAACTTTTTGTTTCAGTTGCACCGTTTCTTCTTTTACCCGGTCGATTTTATCGAGCGTCGCTAAGGTGTCGGTCAGATCCTGCTGAACTAATTTATCCTGGGCAGAGAGATCTTTTTGTTTATTAAGCGCATCCAACTGGGCCTGCACGTCTGCTTTGGTTGGCAAGTCGCCACCAGCCGCGCGCGCAAAAGCCGGAGCCTGGCTACACAAAATAAATGCAAGCGCAAAAAGCGAAATAAAAACAAATTGTTGTGAACGTTTATAGAACTGCAACATAGTCATGATGAATAGGCGTTTTGCTACCGGCGGGGCGCCGGAAATAGTCAGGGCGCAAGAATATCACGCCTCAGACAGACGGAATAGCAACAGCGAGATCCTCCAGGATAAATCCTGGAATTAGCGTGTCATTATTCCTTTGCAGAGGTTGCCCGCAGTGATGGACAAAAGAGATACATTTCTAATAAGACGGCGACGTAATCTCGCGCCTCTTTTTTCAGGTCAAAAGCCTGCGGAGCAAATAACCAGCTTTCCATTAAACCTGAAATATAGCCGCGCATAATAATAGCTGCCCGGCGAGTAAGCAGGTCTTCTGGCAACATTTTCGCAGTAATACAATGTCTTAGTGTTTGTTCGATACGGTCATAGCTTTCCACGCAGAGATTGCGCTGAGCCTGCTGAACTACCGCCATTTCACCAACGAACTCACATTTATGGAATATAATTTCCATCAATAAACGTCGGCGTTCTTCCGTCACAGTAGCTTCAAGAATATAGACTAAAATCTCTCGCAAAACGGAAAGTGGATCGTCGGGGAATTTTGCCTGATACTCAAGCTCAAGTTCTCCGATACTGGACTCGGACAACTCCCAGATCTCACTGAACAAATCCGACTTGTTTTTAAAATGCCAGTAGATTGCACCACGCGTAACGCCTGCGGCTTTTGCAATCTCTGCCAGCGAGGTAGATGATACTCCTTGCTGAGAAAACAAACGCAAAGCTACATCGAGGATGTGCTGTCGTGTTTCCAGCGCTTGTTGTTTGGTTTTTCGTGCCATATGTCAGTGAATTTTCAGGCGTTAGATTTACATACATTTATGAATGTATGTACCATATCACGACGATAATATAAACGCAGCAATGGGTTTAGGGGCTTTTTTGCCCATTGATCAATTTGAAATCGGACACTCGAGGTTTACATATGAACAAAAACAGAGGATTTACGCCTCTGGCGGCCGTTCTGTTGCTTTCAGGCAGCTTAGCGCTAACAGGATGCGACGACAAACAGGCCCAACAAGGGGGCCAGCAGATGCCAGAAGTTGGGGTTGTGACGCTCAAAACTGAACCTCTACAAATCACTACTGAGCTTCCGGGGCGTACCAGCGCTTTCCGTATTGCGGAAGTCCGTCCTCAGGTTAGCGGTATTATCCTGAAGCGCAATTTTAAAGAAGGCAGTGATATCGAAGCTGGCGTCTCTCTGTATCAGATTGATCCTGCAACTTATCAGGCTGCCTATGACAGCGCGAAAGGCGATTTAGCGAAAGCCCAGGCTGCAGCCAATATCGCGCAATTGACGGTGAATCGTTATCAGAAACTGCTGGGTACGCAGTACATCAGTAAGCAAGAGTACGATCAGGCTCTGGCTGATGCGCAACAGGCTAACGCAGCGGTGACCGCGGCGAAAGCGGCTGTTGAAACCGCACGAATTAACCTGGCATACACCAAAGTCACCTCTCCAATTAATGGTCGCATTGGTAAGTCGAATGTGACTGAAGGTGCCCTGGTGCAAAACGGTCAGGCGACTGCGCTGGCAACCGTACAGCAACTTGATCCGATCTATGTTGATGTGACTCAGTCCAGCAACGACTTTCTGCGCCTGAAACAGGAACTGGCAAATGGCACGCTGAAACAAGAGAACGGCAAAGCCAAAGTGTCGCTGATCACCAGTGACGGCATTAAGTTCCCACAGGACGGTACGCTGGAGTTCTCTGACGTTACTGTCGATCAGACCACCGGGTCTATCACCCTACGCGCTATCTTCCCGAACCCGGATCATACTCTGCTGCCGGGTATGTTCGTGCGTGCACGTCTGGAAGAAGGGCTTAATCCAAACGCCATTTTAGTCCCGCAACAGGGTGTAACCCGTACACCGCGTGGCGATGCTACCGTACTGGTGGTTGGCGCAGATGACAAAGTGGAAACCCGTCCGATCGTTGCAAGCCAGGCTATTGGCGATAAGTGGCTGGTGACAGAAGGTCTGAAAGCAGGCGATCGCGTAGTAATAAGTGGGCTGCAGAAAGTGCGTCCTGGTGTCCAGGTAAAAGCACAAGAAGTTACCGCTGATAATAACCAGCAAGCCGCAAGCGGTACTCAGCCTGAACAGTCCAAGTCTTAACTTAAACAGGAGCCGTTAAGACATGCCTAATTTCTTTATCGATCGCCCGATTTTTGCGTGGGTGATCGCCATCATTATCATGTTGGCAGGGGGGCTGGCGATCCTCAAACTGCCGGTGGCGCAATATCCTACGATTGCACCGCCGGCAGTAACGATCTCCGCCTCCTACCCCGGCGCTGATGCGAAAACAGTGCAGGACACTGTGACACAGGTTATCGAACAGAATATGAATGGTATCGATAACCTGATGTACATGTCCTCTAACAGTGACTCCACGGGTACCGTGCAGATCACCCTGACCTTTGAGTCTGGTACTGATGCGGATATCGCGCAGGTTCAGGTGCAGAACAAACTGCAGCTGGCAATGCCGTTGCTGCCGCAAGAAGTACAGCAGCAAGGGGTGAGCGTTGAGAAATCGTCCAGTAGCTTCCTGATGGTTGTCGGCGTTATCAACACCGATGGCACCATGACGCAGGAGGATATCTCCGACTACGTGGCGGCGAATATGAAAGACGCCATCAGCCGAACGTCGGGCGTGGGTGACGTTCAGCTTTTCGGTTCTCAGTACGCGATGCGTATCTGGATGAACCCGAATGAACTGAACAAATACCAGCTAACGCCGGTTGATGTCATTACCGCCATCAAAGCGCAGAACGCCCAGGTTGCCGCCGGTCAGCTCGGTGGTACACCACCGGTGAAAGGCCAACAGCTTAACGCCTCTATTATCGCTCAGACGCGTCTGACCTCTACTGAAGAGTTCGGCAAAATCTTGCTGAAAGTAAATCAGGATGGTTCCCGCGTTCTGCTGCGTGACGTCGCGAAAATTGAGCTGGGTGGTGAAAACTACGACATCATCGCAGAGTTTAACGGCCAACCGGCTTCCGGTCTGGGGATCAAGCTGGCGACTGGCGCGAACGCGCTGGATACCGCTGCGGCAATCCGTGCTGAACTGGCGAAGATGGAACCGTTCTTCCCGTCGGGTCTGAAAATTGTTTACCCGTACGACACCACACCGTTCGTGAAAATCTCTATTCACGAAGTGGTAAAAACTCTGGTCGAAGCGATCATCCTCGTATTCCTGGTTATGTATCTGTTCCTGCAGAACTTCCGCGCGACGTTGATCCCGACCATTGCCGTACCGGTAGTATTGCTTGGGACCTTTGCCGTCCTTGCCGCCTTTGGTTTCTCGATAAACACGCTAACAATGTTCGGGATGGTGCTCGCCATCGGCTTGTTGGTGGATGACGCCATCGTTGTAGTAGAAAACGTTGAGCGTGTGATGGCGGAAGAAGGTTTGCCGCCAAAAGAAGCCACCCGTAAGTCGATGGGGCAGATTCAGGGCGCTCTGGTCGGTATCGCGATGGTGCTGTCGGCGGTGTTCGTACCGATGGCCTTCTTTGGCGGTTCTACCGGGGCAATCTATCGTCAGTTCTCCATTACCATTGTTTCAGCAATGGCGCTGTCGGTACTGGTGGCGTTGATCCTGACTCCGGCTCTTTGTGCCACCATGCTGAAACCAATTGCCAAAGGCGATCATGGGGAAGGCAAAAAAGGCTTCTTCGGCTGGTTTAACCGCATGTTCGAGAAGAGCACGCACCACTACACCGACAGCGTAGGCGGTATTCTGCGCAGTACGGGGCGTTACCTGGTGCTGTATCTAATCATCGTGGTCGGCATGGCCTATCTGTTTGTGCGTCTGCCAAGCTCCTTCTTGCCAGATGAGGACCAGGGCGTATTTATGACCATGGTTCAGCTGCCAGCAGGTGCAACGCAGGAACGTACGCAGAAAGTGCTCAATGAGGTAACGAATTACTATCTGACCAAAGAGAAGAACAACGTTGAGTCGGTGTTCGCCGTTAACGGCTTCGGCTTTGCGGGACGTGGTCAGAATACCGGTATTGCGTTCGTTTCCTTGAAGGATTGGGCCGATCGCCCGGGCGAAGAAAACAAAGTTGAAGCGATTACCATGCGTGCAACTCGTGCATTCTCGCAAATCAAAGATGCGATGGTCTTCGCCTTTAACCTGCCTGCGATTGTGGAACTGGGTACGGCAACCGGCTTCGACTTTGAGCTGATTGACCAGGCGGGCCTTGGTCACGAAAAACTGACTCAGGCACGTAACCAACTGCTTGCAGAAGCAGCGAAGCATCCTGATCTGCTGACCAGCGTGCGTCCAAACGGTCTGGAAGATACACCGCAGTTCAAGATTGATATCGACCAGGAGAAAGCTCAGGCACTGGGTGTTTCTATTAACGATATTAACACTACCCTGGGCGCTGCATGGGGCGGCAGCTACGTGAACGACTTTATCGACCGTGGTCGTGTGAAGAAAGTTTACGTCATGTCAGAAGCAAAATACCGTATGCTGCCGGATGATATCGGCGACTGGTATGTTCGTGCTGCTGATGGTCAGATGGTACCGTTCTCGGCGTTCTCCTCTTCTCGTTGGGAGTACGGCTCGCCGCGTCTGGAACGTTACAACGGCCTGCCATCCATGGAAATCTTAGGCCAGGCAGCACCGGGTAAAAGTACCGGTGAAGCAATGGAACTGATGGAACAACTGGCGAGCAAACTGCCTACCGGTGTTGGCTACGACTGGACGGGGATGTCCTATCAGGAACGTCTCTCCGGTAACCAGGCCCCTTCACTGTACGCGATTTCGTTGATTGTCGTGTTCCTGTGTCTGGCGGCGCTGTACGAGAGCTGGTCGATTCCGTTCTCCGTTATGCTGGTCGTTCCGCTGGGGGTTATCGGTGCCTTGCTGGCAGCCACCTTCCGTGGCCTGACCAATGACGTGTACTTCCAGGTAGGCCTGCTCACAACCATTGGGTTGTCGGCGAAGAACGCGATACTTATCGTCGAATTCGCCAAAGACTTGATGGATAAAGAAGGTAAAGGTCTGATTGAAGCGACGCTTGATGCGGTGCGGATGCGTTTACGTCCGATCCTGATGACCTCGCTGGCGTTTATCCTCGGCGTTATGCCGCTGGTTATCAGTACTGGTGCTGGTTCTGGCGCGCAGAACGCCGTAGGTACTGGCGTAATGGGCGGGATGGTGACCGCAACGGTACTGGCAATCTTCTTTGTACCGGTGTTCTTCGTCGTGGTTCGTCGTCGCTTTAGCCGTAAAAGCGAAGACTTAGAACATAGCCACAAGGTTGAGCATCACTAAGATCCTCGCCAGAAGGTATTGTTAAGGCCGCGAAAGCGGCCTTTTTAGCGCCAAAAATCATAAAAAAGGCTTATTGTTGGCCTGCATATTTTATCTTTCAAAAATTAACGATATAATCCCCTGCCTGTTTGAAGGCTATTCTCAAGAACATCGGTAAATTCTTATTTTCCCTGTTAAATAAGAATGTTTTTATGAATGCAAGCTATTTTGGCATTATCTTTTTGTATTGATATGTCTGGAGAATGCCTCTTCTGGCAGCACTGGCATGTTAAAAACAACCAGATGATCGCCAATCTTCTTTCGGTAATTACGTGCTAAAATGCAATAAGGTAACGTCATCATGCATTTCAGCTATTTGTAATTTTTCGTAATATGCCGATGAAATCTTTATTAGAGTAGATTATAGTTAAATCATCAGACGAGAGGGCAAGCCCGCGGTTAGTTAGTTGTCTCTACCCCGAAAGGTGTTCGATTAGTACAGCCACTAAGAAGGGGATGTGTTATGGACGAATACTCACCAAAACGACATGATATCGCACAGCTTAAATTTCTTTGCGAAACCCTGTATCATGACTGTCTTGCAAATCTTGAAGAGAGCAACCATGGCTGGGTTAACGACCCAACCTCGGCTATCAATCTGCAGCTCAACGAACTGATTGAGCATATTGCAACCTTCGCACTTAATTACAAAATTAAGTATAATGAGGACAATAAGCTCATAGAGCAGATCGATGAATATCTGGATGACACTTTTATGTTGTTCAGTAGTTATGGCATTAATACACAGGATTTACAGAAATGGCGAAAATCTGGAAACAGGCTCTTCCGCTGTTTTGTTAACGCCACCAGGGCGAACCCTGTTAGTTTGTCGTGTTAAAACTATTAAAATGATAGGTACAATTTATGTCCGATAAGCCTTTAACCAAAACTGATTATTTGATGCGTTTACGTCGTTGCCAGACAATTGACACGCTGGAACGTGTCATCGAAAAAAATAAATACGAACTCTCTGACAATGAACTGGCGGTATTTTATTCAGCAGCTGATCACCGTCTCGCTGAATTGACCATGAATAAACTTTACGACAAGATCCCCTCCTCCGTATGGAAATTCATTCGCTAATATGCCATCTGATAAATAAACGAGTATCAACCATCAGTTAGGTTAATGAATTACACTTACTGTTTTTGGTGATTATGCTTCGCTAATTTTTATTATGTTGTTTCCCCGGTATTGTTCCCTTACCAGCTTTACTTCATTTGAGGTTGAAGTTTGCAGGGGAATTATTCGAAAAAACAGAGCGAAAGTGAAAAATAGAAGATGCTGTTGGGGTTTTATTGCCAGGTAACTGTGAGTTAAGCGCCTTGTTACCAATAACAGCAGCGTCGTTTTAAGATAACTCTTCCCCAGTTGGCATAATGCTACCTGTACGGTGTTCACTTCCAGTGATACCCGCCAGGTGTTCTTCTCCTATAGCAGTTGCATCAGGATGGCTGTTCCTGCGTAAAAAACATGTAACTGTTATGCTAAATTGTGGTTAATCTGTTACTTTTTTCATACAATCACCTTGTTATAATAGGGTGTTCCCCAGAAGTTGCAGAACTCACAAAGGCAAATGATGACCGAAATACAGCGCCTGCTCACAGAAACCATTGACGATCTTAACAAGCGTGAAAAGCGTGACAACAAGCCACGTTTTAGCATCAGCTTTATCCGTAAACATCCAGGGCTGTTTATTGGCATGTATGTTGCCTGGTTTGCCACCCTGGCAGTCATGTTGCAGTCGGAAACGCTGGTAGGTTCAGTCTGGCTGCTGGTTGTTTTGTTTATTCTATTAAATGGCTTTTTCTTTTTTGATGTTTACCCGCGTTATCGCTATGAAGACATTGATGTGCTGGATTTCCGGGTCTGTTACAACGGTGAATGGTACAACACGCGTTTCGTCCCCCCCACTTTAATAGAAGCGATTCTCCATTCCCCACGGGTAAATGGCGTACAAAAAGAACAACTGCAAAAAATGATCGCCCGCAAAGGCGACCTTTCGTTCTACGACATTTTCACTCTGGCTCGTAGCGACGCAGCTGCGTAACGATGAAAATACAGCGTACTGTACTTGCTCCAGTACGCTTTACCCTCAGCTGTCTTATGCATTAACTCAATAACATTCGCGAAGCTTATCTATTGATGAGATATACTTTCTCTACTCTGCGTAAATAAGGATATCTTCGTGAGAACTCGTCATCTGATTAGCCTTGTTACAGGCGTGCTCATTTTGTCCGTGATTGTTCCAGTCGGCTTAATCCTTTGGCTTGCTCATCGTCAGGTTGAAAGTACATTTATTGACGAGCTAAATATTTACGCCTCACGCGTCAATCTACGGGCTGAAAAAGTTGCTTCCCAGGGCAAAAGAGCACTGGAACAACTGGAAGCATTTCAGGGCCCCCCTTGTAGCCCTGAGCAATTGATGGAAATGCGCCGGGTTTCTTACAGTTTTCGCTATATTCAGGAAGTCCTTTATATCAACAATAACGTTCCGCTCTGCTCTTCACTGGAACAAAATAGCGCCCCGATTGCTTTCCCGGCACCGGGGAAAATCACCCGTGAAGGTTATCGGGTCTGGTTAACGGAAGAAAATGACCTTGGCTTAAAACGTTATATGGTTGCCATCGGCACCCAACACTATGTGGTGATGATCGATCCTGCTTCCTTTATCGATGTTATTCCCTTCAGCAGCTGGCGTATCAATGCAGCGATCATCGGTGAAGCTCATCATGTGGTGATTTCAGGTAGTGAACAACTGCCTCCTGATGTAGTTGCACTGTTAAAAAACACGGGTAACCAACATCTGGAAATAGACAACACCATCTATAATATTCAGTCTTTTCCTGAAATGAATATTTCTATCATCACCTGGTCTTCTACACTCCCTTTGCAAAAAAGCTGGCATCACGAAACGCTTATTTGGCTACCTTTAGGACTGTTGATTGGCGTACTCTCTGCACTGTTTATTTTGCGCATTGTCCGACGATTACAGTCTCCCCATCATCGATTGCAGGACGCGATCAATAATGGCGATATAAAAGTGCATTATCAGCCAATCGTCTCTTTGACAACCGGTAAAATTGTGGGTGCTGAAGCACTGGCCCGCTGGCCACAAACCGACGGTACTTACCTTTCCCCGGAAGTCTTTATTCCTCTCGCCCAACAAACCGGTCTTTTGGAATCGATGACTCATCTGGTCATTAAAACAGTATTTGAAGATATGGGAGTGTGGCTGAATCAACACCCGGAGCAACATATCTCTATCAATCTGGAATCTTCCGTTCTGGCCTCGGAAAAAATTCCACAGCTATTAGGAAGAATGCTTAATCATTACAAAGTTAACCCTAATCAAATCGCCCTTGAACTGACAGAGCGCGAGTTTGCCGATCCCAAAACCAGTGCTCCGCTAATTGCCGGATACCGCAAAGCGGGGCATGAAATTTATATTGATGATTTCGGCACCGGTTACTCCAGTCTGAGTTACTTGCAAAATCTTGATGTCGATATTCTTAAGATCGATAAATCTTTCGTGGATGCCCTGGAATATAAAAATGTCACCACGCATATTGTTGAGATGGCCAAAACGTTAAAGCTAAAAATGGTCGCGGAAGGTATTGAAACCCCTCATCAGGAGAGCTGGTTACGCCAGCATGGCGTGCACTACGGCCAGGGCTGGCTCTACAGCAAGGCATTACCGAAAGAGGATTTCTTACGCTGGGCCGAGCAACATTTGTGAATTTTTGGGCTGACGGCACGCCGCACAGCCCGTCACGCTACCTATTCGTCGATGATTGACTCGAATCCGCCATAGATCATTCGCTTGCCATCAAACGGCATGGACTCGCCGAACTCCTTCATCCGTGGGTCCGACATCATCTTTTGATTAGCAGCGTCGCGGACCTCTTTTGAAGGGTATTCAATCCAGCTAAAGACAACCTCTTCATTCTCTTCCGCTTTCACCGCCATACGAAAATCGGTCACTTTGCCATCCGGTACATCGCTGGCCCAGCATTCGACAATACGAAGCGCGCCAAACTCTTTAAACAATGGCGCGGCCTTAGCGGCCATTTCCCGATAGGCATCCTTTTTATCGGCAGGAACGGCAACCACAAAACCATCAACATACTTCATCAGACATACCTCCGAAGCGTACTGCGCAGCCAGACAATTCTTGCGACGTCAGTTGTGGTTAAAGTTTAGCCATGTTGGGATTTTTTGACGAAACGGTGGGAGGCAGAAATGGGTGGGGGCCCTGCCAGCTACATCCCGGCACACGCGTCATCTGCCTTGGCTGCTTCCTTCCGGACCTGACCTGGTAAACAGACTAGCGTTGCGGGAGAACCAACAGAGCCCCCATTGAGAGCGTTGAGAACCAACGCGCAGGCGCATTATCACTGCTGCCCCGGCTAATTGCAACCCATTGCGTGCCAGATGCTGGTTTCTTGCGCAATGCGGCTTCACTCGGGCGTTTTTCCAGATTATGCTGAAAAATTACCTCAGGAAGAAAAGATGGAAAAAGAAGATTCATTTCCCCAACGCGTCTGGCAAATCGTAGCCGCTATTCCCGAAGGCTATGTCACCACTTACGGTGATGTCGCGAAACTGGCGGGATCGCCCCGCGCCGCGCGCCAGGTAGGTGGTGTGTTAAAGCGTCTCCCGGAAGGCAGCACCTTGCCCTGGCACCGGGTGGTTAATCGCCACGGCACAATTTCGCTAACCGGACCGGATTTACAGCGTCAGCGACAAGCATTACTGGCAGAAGGCGTGATGGTATCGGGAAGCGGACAAATCGACTTACAGCGTTATCGCTGGAACTACTAACCCTCTCCGGGCGGAGAGGGTTAACTTCGTTTAATATTGCGTAGGAGCCGGAACTGCAGAAGACGGATTCACCTGGGTTGGTGAGGTCGAAGGTACGGTAGTCGTTGCGCCACCGCTGGCCTGAACCGGCACGGCGGTTTGCTGCACCGGCACCAATGTCAGGTCAGCTTTAGTTCCGCCCTGGTTGATCACCGGCTGAACGGTATCGGTGATAAATACCAGTTTGTCATTCACGGTAATCGCCGCACTCAACAGAATACGCGCGTTCGGCTGAACGTCTGCCGGGTTAAATGGCAGAACAAAACTGAATGGTGACTGTTTACCTTCAGTACGCACCGCTTTTTGAGCCAGCACTTTTGACGGTGCATCGGCTAACGATGCGTCAGAAAGTGTCACGGTCAGCACGGCATCAGGCGGCAGTGCGACTTTCTGACGGATCCAGACGGTACCGGAAACATTCGGTTGCTGGATAGCAGGTTGCTGTGTTGCTGAAATAGACGTATTTGCAGCCGGTGCTGGCGTCTGAATATCCGCGCTTTTATCTGCGCAAGCCGCCAACGCAATCGCAACCGCTAAACCACTGGCCATGTGCACGAGTTTCATTCACTTCTCCTTATTATCAATGCACCAGCGGGCTAACTTTCCTCGCCGGAAGAGTGGTTAACAAAATAGTAACGTCAACAAGTGTGGCACACATCACGCATTTCTGCCTGTAATTAGCCCGTAATTCAGACCATTGCACCCATCGGACCAGTGGCAAATTTGCGTTATACTCAACTCACTTTGGCTTGCTGCGGCAGCTTTGTTACTGGAGAGTTATATGAGTCAGGCGCTAAAAAATTTACTGACATTGTTAAATCTGGAAAAAATTGAGGAAGGACTCTTTCGCGGCCAGAGTGAAGATTTAGGTTTACGCCAGGTGTTTGGCGGCCAGGTCGTGGGTCAGGCCTTGTATGCTGCAAAAGAGACCGTCCCTGAAGAGCGGCTGGTACATTCGTTTCACAGCTACTTTCTTCGCCCTGGCGATAGTAAGAAGCCGATTATTTATGATGTCGAAACGCTGCGTGACGGTAACAGCTTCAGCGCCCGCCGGGTTGCTGCTATTCAAAACGGCAAACCGATTTTTTATATGACTGCCTCTTTCCAGGCACCAGAAGCGGGTTTCGAACATCAAAAAACAATGCCGTCCGCGCCAGCGCCTGATGGCCTGCCTTCGGAAACTCAAATCGCCCAATCGCTGGCGCACCTGCTGCCGCCAGTGCTGAAAGATAAATTCATCTGCGATCGTCCGCTGGAAGTCCGTCCGGTGGAGTTTCATAACCCACTGAAAGGGCATGTCGCAGAACCGCATCGTCAGGTATGGATCCGCGCAAATGGTAGCGTACCGGATGATCTGCGCGTTCATCAGTATCTGCTCGGTTACGCTTCTGACCTTAATTTCCTGCCGGTAGCTCTACAGCCGCACGGCATCGGTTTTCTCGAACCGGGGATTCAGATTGCCACCATTGACCATTCCATGTGGTTCCATCGCCCGTTTAATTTGAATGAATGGCTGCTGTATAGCGTGGAGAGCACCTCGGCGTCCAGCGCACGCGGCTTTGTGCGCGGTGAGTTTTATACCCAGGACGGCGTGCTGATTGCCTCGACCGTTCAGGAAGGGGTAATGCGTAATCACAATTAAAAAAATAGCCGGAGGTGAAAACCGTCCGGCTGTTTTTTGCAGTGCTTATTACGCGTTATAGGCATTTTCGCCGTGGCTGTTGACGTCCAGCCCTTCTCGCTCCTGTTCTTCCGGTACACGCAGACCAACCGTCAGATCCGCCAGTTTGTAGCCAATAAACGCCACCACACCGGACCAGACAATCGTAATGGCAATGCTTTCCAGCTGTACCAGCAACTGATGGCCCATCGTCACACCTTCAGCGAAGCCCACGCCGCCCAGCGAGCTGGCTGCAAAAATCCCGGTCATGATACAGCCGACAATGCCACAAACGCCGTGCACACCGAAGACATCGCAGGGATCATCCACCCGCAGCAAGCGTTTGAGCATGGTAACGCCCCACAAACCCGCCAGACCAGCGACTACGCCGATAATCAACGCGCCGCCAACACCAATGTAGCCACAGGCTGGCGTCACGCCGACCAGACCGGCAATCGCGCCAGAACACGCCCCCAGCAGTGAAGGCTTACCGCGCAGCGCCCATTCACCGAAGATCCAGCCAAGAATTGCCGCCGCCGTTGCGACCACAGTGTTCACAAATGCCAGTGCTGCAATTTCATTCGCCGTGCCCGCTGACCCGGCGTTAAAGCCAAACCAACCGATATAGAGAATGGCAGTACCGGTAAAGACCATCGGCAGGTTGTGCGGTTTAAACGCCTCTTTGCCGAAGCCCACGCGTTTGCCAATCAGATATGCGCCCACCAGACCAGCAATTGCGGCGTTAATGTGCACCACCGTGCCACCCGCAAAATCCAGCGCACCGTGAGAAGCCAGCAAACCGCCGCCCCAGACCATATGCGCAATCGGAATGTAAGAGAGCGTCAGCCATACCACCACGAAAATCAGCACAGCTGAGAAGCGGATCCGTTCCGCCAGCGCCCCGACGATCAAGCCGACGGTAATGCAGGCAAACGATCCCTGAAACGCCACGTGGATATACTGATAAATGCTGCCCATCACCGCCGTCAGTTCGATGTTTTTCAGCATCAACCAGTTAATGTTGCCAAAGAAGTTGTTGCCCTCACCAAACGCCAGCGAGTAACCGTAAACCACCCAGAGAATACAGACCAGTGCAAACGTCACCGTCACCTGCGTCAGCATCGACAGCACATTTTTGCCGCGAATTAACCCACCGTAAAACAGGGCAATCCCCGGAATAGTCATAAACAGCACCAGCGCAGTACAAATCATCATAAACGCATTGTCAGCTTTATCGGCCACCGCAGGTGCAGCCATTACCAGTCCCGGCAGCATCGCCAGTGAAGCAAGCCCAGTTTTTATCGTCGCTATCTTCATTTTTCGTTCCTGTTGCTGTGTGCCAGAGATTACAGCGCCGCTTCGTCGGCTTCGCCGGTACGAATACGAATGACGCGTTGCAATTCAGCGACGAAGATTTTGCCGTCGCCAATTTTTCCGGTGTAAGCCGCTTTGCTGACGATATCGATCACTTCATCGAGTTGGTCATCAGCAATCGCCACATCAATTTTTACTTTTGGCAGAAAGTTGACGCTGTATTCCGCCCCCCGGTACAGCTCGGCATGCCCTTTCTGACGCCCGAAACCTTTCACTTCGGTGACGGTCAGGCCCTGAATACCAATGGAAGATAACGCTTCACGAACGTCTTCCAGCTTGAATGGTTTGATTATCACGGTCACCAGCTTCATAGATCCCCTCCGGTCAGAATTCGGTAATGGTTCTGCTACACGAATAAGGTATTGCAAGCGGTGTGCCAGAAATGAAAAACGAGAAAGAGAGCAGGAAGTTAAGAAGATTGAAAACAAAAACGCACTATGACAGTGCACAGTGCGTTACATTTTTGCACCAACGATGAAATATTGCGCTATTCAGGCGCTCAATGATTCATCTTCACGCACGCTGGCTGCCAGCTCTTCGCCCGCAAGTTGCAGTTGATACATCTGCCAGTAGCGCCCCTGGGCGGCCAGCAGTTGCTGGTGAGTCCCCTGTTCCACAGCCTGACCACGATGAAGAACCAGAATGGTGTCGGCATCGACAATGGTCGATAAGCGGTGAGCAATCACCACAAGCGTAGTGTGTTCACGCACCGCCGCCAGTGCGTGTTGAATCGCCTGTTCAGTACCGGAGTCAATGCTGGCGGTTGCCTCATCAAGGATCAGGATTTGCGGCGTCTCCACCAGCACGCGCGCCAGTGCCAGCAGTTGCTTTTGCCCAACCGAGAGATTATTCCCCTGCTCGCCTAGCGGCGTATAAATACCATCGCTCATGCTGCGCGCCAACTCCGCCAGTTGCACAGTTTCCAGCGCCTGCCAGACGCGTTCTTCGGCGATATCACGTCCCAGCGTCACGTTGGCGAGGAATGTATCCGCCAGCACTACCGGATCTTGCTGCACCATTGCCACGCCCTGGCGCAGCGCGCTGTGACTTAGCGAACTTAATGGACGACCATCAAGGCGAATATCACCTTCCGTTAGCGGGTAATAGCCCATCAATAAACTGGCGAGGGTACTTTTACCACTGCCGGTATGCCCCACCAGCGCCACAAAGTTGCGCGAAGGCACCGAGAGATTAATGTTCTTCAGTACCAGATTGTCATCGCGATAAGCAAATGACACGTTATCGACTTCAATGTTGCCGCTCTGTAAGGGGCGATCATCATTGCCATATTGCTGGCGCGGTCCGTCCATCAGCTCAAACACGCGCTCACCAGCAACAACAGCCTGTTGAAGCATCGCTTGTTGCGTGGTCAGTTCGATTAAGGGTTCGTTAAGTCGCCCAAGATAGCTGATAAACGCATACAGCACGCCCACTTCAATGGTGCCACTGGCGGAGAAGCCAAACAGCATCAACAAGCCACAAAGAATGAGCGAAGAAAAGAGACTCAGCAGGGGTCGCAGTAAAAAACCATCGAGGCGCAGGGTTTGCATCCTCGCCATATAGTGTGAACGACTGGCCTCCCCCATACGTTCGCCAAATCGCGCCTGCTGACGGAACTGCTGGATGACGCTCATGCCGTTGATGATTTCGTTAAAGCCGTCGTTGATATCCGCCAGATAAGCGCGCACACGGCGGACAATTGGCGTGCTGTAACGCTGGTATATCACCATCACCACCAGCACCACCGGGAAAATCATTATCGCCACCAGCGCCATTCGCCAGTCGAGGCTGAACATTGCCACCAGCATCGCACCCACCAGGGCGGCGCTACGCAGGACCGTTGCCACTACGGTAACGTAGAGATCACGGATCACTTCAGTGTCATTGGTAACACGGGAAATCACCTGCCCGACAGGCTGGGTATCAAACTCGCTTAATGGCTGGCGCAACGCGGCATCCATCACATCCGTGCGCAACTGTTGTACCACGCCAACCGCCGCCCGATTAAACAGCAGCGACTGCGTGTAATGTAGCCCGGCGGCAAACAGTTGTAGCCCAACATACGCCGCAGCCAGCCCGGCAACCACTTTCAACGGCAGGTTATTTTTCGCCACCATATTGTCGATAAAATAGCTGATAAGCAGCGGCCCACTGACTTCCGCCGCCGCCGCAACCCACATCATCAGGACCGCAATCCCCAACGGTTTACGCCACGGCGAACCGTACGCTAACAGGCGCTTGAGAGTCGGCCAGAGTTGGCTAAAACTACGCATCGATGGCCTCCTCGCGAATTTCCGGAGCGTCGTCGAGCGCCGCCTCCAGTTGTTGATAGCGATACATATCGCGATACCAGCCGCTTTGTTGCGCCAGTGCGTCATGATTGCCACGCTGGGCGATATGTCCGTGCTGCATCACAATAATTTCACTGGCTTCCGTCAGTGCAGAAAGGCGATGGGCACTGATGATTACCGTTCTTCCCTGCCCCCACTGGCGCAGGTTATGCAGGATCTGGTGCTCTGTGCGTCCGTCCACCGCCGAAAGCGCATCATCCAGAATAAGGATTTCCGCATTCACCAGTAACGCACGAGCAATGGAAATACGCTGTTTTTGCCCGCCAGAAAGCATCACACCGCGCTCGCCCACCTCTGTATCGTAACCTTGCGGTAGACGCAAAATATCGTCATGTACGCTGGCTAACCGCGCGACATGCTCAATCTCTTGTTGGGTGGCATTCGGGCAACCCAACGCGATGTTATTCGCCACGGTGTCGGAAAAAAGGAATGGCGTCTGGCTGACCACCGCCAGGCGGCTACGCCAGCTATCGAGTTGCAGCTGCGGCAAGGGAATATCATGAAAGCGGATATCTCCCTCACTGACGTCGAAATGACGCTGAATGAGCGACAACAGGGTACTTTTGCCGGAACCAGTCGGCCCGCAAATACCCAGCATCTGACCGGGTTTCAGTGCGAAATTAATGTTTTCCAGCGCAGGATGGTCAGTATGCGGATACGCAAACTGGCGAATATTTACATCCAGTTCGCCACGTCCTTCCGGCACGGGTTCGCTACCATCGATCACCACCGGTGCTTCAGCCAGCATAGCGCGAATACGGCTGTACGCAGCACTACCACGTTCCACAATGTTAAACATCCATGCCAGAGCCAGCATCGGCCAAATCATCAGACCTAAATACATCATAAAACTGGTGAGCTGGCCCAGCGTTAAACTGCCCTGCACCACCATCCAACTACCGCCGCCAATCGCCAGCAAGTTCGCCATACCAATCGCGATATAGATGGTCGGGTCGAAACGAGCATCAATACGCGCCACCCGCATGTTTTTTTTGCCGGTATCTTCGGCATCCGCGGCAAATAACGCCGACTGGCGATCTTCCAGACCAAAGGCTTTGATCATGCGGATACTGGTGAGGCTTTCCTGGGTGCGGTCATTAAGACTGGAAAACGCCGCCTGTGCCAGCTTAAAGCGTTCATGCAAGGCATCGCCGTTGCGCTTAATCATGATCGCCATCACTGGCATAGGTAACAGGGCAAATAAGGTCAACTGCCAGCTAATTTGCGTAGACATCATAATCAACACAGCGCAGCCCATCACCAGTGAATCCACCAGCGTCAGCACCCCTTCTCCGGCGGCAAACACGACCCGATCGACGTCATTGGTCGCACGAGCCATGAGGTCCCCCGTGCGATGACGCAGGTAAAACTCAGGATGCTGCCGGCTTAGCTGACGGTAATAATCTTCACGCAGTTCAACAGCCAGTTGATAAGACGCGCCAAACAGCAATACGCGCCAGACGTAACGCAGGAGATAAACCACAACAGCAATCAGCACCATGGTGGCGATCCACATCAGGATCTGCCCGGTAGTAAAGTGTTGTTCTGTCACGCCATCGACAACAATACCAACCACTTTCGGCGGAACCAGTTGCAGCATCGCGATAATGACAAGCAAGGCAACAGCCCCGAGATAGCGACGCCATTCCCGACGGAAATACCAGCTTAATTGAGCAAATAATCGCACGCGTAGTGTCCTGACCTGATTCTGGATATTTATTCGATGGGTAAAGAAGTGGTGTATTTAATCTGTTCCATCGCGAAGCTGGAAGTGACGTCCGACAGCCCCGGCACGCTGTTTACCAGACGCTTATAAAACTCGTCGTAGCGTTTCATGTCGGCAACCTGGACGCGCATCAGATAATCGTATTCACCGGCCATGCGCCAGAACCCCAGCACTTCTGGCATTTCAGTAACCACCGTCACAAAGCGGCAATACCATTCGCTGCTGTGATGTTGCGTTTTTATCAGTACAAAGGCGGTCAGACCGAGGCCAATTTTTTCCGGGTCCAACAGGGCGACTTTGCCGATAAGGATACCGTCATCCTCCAACCGTTTCAGTCGCTTCCAGCAAGGCGTGGTTGTCAGATTAACGGCTTCAGCCAATGCCTGCAAAGAGAGGGTGCAATCCTGCTGTAGTAAGGCCAGCAGCTTACGGTCAATTTTATCTAACATAACCCTTCCACAGAGAATTTTTTTCTCTTTTAATTCTATTTTAAAGGTGAAATCGCGACAATTTATTCTGTGCGGTTTAAACATCACGGCACAAAATGACAAATTCAACGCAAAAAAAACCGGGCAATTGCCCGGTGCTGGAAGGGATCTCGTTATTCGGGGGAATAAGGTAGATGTGGATTGTCCAGCCAGTGTGTCAAATAGTGAGAGACAGCCTGATTTCGGCAGTGTCCTATCACCGGTAAATGCGGGAGTTCCGCGCGCAGTTGCGGCATCGCATTGCCCATAATAAAGCCGCTACCGACGCTGCCTAACATTTCGCGATCGTTCATCGCATCACCAAAGGCCATGCAATCGCGCAACGATAAACCTAAATGTTGGGTCAGCACCGTCAATGCAGCGCCTTTATTGCAGCCCACCGGCAGCACTTCGAGGCAATCCGTGGCGGAAAAACATAAATGTGCACGCTCGCCTAATGCTTCGTGTAGCTGGATCTGCAAGCGTGTAAGATCGTCATGATCGCCACAGAAGCAGATCTTGGTGACGCGATCGAGTGGCATTTTTTTGACATCGATTATCTGATAACGAAAACCGCTATAGACAAATGCCTGCAACAACGCAGGGATCTCTTTCCCGGTAAACCAACCATCGTCATTGAAGATATGCATGCTTGCTCGGGTATCCCATTGCTGATACAGCACCAGCTCCGCGACATCCGCAGGTAAATCATCACGATGTAAAAGTTCACCTTCCAGAGAATGCACGCGCGTTCCGTTGCCGGTAATCAAATATGCATCCAGCGATAGCGCCCCGAGAATATGCTGCATCTCCAGCGCATGACGCCCCGTGGCAAAAGTGAGGGTAATGTCGCGTTCACGCAGTCGCGCCAAAGTGGAGAGGGTTTTCTCACCTAAATGATGGTCAGGCATCAATAAAGTGCCATCCATATCAAATGCTGCCAGACGAGCCATTTCTTTCTCCACTCTGTGACACGGTTAATAGTGATTGAGTATCACCTGATATATACGGAAGTAATAGTGAATAGTTAAATAATATTGTTCCGGGTTTATATGCGACTGCTTAACCGTCTTAACCAGTATCAACGACTATGGCAACCTTCCGCCGGAAAGCCGCAATCTGTCACTATTGGCGAACTGGCTGAACGCTGTTTTTGCAGCGAACGCCATGTTCGTACGCTGTTACGTCAGGCACAGGAGGTGGGATGGCTGGAGTGGCAGGCGCAGTCAGGACGCGGAAAGCGCGGGCAACTACGCTTTCTGGTCACGCCGGAATCGCTACGCTATGCGATGATGGAACAAGCACTGGAAACCGGAAAGCAGCAAGATGTGCTGGAACTGGCGCAACTGGCCCCAGGTGAGCTGCGCACTCTGTTACAGCCGTTTATGGGCGGGCAATGGCAAAACGATACGCCTACGTTGCGTATTCCCTACTATCGCCCGCTCGAACCGTTACAACCGGGCTTTTTGCCCGGCCGTGCCGAGCAGCATCTCGCCGGGCAAATATTTTCCGGCCTGACCCGCTTCGATAATAATACCCAGAGCCCGATTGGCGATTTAGCGCATCACTGGGAAACCTCTGCTGACGGGTTACGCTGGGACTTTTATCTTCGCTCAACCCTACACTGGCATAACGGCGATGTAGTAAAAGCCACACACTTACACCAGCGGTTATTGATGCTGTTACAGCTGCCGGCACTGCATCAATTATTTATTAGCGTGAAGCGTATTGAAGTCACCCATCCGCAGTGTCTGACCTTCTTTTTACATCGCCCCGATTACTGGCTTGCACACCGACTGGCGAGCTATTGCAGCCATCTTGCGCATCCACAATTCCAACAGATCGGCACAGGCCCTTTTCGCTTAACACAATTCACAGCGGAACTGGTGCGACTCGAAAGCCATGATTATTACCATTTATGTCATCCGCTGCTTAAAGCGGTTGAGTACTGGATAGCTCCGCCGCTTTTTGAAAATGATTTGGGAACCAGTTGCCAGCATCCCGTGCAAATAACCATCGGCAAGCCTGAGGAGTTAACACAGGTTAGCCAGGTCAGTAGCGGCATCAGTTTAGGTTTTTGCTATTTAACGTTGCGCAAAAGCCCCCGACTGTCCCTCTGGCAGGCGCGAAAAGTGATCTCCATTATTCATCAATCCGGTTTATTACAAACGTTAGAAGTCGGAGAAAACCTGATCACCGCCAGTCATGCATTACTGCCAGGCTGGACGATTCCGCAATGGCAAGTACCGGATGACGTCAAACTACCAGAAACCTTGACGCTGGTTTATCACCTACCGATAGAACTTCATACCATGGCAGAACGCCTACAGGCGACACTGGCCGCGGAAGGCTGTGAACTTACAATTATTTTTCATAACGCAAAAAACTGGGACGACACGACCCTACTGGCACACGCAGACCTCATGATGGGCGACAGGTTAATTGGCGAAGCACCGGAATATACCCTGGAGCAATGGCTGCGTTGCGATCCACTGTGGCCACATGTTTTCGACGCTCCAGCATATGCACATTTGCAATCGACACTGGACGCTGTGCAAGTAATGCCTGATGAGGAAAACCGATTTAATGCCCTGAAAACGGTCTTTAGCCAGTTAATGGCAGACGCGACGCTGACGCCGCTGTTCAACTATCACTATCGCATTAGCGCCCCTCCCGGCGTGAACGGTGTGCGACTGACTCCGCGCGGTTGGTTTGAATTTACCGAAGCCTGGCTTCCCGCACCATCACAATAAAGAATGGTCGGTACAAACCGCAGGCGTTACCATAACGCTTTTATTGTTCAAGCAGGATTATCTATGAAACGTGCTGTCGTTGTGTTCAGTGGAGGCCAGGATTCCACCACCTGTCTGGTGCAGGCATTACAACAATATGATGAAGTCCATTGCGTGACGTTCGATTACGGTCAGCGACATCGCGCAGAAATCGACGTGGCACGCGAACTGGCGCTGAAACTGGGCGCTCGTGCACATAAAGTGCTGGATGTAACGCTGCTCAACGAACTGGCGGTCAGCAGCCTGACACGTGACAGCATTCCAGTGCCAGATTATGAACCTGAAGCCGATGGCATCCCGAATACGTTTGTCCCAGGACGTAATATTTTATTCCTGACGCTGGCGGCAATATATGCGTATCAGGTAAAAGCAGAAGCCGTAATTACCGGCGTCTGCGAAACGGATTTCTCCGGTTACCCGGATTGCCGCGATGAGTTTGTGAAAGCACTAAACCATGCCGTCAGTTTAGGCATGGCGAAAGATATTCGTTTTGAAACGCCGCTGATGTGGATTGATAAAGCGGAAACCTGGGCGCTGGCGGATTATTACGGCAAGCTGGATTTAGTCCGTAACGAAACGTTGACCTGCTATAACGGCATTAAAGGCGACGGTTGCGGTCATTGTGCGGCGTGTAATTTGCGCGCCAACGGTTTGCATCATTATCTGGCCGACAAACCAACAGTGATGGCGGCAATGAAGCAGAAAACCGGATTGAAGTAATTATTCCGGGTGTCGCCGGATGCGGCTTGAGCATCCGGCACAACAAAACGTTTATCTCACCATCTGCTCAAGCTTTTCACGTAGTTCCCCTTCCAGCGCTAATGCTTTCTGCGTTTTAAGATCAACACAAACAAACGTGATAAGCGCATCCACCACCACCTGTCCTTCTGGCTCAAGAGTAATAACCTGACTTAAAATACCGCTTTTACCGTTTAATTGCTGCAACTGACTGGTAATGGTTAACAGGTCGCTTAATACCGCCGGGCGACGATAGTTAATATTGATATTGACCACGACGAAGGCGATGTTATGGGCCGTCATCCACTGAAAACTGTCGCTATTTTCTAACCCATCCCAGCGGGCTTCTTCGAGAAACTCAAGGTAGCGGGCGTTGTTTACGTGCTGGTAAACGTCGAGATGATATCCACGAACTTTGATTTGTGTTTGCATAGCGCAATAACCTTACGTTGTTGTTATAAGAACTGTTATAAGTGCAGAGGTCATAACTGGTATGACCTCTTCAGTCTGGCAAAAATTTGCCACTATGCAAATTAATTACAGGGTTAATACCGCCAGATTACGTTCCACCAGCGAATTGCCCATCCCCGGCACCTGCTTGAGATCCTCCACCGTTTTAAACGGACCGTACTCTTCGCGATAACTGACAATCGCCTGCGCCTTCTTCAGGCCAACGCCATTCATCGCGCGGGCTAACTCTTCCGCGCTGGCATTATTAATGCTGACCCGGGTACCTTCTTCGTCACTGGCTTTAGTCGGTACTGCTGCTTTACTTTGTGCTGCAGGAGCTTCCGCTTTGGTTTCTACCGTTGTCGGTTTCGCCGCAGGAGCTGCCGCCAGCGCGCTATGAGACATTCCGGCACAGGCCAAGGACAGGGTAATGAGCAGTGCTTTAATTCCGTGTTTCATACTGTTTTCTCCTTGTTTGTTAACAGTGGAATCACCTTAACGGCAGTGAAAACAGGAAACAAATGGCAATGTTCAGAAATGGAAAAGGCCGCGAAAGCGACCTTTTCTTGTTACAGCTGCAAAGCATTTTTTTGCGAGGCGGCTTCAGGATTATTGCTGTTCCAGCGCATCGCCAATTTTGATTTTTGCTTCTTTACGCAGGTTGCTCATCAGCGCTTCAAAAACAATCTGAGCATTATTCTGGGTGATCCCCTGAACCAATGCTTGTTTTTGTGCTTCTGGCATCGTACCGGCTTTCACTTCATCCAGTGCCAGCAATACCACATTACCCTGCGTATTGGTTGCCATACCGTAGCTCGGCTTGTCTTTCTCCGGCAAACCTAAGGCAAACGCAGCCAGGCTAACCGGGTCCTGACCAGAACGGCTTAAGGTTTTCTGTTCGCCAAATTGCAGCCCAGCAGCCCGCATAGCATCTACACCTTTACCTGCTTTCAACTCAACCAGTAGTTTTTCGGCTTCCAGTTTCGCTTGCTGTTCAGCTTTATCGTGCTGTACCAGCGCCTTAACCTGATCTTTCACCTCAGAAAGCGGTTTAATCGCTTCTGCTTTATGTTCGCTAACGCGAAGCACAAAGGCACGATCGCCATCAACAGTGATGATATCTGAGTTGCTACCAGGAGTGCCGTTTTCTCCGACCAGGCTACCGCTAAAGATAGCGTCTGCAACAGGTTTGAAATTCAGTTCTTCCGGCAGATTCTGTTGGCTAAACCAGCCAGTTTCTTTTGCCTTCACTCCAGCCGCCTGCTCAGCACCCGCCAGGGATTCAGTATCGTTGCTGGCGGCATCGCTAACTTTCTGTTGCAATGCGTAATAAGCATCCAGCGCTTTTTCGTGCTTCACTTTCGCTGCGATGTCATCACGAACTTCGGCTAACGTTTTTACTTTGGCCGGTTGAACGTCATCCAGACGTACCACCAGGAAGCCTACGGAAGATTTAATCACCCCAGATAACTGGCCTTTATCTTTCAGCCCGGCGTCTTTCAGCTCTTGCGGCGTGGTGCTATCTTCCAGCCACCCCAGATCACCGCCATTACGTGCGGAGATGATATCGGCTGATTTCTCTTTCGCCAGCTCAGCAAAATCACCACCATTATTGAGCGCATCTAACACGGCTTTAGCTTCATTTTCAGTTTTGGTCTGGATGATGCTATAGCGAACACGCTGTGGCTGAGTGAATTGATCCTGATGCTGGTCGTAATAAGCCTGGATATCTGCATCGCTAACCGGTTGCTGTATGTTTGCCGCATCCAGCATGATGTAGCTAACGCGGAATTGCTCCGGTGTCACGAAGTTGTTTTTATGCTGATCATAGTAGCTGGTGATTTCTGCATCACTCACCTGCTGTTTTTCAGCTTTCGCATTAACGTCTATGGTTGCTTCACGAACCACGCGTTGCTGAGACACCAGAGCTGCCAGTTCGTCAGTTTCGCCTTTCAGCATGAAATCTGTTCCAGCAATCCCGTTAATCAACTGTTGTGTGGTCAGCTGGTTACGTAGCGCCTGTGCGTATTGATCAGCACTCATTCCCATCTGATTAAGAATGGCATTGTAGCGACTGTTATCAAACTTACCGTCAACCTGGAAGGCTGGGGTGGCAAAGATCGCCTGTTTGACTTGCTCGTCACTGATTCCCAGTTTCAGGTCGCGGGAGTATTGATCTAACAGAGCCTCATCAATCAGACGATTCAGCACCTGCTGGCGCAACGTCTTCATGTAGCCTTCGTTAGCTGCCAGCTCCGAGTATTGATCGCCCAGTTGCTGCTGCATTCGATTACGTTCGCTGTTGAACGCGTTTTCGAATTGCCCACGGCTGATTTCCTGGCCATTCACTTTTGCGGCGTAGTTGTTGCCTCCGCCAATCAGGTAACCACTCACGCCGGTCAAAATGAACGACACGATAATGATACCGAAAATAATCTTGAGCACGAGACTGTTTGCAGCCGTGCGTAAGCTGTCCATCATGGTGTAACAACACTCCGCTGTAGGTGACTTGTATACCTCACGCAACGTATCGCTGCGCGCAAAGGCCTATTGTGACAAGAAACAGGGGTAATTGTCAGCCCACAAGCGGTATAAAGTCCCGAATCACAAATAAAAAAGGCACATCAGTTGATGCGCCCTTGTACTAAATCACATCCCCGTGGGGATCACTCTTAGTTTACCGCGTCTTTCAGTGCTTTACCCGCACGGAAGCTCGGTACTTTAGCAGCAGCGATGGTGATCTCTTTACCGGTTTGCGGGTTGCGACCAGTACGGGCAGCACGCTCTTTAACAGCAAAAGTACCAAAACCTACCAGCGCTACGTCATCCCCTTCTTTCAGAGATTCAGTAACGGAAGCAATAATCGCGTCTAAAGCACGTCCAGCAGCTGCTTTAGAGATATCAGCCCCTGCAGCAATCTTGTCGATCAGTTGAGATTTATTCACTCTTCTCTTCCTCTTATATAATGAAAAACGTACCAGAATCCTTCAAAGTGCAACCGCGCAGCAGTTATATCAGGCCTGACATGCCCTTACAACACCTGTTAATAGCGACAGGTCTGAATAAGCGTTTAAATTAGCGGTACAAAAAAAGGCTGGCAAGTGCCAATTGGCATGCCAGCCCTGTTTTTATTAGTGCATTTTGCGCGAGGTCACTATTTTGCGCTTACAACCTGCATTCCGGACGGTTCATTTTGCAGCGCAAGACTCAGAACTTCCTCAATGCGCTTCACAGGATGAATATCCAGATCAGCAATCACGTTGTCAGGAATCTCTTCCAGATCACGTTTATTTTCGTAAGGAATTAACACCGTTTTAATGCCACCACGATGCGCCGCCAGCAGTTTTTCTTTCAAACCACCGATAGGCAGTACCTGACCACGCAGAGTGATCTCGCCGGTCATTGCCACATCGGCACGAACCGGGTTACCGGTCAGGCAAGAAACCAGCGCGGTGCACATAGCAATACCGGCACTCGGACCATCTTTTGGCGTCGCACCTTCCGGTACGTGGACGTGGATGTCGCGTTTTTCGTAAAAATCAGGGTTGATCCCCAGTTTTTCCGCACGCGCACGAACCACCGTTAACGCCGCCTGAATGGACTCTTGCATTACTTCGCCGAGCGAACCGGTATAGGTCAGTTTGCCTTTACCCGGAACGCACGCGGTTTCAATGGTCAGCAAGTCACCGCCCACTTCCGTCCACGCCAGACCAGTTACCTGACCGACACGGTTTTCGTTATCCGCGCGACCATAGTCGAAACGCTGAACACCGAGATAGTCGTGCAGGTTATCGCCGTTAATTTCGATATGTTTTAAAGACTTATCGAGCAACAACTGCTTAACCGCTTTACGGCACAGTTTGGAGATTTCACGCTCCAGACCACGCACGCCCGCCTCACGGGTGTAGTAACGAATAATGCCGATAATGGCGCTATCGTCGACGGTCAGTTCACCTTTTTTCAGCGCATTACGTTCAATCTGCTTCGGCAGCAGGTGACGTTTGGCGATGTTCAGTTTTTCATCTTCGGTATAACCGGAGAGGCGAATCACTTCCATACGATCCAGCAGTGGTGCCGGAATGTTCATGGAGTTCGACGTCGCGACAAACATCACGTCGCTAAGGTCGTAATCCACTTCCAGGTAGTGGTCGCTGAACGCTACGTTCTGCTCTGGATCCAGCACTTCAAGCAGTGCGGAGGCCGGATCGCCTCGCATGTCAGAAGACATTTTGTCGATCTCATCGAGCAGGAACAGCGGGTTTTTCACGCCCACTTTCGCCATTTTCTGGATCAATTTACCCGGCATAGAACCGATGTAAGTACGGCGGTGACCACGGATTTCCGCTTCATCACGCACGCCACCCAGCGCCATACGGACATATTTACGCCCGGTGGCTTTGGCGATGGACTGACCCAGGGAGGTTTTACCTACCCCCGGCGGCCCTACCAGGCAGAGGATCGGTCCCTTGATTTTGTTGACGCGGCTTTGAACCGCAAGATACTCAAGGATGCGATCTTTCACGCGCTCCAGACCATAATGGTCGGTATCAAGGATTTCCTGCGCCTGACGCAGGTCTTTTTTGACCTTGCTACGCGCATTCCACGGCACCTGTACCATCCAGTCGATATAACCACGCACTACGGTCGCTTCTGCCGACATCGGAGACATCATTTTCAGCTTCTGCAGCTCTGCTTCCGCTTTCTCTTTTGCCTCTTTCGGCATTTTCGCCGCGTCGATTTTGCGCTTCAGGGCTTCGTTTTCGTCCGGCGCGTCGTCCATTTCGCCGAGTTCTTTCTGAATAGCTTTCATTTGCTCGTTCAGATAGTACTCACGCTGGGATTTCTCCATCTGCTTTTTAACCCGGTTGCGAATGCGTTTCTCAACCTGCAGCAGATCGATTTCCGATTCCATCATTGCCATCAGATATTCCAGACGTTCGTTAACGTCGGACATCTCAAGCACGGACTGTTTGTCAGCCAGTTTCAGCGGCATATGCGCAGCAATGGTATCCGCCAGACGCGCCGGATCGTCGATGCTATTTAGCGACGTCAGTACTTCTGGTGGGATTTTTTTGTTCAGCTTGATGTAGCCTTCGAACTGGCTGATTGCAGTACGCACCAGCACTTCCTGTTCGCGCTCATCAATCGTTGGTGAATCGAGATATTCAGCTTTTGCAGAAAAATGCTCGCCGTTATCAGAAAGCGCAGAAATACGCGCACGCTGTAACCCCTCGACCAGCACTTTGACGGTGCCGTCTGGCAGTTTCAGCATCTGCAATATCGAGGCCACGGTACCGACAGTGAACATATCGTTAACACCCGGCTCATCCGTTGATGCTTCTTTCTGGGCGACCAGCATAATTTTCTTATCATGGTCCATAGCCGCTTCCAGACAACGGATAGATTTTTCCCGCCCTACAAATAAGGGTATGACCATGTGCGGATAAACCACCACATCGCGCAGCGGCAATACGGGGATTTCAATGCGTTCAGAACGCTCAGGATTCATAGAGCTCTCTCTTAGTTTAGTGTCCGCCAGGTAAACAGATGGCACGACTGTGCTTCATGTCATCTTTTAACATGTGTGTCAGTATATGGGGATGTTTCCCCCACATTCAACGCCGGGAATAGCGGAAAAATAAAAGGGGAGATGTATTCCCCCCTTTTTGATAAACCAACGTTATGGATTGGTGAATTATTCGCCAGATGCCTGCTGTGCTTCTGGTTTACCATAAATCAGCAGAGGCTTACTTTGGCCTTCAATGACTGACTCATCGATAACCACTTTTTCCACATCTTCCATCGACGGCAGATCGTACATGGTATCCAGCAATGCAGCTTCTACGATTGAACGCAGACCGCGGGCACCGGTTTTACGCGCCATCGCTTTCTTAGCGATAGCATCCAGTGCCTCGTCACGGAATTCCAGATCCACGCCTTCCAGATTAAACAGCGCCTGATACTGCTTGGTCAGGGCGTTTTTCGGTTCTTTGAGGATCTGAATCAGAGCTTCTTCGCTCAGCTCATTCAGCGTTGCTACAACCGGCAGACGACCGATAAACTCAGGGATCAAACCAAATTTGATCAGATCTTCCGGCTCAACCTGCGCCAGCAGTTCACCTTCACTTGCTTTGTCAGACTTCGCTTTTACCGTTGCGCCAAAACCAATACCGGAGCCAGTTTCAACACGATGAGAAATCACTTTATCCAGACCGGCAAACGCACCGCCACAGATAAACAGGATCTTGGAGGTATCAACCTGCAAGAATTCCTGCTGCGGATGTTTACGCCCACCTTGCGGAGGAACGGCAGCAACAGTACCTTCGATCAGTTTCAACAGTGCCTGCTGTACGCCTTCACCGGAAACGTCTCGGGTAATGGACGGGTTGTCAGACTTACGAGAAATCTTGTCGATTTCATCGATGTAGACAATACCGCGCTGTGCTTTCTGTACGTCGTAATCGCATTTCTGCAACAGCTTCTGAATGATGTTTTCAACGTCTTCGCCCACATAACCGGCTTCGGTCAGCGTGGTTGCGTCGGCCATGGTGAACGGGACATCCAGCAGACGTGCCAGCGTTTCTGCCAACAGCGTTTTACCGGAACCGGTCGGACCGATCAGCAGAATGTTACTTTTGCCCAACTCGACGCCATTGCTGGTATCGCCGTTGCGCAGACGTTTGTAGTGGTTGTATACCGCGACCGCCAGCACTTTTTTCGCCTGTTCCTGACCGATAACGTAATCGTCCAGGTGCTGGCGAATTTCATGCGGCGTCGGTAGCGCACTGCGTTCACGATGCGGTGCAACTTCTTTAATCTCTTCGCGAATGATGTCATTACATAAATCGACACATTCGTCGCAGATATACACGGATGGACCGGCAATCAGCTTGCGCACTTCATGCTGGCTTTTGCCGCAAAAAGAGCAGTACAACAGTTTGCCTGAGCCATCTTTGCGTTTATCTGTCATGGGTCAAAACCTCTTCTTTGTTCTTTGTGCCGCACACGACGACGCAAATGCCATTCTCAGGCGCAAGCCGCTTACAGCGTTGTGCCGCCCAGGATAAGTATAGCGGTACAGTTGCGCCTGTGGCATCAATTACGATGGGTCAGAATCGAGTCGACAAGGCCGTATTCCACTGCCTCAGGAGCAGAGAGGAAACGATCGCGCTCAGTATCACGTTCAATCTGTTCTAATGATTGACCCGTATGAAGCGCCATAAGTTCATTCATACGCCCTTTAACTTTCAGAATTTCACGGGCATGAATTTCGATATCGGTCGCCTGGCCCTGGTAGCCGCCCAGCGGTTGGTGAATCATCACGCGCGAATTCGGCAAGCAGAAACGTTTACCTTTTGCCCCTGCAGTCAGCAGGAACGCGCCCATAGAGGCCGCCTGGCCCATACAGATAGTGCTGACGTCCGGTTTAATGAACTGCATGGTGTCATAAATAGACATCCCGGCAGTGATTACGCCGCCAGGGGAGTTAATGTACAGATAGATATCTTTTTCCGGATTTTCCGCTTCCAGGAACAGCATCTGCGCCACAATCAGGTTTGCCATGTGGTCTTCAACCTGGCCGGTCAGAAAAATGACGCGTTCCTTAAGTAGACGAGAGTAGATATCAAAAGAGCGCTCGCCGCGTGAGGTCTGTTCAATGACCATCGGCACCAGCGCCATATGGGGTGCAAAGTTATCTCGTTCGCCGCTGTATGACATTTCCGTCTCCTGGATAAAATTGAAAAAACCTGCTGTACCGATTGTAACCTTATGGACGGATTATCAGCTAGTCCCTCTGTTATGGGTACGGCATCGCCATAATTCAAGCATAACAATCTTTTGTTGTTACGCTAACCCCGAAAAGCGGTTTTCGCGCACATCCATGCAAAATTCATGACAAAAAAAAGCCCACCACCTGGAGGTGACGGGCCTTCGTGCGTAGTGCGCCTAACGGCTGCGCAGATTACGCCTGCTGGTTCATCAGCTCGTTGAAAGTGGTTTCTTTTTCAGTCACTTTCGCTTTAGCCAGAACAGCTTCAACAGCTTGTTCTTCCAGTGCGACGTTACGCATGTTGTCCATCAGCTCTTTGTTTTTGCTGTAGAACTCGATGACTTCTTTCGGATCTTCATACGCAGAAGCCATTTCTTCGATCAGGCCTTTCACACGCTCTTCGTCAGCTTTCAGCTCGTTGGTGCGGATTACTTCGCCCAGCAGCAGGCCAACAACTACGCGGCGTTTAGCTTGTTCTTCGAACAGTTCACGCGGCAGTTCCAGAGCTTGTTTCTCGTTGCCGCCGAAACGCTGTGCAGCCTGGCGACGCAGAACGTCGATTTCGCTGTCGATCAGCGCAGCTGGTACGTCGATGTCGTTAGCTTTCACCAGGCCTTCGATCGCCTGAGATTTAACACGGTTACGTACGGCGCCTTTCAGCTCGCGTTCCATGTTTTTACGTACTTCAGCACGCAGACCTTCAACAGAACCATCTTCAACGCCGAAACGTTTGATGAATTCTTCGGTCAGTTCCGGCAGTTCACGCTCTTCAACTTTTTTCAGGTTGATAGCGAATTTCGCCGCTTTACCTTTCAGGTTTTCAGCGTGGTAGTCTTCCGGGAAGGTCACGTCGATGGTGAACTCTTCGCCAGCTTTGTGACCTTTGATACCGTCTTCAAAGCCTGGGATCATGCGACCCTGACCCATCGCCAGTACGAAATCAGACGCTTTACCGCCTTCGAATTCTTCGCCGTCTACAGAACCGGTGAAATCGATGGTAACGCGGTCTTCTGCATCAGCAGCGCCATCTTTCTCTTTCCAGGTAGCCTGCTGTTTACGCAGAGTATCCAGCATCATGTCTACATCAGCGTCAGTCACTTCAACAATCGGTTTTTCAACTTCGATCGTTTCCAGGTCTTTCAGCTCAATTTCCGGATAAACTTCAAACTCTACAGCGTAGGTGAAGTCTTCACCTGGTTTGTATTCGCCCGGAACGTAGTTCGGTGCGCCAGCCGGATTGATTTTTTCTTTGATGATCGCATCGACGAAGTGACGGCTCATCAGATCGCCCAGAACGTCCTGGCGTACAGACGCACCATAACGCTGAGCAACAATATTCATCGGTACTTTGCCTTTGCGGAAGCCGTCAATACGCACTTTCTTCGCTACGTTGACCAGCTCGCTTTTAACAGCGGTCTCGATGCTGTCAGCAGCGATTGTAATCGTTACACGGCGGCCAAGGCCTTGAGTGGTTTCAACTGAAACTTGCATCTTGTTACCTCAAAAAATCACAGTGCTCGGTCAACTCTACCCCGCAAGCACAGGTAGTTGGCTTCGCGGAACCGGGATGTTCTCGTAAACAATCACATTCCCTGTCGCCAGAATCATCCCGAAACATTCAAATAAGACGCGGCATTATAGCGGCATCACTTATATGAGTCGAGAACGGTTATTGCCCGATGCTGCGGCTTTTTTCACATTTCCCGGCTTCTTTTTGCCTGAACTCTCGACAACAAGTATAAAATTCCGACAAAAAAAACGGCCCGCAGGCCGTTTCGTCAAACTCGGTAGCAACATACTGGAAATACAGCGGATGTTGCAAATACGTTTTCTACGCTATGCTACCTGCTCCACGGCAGGGTGGTGATGCGAAGACGGTATCCTGCAAGCTTTCCCACTCCTTTATGGTGTAGGTATGCAGAGCCAGCGCATGTACGGTTGTGGAGAGTTCCTCCGCCAGGGTGCTGTAAATCATTCGGTGACGATTCAAAAAGCGCTCACCTGTAAAGCGATCACTAACCAGCACAACTTTAAAATGGCTTTCAGAGCCCGCCGGGACATTGTGACGATAGCTTTCATCCACTACTTCGAGGAAAACAGGTTGGAACGCTGCCCTTAACTTATCTTCTATCCGCTCACGTATCATCATGAAATATCTCCTCCGACAACGCTGAGATGTCCCCATCCCTTTAAATATTAGCCGCTTTTACCGTTTCCATTACACATTGACAACAAATATTTAGCTTTCATCTGATTTTTTCTCTCAAACGTTTGAAGTTTACTGATTTATAAACGGTGAGGAATGTAAAACGACGGTCATCGTTTTTCGAAGGGTCATTAAACGGACAACACCGTGAATTTAGATTCTTTACCCACTTCCCCTCGCCGTTAGCGATGTTATGATGGCGGGAATTTTTTCTACTACGCCAAAGAGTCACTGAGAGCACCAACATGTTAAAAAAAATCCTCTTTCCCTTAATCACAATGGTTATGCTGGCAGGATGCGCAACACCACCAACTACGATTGAAGTCTCCCCGACGATGACACTGCCGCAACAAGATCCAAGCCTGATGGGCGTGACCGTAAGCATTAACGGTGCAGATCAACGTCCGGACCAGGCTCTGGCAAAAGTCACCCGTGATAACCAAATCGTTACCCTGACCGCATCCCGCGATTTGCGCTTCCTGCTGCAAGAAGTGCTGGAAAAACAAATGACCGCGCGCGGTTATATGGTTGGTCCTAACGGCGCAGTAAACCTGCAGATCATTGTTAACCAGTTGTATGCCGATGTTTCTCAGGGCAACGTGCGTTACAACATCGCAACCAAAGCCGATATCGCCATCATTGCCACTGCCGCAAACGGCAACAAGATGACCAAAAACTACCGTGCTAATTACTCCGTAGAAGGCGCTTTCCAGGCTACCAACAAAAATATCGCCAATGCGGTTAATACCGTGCTGACCGATACCATTGCTGATATGTCTCAGGACACCAGCGTCCACGAGTTTATCAAGCAGAACGCCCGTTAATTTCTGCCCTCTGGCCCGGTGAATGCCGGGCCTGTAGAAGCCCATGTCCAGTCATTATTTACGCATTTTTCAGCAACCGCGCTCAGCAATCTTACTGATTCTGGGGTTTGCCTCTGGTTTACCGCTTGCCCTGACGTCCGGTACGTTACAGGCGTGGATGACCGTCGAAAATATCGATCTGAAAACTATCGGTTTCTTCTCCCTTGTTGGTCAGGCCTATGTTTTCAAATTTTTATGGTCTCCGGTAATGGATCGCTACACGCCGCCATTTTTAGGGCGACGTCGTGGTTGGCTACTTACAACTCAAGTCCTTTTACTTATTGCCATCGCTGCAATGGGCTTTCTCGATCCGGCGACTAATCTCCGCTGGATGGCTGCTCTGGCAGTGGTGATCGCCTTTTGTTCAGCGTCTCAGGATATTGTCTTTGATGCCTGGAAAACCGATGTTTTGCCCGCTGAAGAACGTGGTGCGGGCGCGGCAATCAGCGTACTCGGTTACCGTTTGGGGATGCTGGTTTCAGGTGGTTTAGCTTTATGGCTGGCAGATAAATGGCTGGGTTGGCAAGGCATGTACTGGCTGATGGCGGCTCTGTTGATCCCCTGTATTATCGCGACGGTGCTCGCTCCAGAACCAACCGACACTATTCCAGTACCAAAAACGTTGGAACAAGCGGTTGTTGCGCCCCTGCGTGATTTCTTTGGTCGCAACAACGCGTGGCTAATTTTGTTGCTTATTGTGCTGTATAAACTGGGCGATGCCTTTGCCATGACTCTGACCACCACATTTTTAATTCGCGGTGTTGGGTTTGATGCTGGTGAAGTCGGTGTGGTCAACAAAACACTGGGATTGCTGGCAACCATAGTCGGTGCCTTGTACGGTGGCGTACTCATGCAGCGGTTATCACTGTTTCGTGCCTTGCTCATCTTCGGTATTTTGCAGGGGGCTTCCAACGCCGGTTATTGGTTGCTTTCAATTACCGATAAACATCTTTACAGCATGGGTGCCGCCGTGTTTTTCGAAAACCTGTGCGGTGGAATGGGCACATCGGCGTTTGTCGCCCTGTTAATGACATTATGTAATAAATCGTTTTCTGCGACCCAATTTGCCCTCCTTTCAGCACTATCGGCAGTGGGCCGCGTCTATGTCGGACCACTGGCTGGATGGTTTGTCGAAGCGCACGGCTGGCCAACTTTCTATTTGTTTACCGTTTTCGCGGCTATTCCTGGATTGCTTCTGTTACTGATTTGCCGGAAAACGCTGGAATTTTCATGGGAAAGAGAAAGTTTTATCCCTCGCACCGAATTTCAGGGAGCTTATCGTCTGGCGTTGAGAGTACTAATGGCAGGTTGTGGCGTTCTGGTGGGATGGCTACTTATGCTGGCCCTGGATGCTCTTGGGATAATTCACATCTCTTTCCTGACGGAGCTGCTGGAGATCGGTATTGTGGTCGCATTATGCGGCGTGTTTTTTGGCAGCTTGCTTGACTACCTGGCATTACGCAGAACCCATCTGACGTAATTTTCACCCAATGAGATCGTGTTAAAGCGTCAGAAACTGCAGCATGACGATATTATGCTCTGGATAATTCGAGTTGCAGGACAAAACACCAGTGGCGTTTTGAACAGCGCTTGTGCTGACCCCGTAAGGCGTGAGGCTCATGGATGGGCCGAATAACCCGCAACGCAATACATGCAACTTGCAGTATGACGATTATATTTATCCACTGTAATAACCATCCGTAATTATAACGGTTAAATATCCTTCACCCCTTACCAAATATTTGTTCATTCGTGCGCTTAATTCACTGCAAATTATTTACCGGATGAATGAATTATATTTCCCTTACTCGATTCAGCATTTAACTATTTATTTTTAACCCTCAACGTTTGTCACCATATTGATAATTATTTGTTAATCAATTGTTTTATTTCGCATTGGTTATACCAATTGCCCGCCCAAAAGCCTTCTGCACTCCCCTTTCGTTATAACACCCTTTTGCAACAGCTTCTTAAAATCAACTTGATATGTTTTGCAACATATGTGACCTGACAGCCAAATCCAAGTAACAGGAATTTAATCATGTTTACAGTAATGTAACCTTCCCGTAAAATGCCCACACACTTTAAACGCCACCAGATCCCGTGGAATTGAGGTCGTTAAATGAGACTCAGGAAATACAATAAAAGTTTGGGATGGTTGTCATTATTTGCAGGCACTGTATTGCTCAGTGGCTGTAATTCTGCGCTGTTAGATCCCAAAGGACAGATTGGTCTGGAGCAACGTTCACTGATACTGACGGCATTTGGCCTGATGTTGATTGTCGTTATTCCCGCAATCTTGATGGCTGTTGGTTTCGCCTGGAAGTACCGTGCGAGCAATAAAGATGCTAAGTACAGCCCGAACTGGTCACACTCCAATAAAGTGGAAGCTGTGGTCTGGACGGTACCTATCTTAATCATCATCTTCCTTGCGGTACTGACCTGGAAAACCACTCACGCTCTTGAGCCTAGCAAGCCGCTGGCACACGACGAGAAGCCCATTACCATCGAAGTGGTTTCCATGGACTGGAAATGGTTCTTCATCTACCCGGAACAGGGCATTGCTACCGTGAATGAAATCGCTTTCCCGGCGAACACTCCGGTTTACTTCAAAGTGACCTCCAACTCCGTGATGAACTCCTTCTTCATTCCGCGTCTGGGTAGCCAGATTTATGCCATGGCCGGTATGCAGACTCGCCTGCATCTGATCGCCAACGAACCCGGTACTTATGATGGTATCTCCGCCAGCTACAGCGGCCCGGGCTTCTCAGGCATGAAGTTCAAAGCTATTGCAACACCGGATCGCGCCGAATTCGACCAGTGGGTCGCAAAAGCGAAACAGTCGCCGAACACCATGTCTGATATGGCAGCGTTCGAAAAACTGGCCGCGCCTAGCGAATACAACCAGGTGGAATATTTCTCCAACGTGAAACCAGATTTGTTTGCCGACGTGATTAACAAGTTTATGGCTCACGGTAAGAGCATGGACATGACCCAGCCAGAAGGTGAGCACAGTGCACACGAAGGTATGGAAGGCATGGACATGAGCCACGCGGAATCCGCCCATTAAAGGGGTTGAGGAAGAATAAAGATGTTCGGAAAATTATCACTTGATGCAGTCCCGTTCCATGAACCTATCGTCATGGTTACGATCGCTGGCATTATTTTGGGAGGTCTGGCGCTCGTTGGCCTGATCACTTACTTCGGTAAGTGGACCTACCTGTGGAAAGAGTGGCTGACCTCCGTCGACCATAAACGCCTAGGTATCATGTATATCATCGTGGCGATTGTGATGTTGCTGCGTGGTTTTGCTGACGCCATTATGATGCGTAGCCAGCAGGCCCTTGCCTCGGCGGGCGAAGCAGGCTTCCTGCCTCCTCACCACTACGATCAGATCTTCACCGCGCACGGCGTGATTATGATCTTCTTCGTGGCAATGCCTTTCGTTATCGGTCTGATGAACCTGGTGGTTCCGCTGCAGATCGGCGCGCGTGACGTTGCGTTCCCGTTCCTCAACAACTTAAGCTTCTGGTTTACCGTTGTTGGTGTGATTCTGGTTAACGTTTCTCTCGGCGTAGGCGAATTTGCGCAGACCGGCTGGCTGGCCTATCCACCGCTATCGGGAATAGAGTACAGTCCGGGAGTCGGTGTCGATTACTGGATATGGAGTCTCCAGCTATCCGGTATAGGTACGACGCTTACCGGTATCAACTTCTTCGTTACCATTCTGAAGATGCGCGCACCAGGCATGACCATGTTCAAGATGCCAGTATTTACCTGGGCATCATTGTGCGCGAACGTACTGATTATCGCCTCCTTCCCAATTCTGACGGTTACCGTCGCGTTGCTGACCCTGGATCGCTATCTGGGCACCCATTTCTTTACCAACGATATGGGTGGCAACATGATGATGTACATCAACCTGATTTGGGCCTGGGGCCACCCGGAAGTTTACATCCTGATCCTGCCTGTTTTCGGTGTGTTCTCCGAAATTGCAGCAACCTTCTCGCGTAAACGTCTGTTTGGTTATACCTCGCTGGTATGGGCAACCGTCTGTATCACCGTGCTGTCGTTCATCGTCTGGCTGCACCACTTCTTTACGATGGGTGCGGGCGCGAACGTAAACGCCTTCTTTGGTATCACCACCATGATTATCGCCATCCCGACCGGGGTGAAGATCTTCAACTGGCTGTTCACCATGTATCAGGGCCGCATCGTGTTCCATTCTGCGATGCTGTGGACCATCGGTTTTATCGTCACCTTCTCGGTGGGCGGTATGACAGGCGTGCTGCTGGCAGTACCTGGCGCAGACTTCGTTCTGCATAACAGCCTGTTCCTGATTGCGCACTTCCATAACGTGATCATCGGTGGCGTGGTCTTCGGCTGCTTCGCAGGGATGACCTACTGGTGGCCTAAAGCGTTCGGTTTCAAACTGAACGAAACCTGGGGTAAACGCGCGTTCTGGTTCTGGATCATCGGCTTCTTCGTTGCCTTTATGCCGCTGTATGCGCTGGGCTTCATGGGCATGACCCGTCGTTTGAGCCAGCAGATTGACCCGCAGTTCCACACCATGCTGATGATTGCAGCCAGCGGTGCAGTACTGATTGCGCTGGGTATTCTCTGCCTCGTTATTCAGATGTACGTTTCTATTCGCGACCGCGACCAGAACCGTGACCTGACTGGCGACCCGTGGGGTGGCCGTACGCTGGAGTGGGCAACCTCTTCCCCGCCTCCGTTCTATAACTTTGCCGTTGTGCCGCACGTTCACGAGCGTGATGCATTCTGGGAAATGAAAGAGAAAGGCGAAGCGTACAAAAAGCCTGACCACTATGAAGAAATTCATATGCCGAAAAACAGCGGTGCCGGTATCGTCATTGCGGCTTTCTCCACCATCTTCGGTTTCGCCATGATTTGGCATATCTGGTGGCTGGCGATTGTTGGCTTCGCAGGCATGATCATCACCTGGATCGTGAAAAGCTTCGACGAGGACGTGGATTACTACGTGCCGGTGGCAGAAATCGAAAAACTGGAAAACCAGCATTTCGATGAGATTACTAAGGCAGGGCTGAAAAATGGCAACTGATACTTTGACGCACGCGACTGCCCACGCGCACGAACACGGGCACCACGATGCAGGCGGAACCAAAATCTTCGGATTTTGGATCTACCTGATGAGCGACTGCATTCTGTTCTCTATCTTATTTGCTACCTATGCCGTTCTGGTGAACGGCACCGCAGGTGGCCCGACAGGTAAGGACATTTTCGAACTGCCGTTCGTTCTGGTTGAAACTTTCTTGCTGTTGTTCAGCTCCATCACCTACGGCATGGCGGCCATCGCCATGTACAAAAACAACAAAAGCCAGGTTATCTCCTGGCTGGCGTTGACCTGGTTGTTTGGTGCCGGATTTATCGGGATGGAAATCTATGAATTCCATCACCTGATTGTTAACGGCATGGGCCCGGATCGCAGCGGCTTCCTGTCAGCGTTCTTTGCGCTGGTCGGAACGCACGGTCTGCACGTGACTTCCGGTCTTATCTGGATGGCAGTGCTGATGGTGCAGATCGCCCGTCGCGGCCTGACCAGCACTAACCGTACCCGCATCATGTGCCTGAGCCTGTTCTGGCACTTCCTGGATGTGGTTTGGATCTGTGTGTTCACTGTTGTTTATCTGATGGGGGCGATGTAATGAGTCATTCTACCGATCACAGCGGCGCGTCCCATGGCAGCGTAAAAACCTACATGACAGGGTTTATCCTGTCGATCATTCTGACGGTGATTCCGTTCTGGATGGTGATGACAGGGGCTGCTTCTCCGGCCGTAATTCTGGGAACAATCCTGGCAATGGCAGTGGTACAGGTTCTGGTGCATCTGGTGTGTTTCCTGCACATGAATACCAAATCAGATGAAGGCTGGAACATGACGGCGTTTGTCTTCACCGTGCTAATCATCGCTATCCTGGTTGTCGGCTCCATCTGGATTATGTGGAACCTCAACTACAACATGATGATGCACTAAGAGCGGCGGTTATGATGTTTAAGCAATACCTGCAAGTAACGAAACCAGGCATCATCTTTGGCAACCTGATCTCGGTGATTGGGGGATTCTTGCTGGCCTCAAAGGGCAGCATTGATTATCCCCTGTTTATCTACACGCTGGTTGGGGTGTCACTGGTTGTGGCGTCGGGTTGTGTGTTTAACAACTACATCGACAGGGATATCGACAGAAAGATGGAAAGGACGAAGAATCGGGTGCTGGTTAAGGGCCTGATCTCTCCTGCTGTCTCGCTGGTGTACGCCACCTTGCTGGGTATTGCTGGCTTTATGCTGCTGTGGTTTGGCGCGAATCCGCTGGCCTGCTGGCTGGGGGTGATGGGCTTTGTGGTTTATGTCGGCGTTTACAGCCTGTACATGAAACGCCACTCGGTCTACGGCACATTGATTGGTTCTCTCTCCGGCGCAGCGCCGCCGGTGATTGGCTACTGTGCAGTGACAGGCGAGTTCGATAGCGGCGCAGCAATCCTGTTGGCTATCTTCAGTCTGTGGCAGATGCCTCATTCTTATGCCATCGCCATTTTCCGCTTTAAGGATTATCAGGCGGCAAACATTCCGGTACTGCCGGTGGTGAAAGGCATTTCGGTAGCGAAAAACCACATCACGCTGTATATCATCGCCTTTGCTGTTGCCACGCTGATGCTCTCTCTTGGCGGTTACGCTGGATATAAATATCTGGTGGTCGCCGCGGCGGTTAGCGTCTGGTGGTTAGGTATGGCGCTGCGTGGTTATAAAGTTGCTGATGATCGAATCTGGGCGCGCAAGCTGTTCGGCTTCTCTATCATCGCCATCACTGCCCTCTCGGTAATGATGTCCGTTGATTTTATGGTGCCGGACTCGCATACGCTGCTGGCTGCTGTGTGGTAAATATTATCGTCATCAAAAAACCCGCTTACTCTGGCGGGTTTTTTTATTGCCCCTGCGATTAAACGAACCGATTATGTTATCGGTAAAGTTAATATTCAGTCGGTTTAAGCCAAAAGGTGCAAAACCGACCGTTTGGATAGTTTCCTTACCAGACGGATGCTTAATTTTGTAAGTAACACGAAGATTACCTCTACAGAAATAACCTTCATCTCAATTAGCACCCCACATTTTTGGTTACCATAAATACTCCTTATTTATCTTGAGGCTGAATATATCCTTCTTTTAACAAATCGTGTTGTTTACCATTCAGCATCGCTGTCGCGGATTTAACCTTAAAAGTGAGATCATAAAAAGCGCATAAATTTTGTTCATAGACAGGTATATCAATATGAGTTTGCATATTATTTATTGGATTGTTATTCATATCTATGCCTAATGTATTTAAGCTAAAAGGAGGTACTGGAACCACATATTCTTTTGTTATACCTTCATTATTTTCCAGTTCTAACGTAAGACGTAATGATGACATATTTGTAATTTTATTGGCGTTAATTTTAAAACTTTGATCACATATTTTTGGACGTTCATCACTACCAGCGTCAAAAGAACCATAATGATCAATCGTTAATTCAGGTAAGGTATCAACTGAGCTTTCTCTACTCCGTTGGTCTGACTGGCAATGATCAATATATTCATTTTTTGATATTTTTTGGTCATTTAGCCCGGCACCTTTTTCGTAAAAACTCCTGGCCTTATTACAATCCACTGGACTCCCAAGCCCGTTGTAATACATCCAGCTTAACCACAATGCACCTTTTGCCGCACCTTCATGTTCCGCTTGCTCAAAAAGAGAAAGGACTTTCGTATAATCAACCTTGCCATCAAGGCCCGAATAGTAAATCTTGCCTAATGCAAGCAGAGCGTCTTTATTTTTTTGGTTTGCAGCAAGTTGATACCATTTTTTTGCCTCCTTCCTGTCAACTTTAAGACCGGCGCTGCCAGTTTCCCAGGCGCTGCCTAACGCAAACTGTGCTGGCGCGTAACCGTGTTCGGCAGTCCAGCGAAACCATTGCAACGCTTCCTGTTTTGTTTCTAATGAATGCCTGTCATCAAGAATTGAATATCCTTCGAGATAAAACCTGGCAACCATATACGTTATTTGAGGGTCACAATCCTGTGCCCATTGCATCGCCAGTTTAAAAATTTCGCTTTTACCAAAACCTATTCGCTGCCAGAATATCAAATCACTATCTGTTGCCTGATTCAAAGATCTACTAACAAAATGGAGAAACTCAGGGCGATGAGTGTTATCTGCTTCGGCTTTATTTTTCAGTGACCAGACCTTTTCAATAGTATCTTTTATTAAATGCTCAGAAACGGAAAGATCTGATACTTTCATTTTTTTCGCATATTGCTCAGCTAATTCACTGCTCTGTTTTACCCTTTTTCCGTATTGGTAAAAGTAACTGGCATTATAACATCCATACTCACCGCCTAAGTTACAGGCTTGAGAATAATAGCTGAGTGCCTTTTCTAAATCCGCCTCAACGGTAACTTCGTATTCATTAGCAACGCCATGCTCATATATAAAGCCTAAAGTAACCAGAGCCTGAGGATCATTTGTCTTAGCCAGCAATTGCAACTGGGTTAATGACGTGTTATTACCTTGCATTATTTCTTTATATATTTTCTCTATTTTATATTCATGCGGCGACACATCATTTGCATAAAGATAACCACTATAAATAAAAGGAACGATTAACACCAATCTTTTAAACTTCACAAACATTTAACTCAGTCCTTTGATAAAAAATTATTTTCACACAATAATATAATTATTTAGCCTTTTAACCAAACAACATCGCCTGGGCACTGTAGAGAAGATCCAAATGATCACGACACAACTTTTCGATTGAAGTTCTGGACTGATGACTGGTCAGGCTTAGCGCTCCCCAGTATTGTCCTTCTCTGTCGATTAGCGGTACAGCAATCACCAACATGCCAATCTCAAATTCCTGCTCAACGGTGGCGTAGCCCAACTCTCGAACTTCAGCAATTTTTGCCTTTAGCAGCTGAATATCCGTCACTGTATATGGCGTTCTTTGCTCACATCGAATGCGCCGTAGCACCATTTCACATTCGGCTTCATCAAGGGAAGCCAGCCATAACCGGCCTCCGGCTGTACAATGGATGGGCACACGCTCACCCAGACGTACTGAGGTTGAATTAAACGGCGTATGTTTGCTACGGGCGATATAAACCAACTCGTCGTCATCAATAACCCCCACTGACGCATGTTCTTCGCTACGACTGGCGACGTACTCAACTATCGGCCTCACCATCTTTGGAAATTGAGCGGAGTCCACATACGCCTGACCGAGCCGCAGTGTTCGGGCTGTAAGCCAGTAATACCGCCCATCGGTATTCAGATAACGTTCATGGACCAGCGTCAGGAAAAAGCGCCTTGTCGCACTTTGCGTTAATCCGCTCAGTTTTGCCGCCTGAGGAACAGTTAATCGAGGAAATTCCTTAGAGAAAAGTTGAATCAGCGCCAGCCCCTTTTGCAGACCAACGATCAAATCCCGCTGATGTATCTGGTTTTGTATAGCAGTTCACATTTTTGCAACAAAAAAGTAATTGTAGCGCGATTATCGCAATGGTGGTGCGATTAACAGGCAAGCTGTCCGAATTCTGCATTGCTGCTCTCAGATTCCGTTGAAATACTTAAGCAACATTAAGTTAACAAGAGAGCAAATTATGATTACTGGATTCACTCAGGTTGTGGCTGTTATCGGGCACCCTATCAACCAGGTTAAATCGCCAGAAAACTTTAACCGTTACTTTGCTCAACAGCAGATGGACAGCGTTATGATCCCGATTGATATCGAACCAGATGCGGTGGAGGGTTATCTGAATGCGCTACGCGGTTGGAAAAATATGAGCGGCGTACTGGTTACTGTTCCACACAAACAACGGGTTGCCGCGTTACTTGATGAATTATCCCCACGTGCCATGCATCTGAATGCCGTCAATGTAGTGAGAAAATTGCCTGATGGTCGTTTGAAGGGCGACATGCTGGATGGTGTGGGATTTTTGCTGGCTGCAAAAGAACATAATTTTCAGTCATCAGGTAAGAAAGCCTTGCTTTCTGGCTGTGGCGGTGTCGGAAGTGCCATTGCATGGGGGCTTTGTGAAGCAGGTGCGACTCATCTTGCCATTTATGATCAAAATCCGGCAATGCAACAGAGTCTCTTTAATCGTCTTGCCACACATTTCCCGCATGTTCATCTCTCTTCATTACCAGAAACTTTACAGGATATTGATATCCTTATTAATGGTTCTCCTGCCGGAATGGTGGGCTTTGATCCTTTACCCATCCCGCCAGCGTTACTGGAAACATTAACTTCGGCTACGCATGTTGCTGACGTAGTCACTGCCCCTGTGATGACACCACTGCTAACTTTTGCTCAGCAGCGTGGTTGTGTTATCCAGACCGGGCCAGAAATGGCACTGGCACAAATGAAACTGATGGGCGAATTTATCGGAGCGATGCCTCAACAGGAAGAGGCCGCAGCATGAAAAGCTGGGATGTCGTTGTCATTGGTAGCGGCGCAGCAGGCTTTGCCGCTGCCGTTTCCGCCTGCTGTAAAGGGCTTTCAGTACTGATGCTGGAGAAAGCAGAGCAGTTTGGTGGAACGTCAGCAATTTCAGGCGGCGCGGTATGGCTTCACGATACCGACCAGGCGAGAGAGCTGGGGAAAAATGATTCTGCCGAGGCAATAAAAACCTATCTGCAAGCCATTGTTGGTCCTGAAAACTACCGGGCAGAAATGATAAACGCTTTTGTGGCTCAGGGCCGTGAAGCACTGGCATTTCTTGAAAGCGAAGGAGCTGTTAAATACAGTTTGCGTCCTTTATCCCCCGATTACTATCCCGATGAAGCTGGCGCGGTAGATGTTGGCCGGGCGCTGGAAGTCATCGAATTTGACGGGCGCGCCCTGGGTACTCGCTTTGCTGACTTACGTTCGCCGCCACCGGGAATGTTGCTGTTCGGTGGAATGATGGTTAACCGTGTCGATATCCAGCATTTTCTCGATATGCGCCGCTCGCTTCACTCCTTGCTGCACTGTAGCAAATTATTACTTCGCTATGGTCGCGACCGCCTGCGTTATCACCGGGGAACACGCCTTGCAATGGGTAATGCACTTATTGCTCGTATGGCTCATGTGGCTTTTCGTAAGGGATTAACACTGGAGCTTAACGTCAATGTTTTATCTTTAATCGCGGAAAACGGCACCGTTACAGGCGTGCAAATTGAACAACATGGTCAGCAACACATTGTTCATGCCCGCTATGGTGTAGTGCTCGCCGCTGGAGGGTTTGCTGCTGGTGAACTGGCTGCTCAGTTTCGTCCTCAAACACGTGAACATTTCACTATGTCTCCGGGTACAAATGACGGAGCTGCGTTACGTTTAGGCGCTGCTATTAATGCCCGGCAAGGTGCGGATCTCCCTTCTAATTTCTTCTGGGCGCCAGTTTCTGTACTTCGTCATCCTGATGGCCGTGAGGAACGATTCCCCCATCTTGTGACTGATCGCGCCAAGCCGGGTGTCATCGCGGTTAACCAGCAAGCAGAGCGCTTTGTTAATGAATCTAACTCTTACCATCACTTTGCCAGTGCCATGCAAAGCCAGGCGGAAAATGCCCCTTGTTATTTGCTCTGCGATGCCCTGGCGATGAAACGCTATGGCCTGGGGTTGGCACGTCCGTCGCCTGTCAATAATGACGCACTGGTACGGGCAGGATATTTGTACAAAGCACAGAGTCTGAACGAATTGGCGCAGCTTCTGGGGCTTGATGCTGCAAAACTGGAAGCCACCGTAGCGCGATACAACCATGACGCCAGCAATGGTAGAGATGAGCAATTTCGGAAAGGCGCTAACAGTTACAACCAGGCAATGGGTGATCCTGCCCACCAGCCAAATGCCTGTAATGCGCCTCTGCTTGAGGCTCCGTTTTACGCTATCACCCTTTATACCGGCGATTTGGGTACATCCAGAGGACTGGTCACCACACCTGATGCTCAGGTGCTCAACCAAAGTGGTTGCCCGATAAAGGGCCTCTACGCGGTGGGAAACGATATGGATTCCATTATGGCGGGAACGTACCCCGGCCCAGGTATCACACTCGGTCCTGCGCTGACCTTTGGTTATCTCGCCGCCAGCCACATGGCACAACAACAGACACCATAAACAGGAGATTGTCATGATTTATGAAAAACGTACCTACACCATTAACCCACTGAAAATGGCCGACTGGCTGGCCCTCTATAAAAGCGATGCTCTGGCAGTACAAACAGAACATCTCGGCAAACTCATTGGCTTTTTCTTTACTGAAATCGGTGTTGTTAACCAGGTTGTTCATATCTGGGCGTATGAGAGCCTGGATGATCGTCTGGTCCGTCGTACACGAATGGCACAGGACGAACGCTGGCTCACCTTTTCGCGCAAGAATCGCGAACTGGCCGCTGTTGAACGTCTTGAGTCGGTGTTGATGCGTCCGACAGATTTCTCCCCACTGCAATAAGGAACAGGCCATGAGCGGGCAAATCAAGGTTGATGTTCTGGTGGTCGGTTCAGGTGCGGCTGGTTTATCAGCGGCAGTAACTGCCGCCCATTTTGGCGCCAAAGTCCTGGTGGCGGAAAAAGAGTCTGTTATCGGTGGCACCAGTGCCTGGTCGGGTGGTTGGTTGTGGATCCCGCGTAATCCACTCGCCCGGGAAGAAGGTTTTCAGGAAGATGCCAGTGCACCGCTCAATTATCTCAGCCACGAAATGGCAGGTCAGGCAGCTGATGCCAGGCTGAAAGCATTTTTACACTATGGCCCGGAAATGATTGAGTTTTTTCGTCAGAACACTGCTGTCCAGTTTTTGTCCGGTAGCAGAATGCCTGATTTTCATAACTCGCCAGGATTTGCTCATGGAGGGCGCTCAGTTACGGCACAACCTTTCGATGGTAAACAGTTAGGAGAATGGCTATACCGGTTGCGTCCACCACTGGAAGTTATTAGCCTGGCAGGCATGGGGATTGCTGGCGGTAGCGATATGGCGCATTTTTTTAATGCTACTCGTTCGCCGCGCTCTGCCTTTTATACTACACGTCGCCTGTTGCGTCATGGATGGCAGCGTTTGCGTTATGGTCGTGGACAGCATCTGGTGAATGGCAATGCTCTGGTGGCACGCTTGCTGCGTTCGGCACTGGATCTGGGCGTAAAGTTTAAGCTGAATGCCCCGGTTGGACAACTCATTCACTCACTGAAAGGCATTGAAGGTGCAACGCTGCGAACAGACAGCGGCAATCTGACTGTTAAAGCTAACGCGGTGATTCTTGCCTGCGGTGGTTTTCCCCATGATCGCCAGCGTCTGGCAAAACATGTACCACACGCCACTGAAGGGTACGGGCATTTTTCCGCCGCTCCGCCAGGTAATCAGGGTGATGGTATCCGGCTGGGAGAATCCGTTGGTGGACAATTTGATCACACTCTCAAGCATCCAATGGCGTGGGCCCCGGTGTCACGTGTCACTCTCGATAGTGGATTACAGCTGGTTTTCCCGCATCTGGTTGAACGCGCCAAACCTGGTTTTATCGCTGTTCTCCCTAATGGTAAGCGCTTTGTTAATGAAGCTGATTCATACCATGATTTTATCGCTGCTTTACTCGCCGCCACACCTGAAGGCGAAACACCACACGCCTGGCTACTGGCAGACGGCCCCTCCATGCGCCGATACGGCCTTGGTCACGCACGCCCGTCACCTTTCAATGCCCAGGCATGGGTCCGTTCAGGGTATCTGCAAACCGCCAACTCACTGACAGCCTTAGCAGAAAAGTGCGCGATTGATGGCCCCCAATTGATGGCAACGGTGTCACAGTTTAATGCTGCAGCAGAAAGTGGGGTTGATAACGAATTTCAACGTGGAGCATCCGCATACAACCTGGCACAAGGCGACACGCAACATCCTTTGCATCCTACGCTTGGTCCATTATGCCATCCTCCATTTTACGCTGTACGCATTCTTCCGGGATCGCTCGGTTCATTTAGCGGATTGATTACTGATGAACACGCCCGTGTTCTGAATGCCCAACAACAACCAATAAACGGCCTGTATGCCATTGGTAATGATATGTCGAGTGTGATGCGCGGGTTTTATCCCAGTGGTGGTATTACGCTCGGCCCGGCCATGACCTTCGGTTATATGGTTGGGAAACAACTGTCAGCAGAAAGAGAGAAAAGCATCGATTAAAAGTTAATTTCCCAGGGAAGGCAGCACACATAACAACAATTCACCTGCAACTGTACTGGAGTCATTTATGAACACACGTACCCTGTCTATTGCCGCCTTAACCTTGTTGGATGTACCGCCTGCGGAGCAAGTACGAATTGCCGCTCAAACTGGCTTTACCGATGTCGGTATCCGGCTGATTCCCGCTACTCCTGATGATCCTGACTACAACATGCTGGGTGACACACCACAAGTTCGTGAAACCCTCGCCGCACTACGTGATACAGGCATTGGTGTTACCGATGTCGAAATTATCCGCTTAGGTCCCGATTTTACACTTGATAAGCGAATGATGACGTTTATGGAAACTGCGGCACGCCTCGGCGCACGCCATGTTCTGGTTGCCGGAAATGACGAAAACGTGTCACGCAGTGCTGATAATCTCGCGCAACTGGCAGAAGCCGGTAAAGACTGGGGGCTGGTTATGAATCTCGAACCTATGCCATGGACCACACTGCGTAATATTGCTGACGCACAGACACTCATCTCTGCCAGCGGGCAAAAGGATATTGGTATCCTGGTCGATGCCATTCACTTCTGGCGAGCAGAAGAGTCACTGGCGGACTTGCGCCATTTGCCGAAAAATCATCTCAACTATATGCAACTGTGTGATGCCCCGGCACAAAACCCACATAACGAAAAAGAAATTATTCGTCAGGCGCGTACAGCACGCCAGATCCCAGGTGAAGGAGGGCTGAATTTGCACGGCCTGATGGCCGCATTACCAGCCGATCTCCCGGTATCCGTTGAAGTTCCGCTCAGCGGGAAACAGGGGGCATTACCCGCCGAAAAGCGCGCCCAATTACTGTTTAACGCAGCACAGGCTTACCTGTATCCGTCGGTATAAGGGGAAGATGATGGCACAATCAAATTTGCTCGACGTACGAGAATTAATCAATCGCAATCCTCTTAGCCGCTACCAAAAGCTGGTGATCTTATTAGGCTTTGTTGTGATCGCACTGGATGGCTTTGATATTGCGATTATGGGATTTATCGCCCCGGTACTTAAGCAGGAATGGGGGGCATCTAATCATGAACTTGGATTTGTCATTAGCGCCGCTCTGATTGGGCTGGCATTGGGTGCCATGTTTTCCGGACCGCTCGCCGACTGGCTGGGACGCAAAAAAATCATCATTAATAGCGTGTTCTTTTTTGGTATCTGGACCGTAGCAACCGCCTTTTCACAAAATATTGAGCAGATGATTTTCTTTCGTTTTATGACCGGATTGGGGCTTGGCGCTGCAATGCCTAATATGAGTACACTGGTCTCAGAATATGCCCCTGAACGTAAGCGCTCTTTTATTATTACGATTATTTTCTGCGGTTTTACTTTTGGTGCAGCAGCTGGTGGTTTTGCCGCTTCATGGCTAATCCCACAATTTGGCTGGCACTCGCTGATGGCTCTTGGCGGTATTTTACCCGTCCTGTTTGCTCCGGTTCTGATTTGGCTCCTGCCGGAATCAGTAAGATTTCTGGTTATCAAACGCGCGCCACCTGTTCGCATTCGCATGATCTTACAGCGTCTATACCCGGGGAAAATTGCCGATAACGTCGAGTTTATTTTGCCTACACAACCGCTGGATAAAAGTGCCATGCGGATTGTGCTTTCACCGCAATATCGCTTTGGCTCCCTGATGCTTTGGCTGGTCTATTTTATGGGACTGTTTCTGGTCTATATACTTGGTAGCTGGTTACCAACGCTGGTAAAAGAGGTGGGAATGACTGTAAGTCAGGCTGCAGTGATGACAGCCCTTTATCAGGCAGGCGGTACGATAGGTTCGCTGTTTGCCGGTTGGCTTATGGATAAGATTAATCCCCATCGGGCGCTGGGTGTTATTTACGGCGTTGGGGGGCTTATCACCATGTCGATGGGCTATTTTTCCACCAGCTTTACACTTCTTTGTCTGCTTGCCTTCATCTGCGGGGCTTGTCTGAATGGTGCCAACACCGGGATGAACGCAATGTCGGCACGTTTTTATCCTACACAAGCGCGGGCGACAGGCTCCAGTTGGATGCATGGTATCGGGCGAATTGGTGCCATCCTCAGCGCCTTTGCCGGGGCGGAGATGATGGCAATGGAGTTGAGTTTCGAAGCGGTGTTCCTGCTTTTGGGGATCCCGGCTGCAATTACCGTGGTGGCGATATCAGCAAAAGGTATGTTTGCTTCATCGAGTACTCACGAGTCAACACCTGTCGCTTCAGTGCTTAGAGAACCTTCCTGAAATACTCCATACAGCAAATCTTGAGCGCTAAAGTCAGATTACTGGCTTTAGCGCACAAATCATTAATCGAATTAATATTTGTTAATTATCGCTCTGTTTACCCCGCCTGCCTCGCGCACTAAACTAGTCGCGAATTTAAAACAGAGGTGGTAATGAACGATTATAAAATGACGCCAGGTGAGCGGCGCGCGACCTGGGGTTTAGGAACCGTATTTTCATTGCGCATGCTGGGCATGTTTATGGTTCTGCCGGTTCTGACCACGTACGGCATGGCTCTGCAAGGTGCCAGCGAAGCATTAATCGGTATTGCCATTGGTATTTATGGCCTGACTCAGGCCGTTTTTCAGATTCCGTTTGGCCTGCTCTCAGACCGTATTGGTCGCAAACCATTAATTGTCGGCGGGCTGGCGGTGTTTGCTGCCGGTAGCGTTATCGCTGCGCTTTCCGACTCAATCTGGGGAATTATTCTGGGCCGGGCGTTACAAGGTTCTGGAGCGATTGCCGCTGCCGTTATGGCGCTACTTTCTGATCTCACGCGCGAACAAAACCGTACCAAAGCGATGGCGTTTATCGGCGTGAGTTTTGGTATTACCTTCGCCATTGCGATGGTGCTTGGCCCAATCATCACTCACAAACTTGGGCTGCATGCGCTGTTCTGGATGATCGCTATTCTGGCAACAACCGGCATTGCGTTGACCATTTGGGTGGTGCCCAACAGCAGCACGCACGTACTTAATCGTGAGTCCGGAATGGTGAAAGGCAGTTTCAGCAAAGTGCTGGCAGAACCACGGCTGCTGAAACTCAACTTCGGCATTATGTGTCTGCACATGCTGCTGATGTCGACGTTTGTTGCCCTGCCCGGACAGTTGGCTGATGCGGGGTTCCCGGCGGCTGAACACTGGAAGGTCTATCTGGCGACGATGTTAATCGCCTTTGGCTCGGTTGTGCCTTTCATTATCTACGCTGAAGTTAAGCGCAAAATGAAGCAAGTCTTTGTCTTCTGCGTCGGGCTGATCGTCGTTGCGGAAATTGTGTTGTGGAACGCACAAACGCAGTTCTGGCAACTGGTGCTCGGCGTGCAGCTTTTCTTTGTGGCGTTTAATTTGATGGAAGCCCTCCTCCCCTCGCTTATCAGTAAAGAGTCGCCAGCCGGTTACAAAGGCACGGCGATGGGCGTTTACTCCACCAGCCAGTTTCTTGGTGTGGCCATTGGCGGTTCGCTGGGTGGCTGGATTGACGGCATGTTTGACGGTCAGGGCGTATTTCTCGCTGGCGCAATGCTGGCCGCAGTGTGGCTGGCAGTCGCCAGTACCATGAAAGAACCGCCGTATGTCAGCAGTTTGCGCATTGAAATCCCGGCGGACATTACCGCAAACGAGGCGTTAAAAGTGCGTTTGCTGGAAACCGCGGGTGTCAAAGAAGTGTTGATTGCAGAAGAAGAACATTCAGCTTATGTGAAAATCGACAGCAAAGTGACGAATCGCTTTGAGGTTGAACAGGCAATTCGTCAGGCATAAAAAAAGAGGCGAATTGCCTGCTGCGCTACGCATATCAGGCCTACAAAGTTCCTGAGTGACAAACCTTTGTAGGCCGAATCAGGCGTTCATGCCGCATCTGACATGAACAAAGCGCAGGTTGTCGCGATTAATCGCGGAAGTTTTTGAACTGGAACGGCTGACCCAGATCGCCACCACGTACCATCGCCATGACAGCCTGCAAATCATCACGAGATTTGCCCGTCACACGGATCTCATCGCCCTGAATTTGCGCCTGCACTTTCAGTTTGCTGTCTTTGATCATCTTGACGATTTTCTTCTGGGTCGCGCTTTCAATGCCCTGTTTCAGTTTCGCTTCCACAAACCAGGTTTTACCGCTATGAACGATATTTTCCGGTACATCCAGCGAACTGCCTTCAATGCCGCGCTTCAGTAGCTTGGCACGCAGAATATCCAACAACTGATTGACCTGGAAATCAGACTCGCTCAACACTTTGATGGTTTTGCTGGCGTCGTTCAGCTCAAATGAGGCTTCAACGTTACGGAAGTCAAAACGGGACTCCACTTCGCGGCTCGCGTTATCGACCGCGTTACGTGCTTCCTGAAGATCAACTTCAGAGACAATATCGAAAGATGGCATCTTTTCCTCTCCCTTCATTTTTGATGCGAAGCATAATACCTGCAAAGTTAAATAACCGACAGTCCTGCACCAGGACGTATCCCTTAATTGTGCATAGTCGCAACAGCATGCACAATTAAGGGATAGCCTTATTGAACACCCGGAGTGGTTGCGGGTGAGGAGGAACAATGAAAATTACCGTATTGGGATGCGGTGCCTTAGGGCAATTATGGCTTACAGCACTTTGCAAACAGGGTCACGACGTTCAGGGCTGGCTGCGCGTACCGCAACCTTATTGTAGCGTGAATCTGGTTGAGACCGACGGTTCGATATTTAATGAGTCTCTGACCGCCAACGATCCCGATTTTCTCGCCACCAGCGATCTGCTCCTGGTGACGCTGAAAGCATGGCAGGTTTCCGATGCCGTCAAAAGCCTCGCGTCCACACTGCCTGTAACCACGCCAATACTGTTAATTCACAACGGCATGGGCACCATCGAAGAGTTGCAAAACATTCAGCAGCCATTACTGATGGGAACCACCACTCATGCCGCCCGCCGCGACGGCAATGTCATTATTCATGTGGCAAACGGTATCACGCATATTGGCCCGGCACGGCAACAGGATGGCGATTACAGTTATCTGGCGGATATTTTGCAAACCGTGTTACCTGACGTCGCGTGGCATAACAATATTCGCGCCGAGCTGTGGCGCAAGCTGGCAGTCAACTGTGTGATTAATCCGCTGACCGCCATCTGGAATTGCCCGAATGGTGAATTACGTCATCATCCGCAAGAAATTATGCAGATATGCGAAGAAGTCGCGGCGGTGATCGAACGCGAAGGGCATCATACTTCAGCGGAAGATTTGCGTGATTATGTTATGCAGGTGATTGATGCAACGGCGGAAAACATTTCGTCGATGTTGCAGGATATCCGCGCGCTGCGCCACACTGAAATCGACTATATCAATGGTTTTCTCTTACGCCGCGCTCGCGCGCATGGGATTGCCGTACCGGAAAACACCCGCCTGTTTGAAATGGTAAAAAGAAAGGAGAGTGAATATGAGCGCATCGGCACTGGTTTGCCTCGCCCCTGGTAGTGAAGAGACTGAAGCCGTCACCACTATCGACCTCTTGGTTCGCGGCGGAATCAACGTCACCACTGCCAGCGTCGCCAGCGATGGTAATCTTGCGATTACCTGCTCACGCGGCGTGAAGCTGCTGGCGGATGCGCCGCTGGTCGAAGTAGCTGATGGCGAATATGACGTGATCGTGCTGCCTGGTGGCATTAAAGGCGCGGAGTGTTTTCGTGATAGCACCCTGCTGGTTGAAACCGTTAAACAGTTCCACCGTTCCGGGCGTATTGTCGCGGCTATTTGCGCCGCACCAGCCACCGTGCTGGTCCCGCACGATATCTTCCCGATTGGCAATATGACCGGCTTCCCGACGTTGAAAGACAAAATTCCCGCTGAACAATGGCAGGACAAGCGCGTCGTCTGGGATGCTCGGGTAAAATTGCTGACCAGTCAGGGGCCAGGTACGGCTATTGATTTTGGTCTGAAAATTATCGACCTGTTGGTTGGGCGTGAAAAAGCCCATGAGGTGGCATCACAACTGGTGATGGCGGCAGGGATTTATAATTATTACGAGTAGTGTCGGATGCGGCAAACGTCGCATCTGACCAGATGCGACGTAAAAACCACAAATTACGGACGATACACCTTCACATTGTTAAAGCCCTGCTCGCGTAGATAGAGCGCCTGCAGGCGGCTCATCACCCCGCGCTCACACCACAACAGCCAGGTTTTGTTCTGGTCGAGATCGCCAAATTTGGTGCTCAGTTTATAGAACGGCAGAGAAACCACGTCGATACCTTCAACTCTCAGCGGCTTATCTTCTTGTTCATCAACAGAACGGATATCGAGGATCACGTCGTTCGGGCCGAAGCCGTTGACGGTTTCCACTTCCACCACTTCCTGCTCGGTCTGCTGAGCGATTTCGCGGATATCAACGTTATTCGCTTCCTCAACCACTTTATCGAGAATGCTGAAGTCGAACTTCTCTTCTTCCGCTTCAATCTTCGATTTAACCGCTTTCACAGTTGGGCTTTTGGAGATCACGCCGCAGTATTCCGGCATGGTGCGGGCAAAATCTTCGGTGCCAATCTGGCGGGCCAGGTTGATGATGTGCTCTTTGTCGTAAGAGATCAGCGGACGCAGGATCAGCGTATCGGAGACGTTATCAATCAGGCGCAGGTTGGTCAGCGTCTGGCTGGACACCTGGCCGAGCGCTTCGCCGGTGACCAGCGCCTGTACGCCGTAACGTTCAGCCACTTTAGACGCGGCACGCACCATCATACGTTTGAGGATAACGCCCATCTGACCGTCGTCGATTTTCTCGAGAATTTCCCCGACGACCGGCTCGAAATTAATAGCGACAAAACGCACGCGGTGGGAGCTGCCAAAGCGGTTCCACAGATAATGCGCCACCTGACGCACGCCGATTTCATGCGCCGCGCCGCCGAGGTTAAAGAAGCAGTAATGCACGCGGCAGCCGCGACGCATCAACATATAACTGGAAACACCGGAGTCGAAACCACCGGAAATAAGCGACAGCACATCTTCCTGGGTGCCGATTGGAAATCCGCCAATACCTTCGTAACGACCTTTAATCAGCAGGAGACGATCGTCTTCAACTTCCAGATGGACAGTCACATCCGGATTGGTCAGCTTCACTCGCGCGGATTCAATATGCTGATTTAAACCGCCGCCGACGTAACGTTCCACATCAATCGAGCTAAACTCATGTTTACCACGGCGCTTCACGCGTACGCAGAAGGTTTTACCTTCCAGCTGATCGCGATACTGAACCAACGCTTTCTCGAAAATATCGTGCATGTCGGTAAACGGCACGTCTTCGACTTCGAGAATATGGTGGATACCCGGAATACGGGTCAGGGCGTCGCGAATAGCCAGACGCTGGTTTTCATCTTTTGCGCGAACTTCGATGTTATCCCAGTGACGGACGACAGCGAGCGTCTCATCATAGTGCTTTAAAACGTTACGAATGTTCCCGGTAAGGATTTTTATAAAGCGCAAGCGCACAGATTGGCTTTTGATGGTGATTTCCGGGAACAATTTAATGATAAACTTCATGGCGGCAATGGTTCGTTGGCAAGTCTTAAGCGACTTGTATAGGGAAAAATACAGCAGCCCACACCTGCGGCTGCATCCAGGCGCGGAAGTATACCACTAACATCGCTTTGCTGCGCACATCACCTTACCATTGCGCGTTATTTGCTATTTGCCCTGAGTCCGTTACCATGACGGGGCGAAAAATATTGAGAGTCAGACATTCATTATGCCGAAGAAAAATGAGGCGCCCGCCAGCTTTGAAAAGGCGCTGAGCGAGCTGGAACAGATTGTAACCCGTCTGGAAAGTGGCGACCTGCCGCTGGAAGAGGCGCTGAACGAGTTCGAACGTGGCGTGCAGCTGGCACGTCAGGGGCAGGCCAAATTACAACAAGCCGAACAGCGCGTACAAATTCTGCTGTCTGACAATGAAGACGCCTCTTTAACTCCTTTTACACCGGACAATGAGTAATGGACTTTCCGCAGCAACTCGAAGCCTGCGTTAAGCAGGCCAACCAGGCGCTGAGCCGTTTTATTGCCCCACTGCCCTTTCAGAACACTCCCGTGGTCGAAACCATGCAGTATGGCGCATTATTAGGTGGTAAGCGCCTGCGACCGTTCCTGGTTTATGCCACCGGCCATATATTCGGCGTTAGCACAAACACGCTGGACGCACCCGCTGCCGCCGTGGAGTGTATCCACGCGTATTCATTAATTCATGATGATTTACCGGCAATGGATGATGACGATCTGCGTCGCGGTTTGCCGACCTGCCATGTGAAGTTTGGCGAAGCAAACGCGATTCTCGCTGGCGACGCTTTACAAACGCTGGCGTTCTCGATTTTAAGTGATGCCGATATGCCGGAAGTGTCGGATCGCGACAGAATTTCGATGATTTCTGAACTGGCGAGCGCCAGCGGTATTGGCGGAATGTGCGGTGGTCAGGCATTAGATTTAGATGCGGAAGGCAAACACGTACCTCTGGATGCACTCGAGCGTATTCATCGCCATAAAACCGGCGCATTGATTCGCGCCGCCGTTCGTCTTGGTGCATTAAGCGCCGGAGATAAAGGACGTCGTGCTCTGCCAGTACTCGACAAGTACGCAGAGAGCATCGGCCTTGCCTTCCAGGTTCAGGATGACATCCTGGATGTGGTGGGAGATACTGCAACGTTGGGTAAACGCCAGGGTGCCGACCAGCAACTTGGTAAAAGTACCTACCCTGCACTTCTGGGTCTTGAGCAAGCCCGGAAGAAAGCCCAGGATCTGATCGACGATGCCCGCCAGTCGCTGAAACAACTGGCTGAACAGTCACTCGATACCTCGGCACTGGAAGCGCTAGCGGACTACATCATCCAGCGTAATAAATAAACAATAAGTATTAATAGGCCCCTGATGAGTTTTGATATTGCCAAATACCCGACCCTGGCACTGGTCGACTCCACCCAGGAGTTACGACTGTTGCCAAAAGAGAGTTTACCGAAACTCTGCGACGAACTGCGCCGCTATTTACTCGACAGCGTGAGCCGTTCCAGCGGGCACTTCGCCTCCGGGCTGGGCACGGTCGAACTGACCGTGGCGCTGCACTACGTCTATAACACCCCGTTTGACCAACTGATTTGGGATGTGGGGCATCAGGCTTATCCGCATAAAATTTTGACCGGACGCCGTGACAAAATAGGCACCATCCGTCAGAAAGGCGGACTGCACCCGTTCCCATGGCGCGGCGAAAGTGAATATGACGTATTAAGCGTCGGGCATTCATCAACCTCCATCAGTGCCGGAATTGGGATCGCAGTTGCTGCCGAGAAAGAAGGCAAAAATCGCCGCACCGTCTGTGTCATTGGCGATGGCGCGATTACCGCAGGCATGGCGTTTGAAGCGATGAACCACGCGGGCGATATCCGTCCCGATATGCTGGTGGTTCTCAACGATAATGAAATGTCGATTTCCGAAAATGTTGGCGCGCTCAACAACCATCTGGCGCAGCTGCTTTCCGGTAAGCTTTACTCTTCACTGCGCGAAGGCGGGAAAAAAGTATTCTCCGGCGTTCCGCCCATTAAAGAGCTGCTCAAACGTACCGAAGAACATATTAAAGGCATGGTAGTACCAGGCACGCTGTTTGAAGAGCTGGGCTTTAACTACATCGGCCCGGTTGACGGTCACGATGTGCTGGGGCTTATTACCACGCTTAAGAACATGCGCGACCTGAAAGGCCCGCAGTTCCTGCATATCATGACCAAAAAAGGTCGTGGTTACGAACCGGCAGAAAAAGATCCAATCACCTTCCACGCCGTACCTAAATTTGACCCCTCCAGCGGTTGCCTGCCGAAAAGCAGCGGCGGCCTGCCAAGCTATTCAAAAATTTTTGGCGACTGGTTGTGCGAAACCGCAGCAAAAGACAACAAGCTGATGGCGATTACCCCGGCGATGCGCGAAGGTTCAGGCATGGTCGAGTTTTCACGTAAATTCCCGGATCGCTATTTTGATGTAGCGATTGCCGAGCAACACGCGGTGACCTTTGCCGCCGGTCTGGCGATTGGTGGTTACAAACCGATCGTGGCAATTTATTCCACTTTCCTGCAACGTGCCTATGATCAGGTGCTGCATGACGTGGCGATTCAAAAGCTCCCGGTTCTGTTCGCCATTGACCGTGCGGGTATTGTCGGTGCTGACGGTCAAACCCATCAGGGCGCGTTTGATCTCTCTTACCTACGCTGCATTCCGGAAATGGTCATTATGACCCCGAGCGATGAAAACGAATGTCGCCAGATGCTCTATACCGGCTATCACTATAACGATGGCCCATCAGCGGTGCGCTACCCTCGCGGCAACGCTGTAGGCGTAGAACTGACGCCGCTGGAAAAGCTCCCGATTGGCAAAGGCATTGTGAAGCGTCGTGGCGAGAAACTGGCGATCCTCAACTTTGGTACGCTGATGCCGGAAGCAGCTAAAGTCGCAGAATCGCTGAACGCTACGCTGGTCGATATGCGTTTTGTGAAGCCGCTTGATGAAGCGTTAATTCTGGAAATGGCTGCCAGCCACGAGGCGCTGATCACCATTGAAGAAAACGCCATTATGGGCGGCGCAGGCAGCGGCGTGAACGAAGTGCTGATGGCCCATCGTAAACCAGTACCCGTGCTGAATATTGGCCTGCCGGACTTCTTTATTCCACAAGGAACGCAGGAAGAAATGCGCGCCGAACTCGGCCTCGATGCCGCCGGTATGGAAGCCAAAATCAAAGCCTGGCTGGCATAATCCCTACTCCACTCCTGCTATGCTTAAGAAATTATTCATGGCAGGAGTGGCAGCATGCAATACAACCACTTAGGAAAAACCGACCTTCGCATTTCCCGACTTTGCCTCGGCTGTATGACCTTTGGTGAGCCGGATCGCGGTAATCACGCATGGACACTGCCCGAAGAGAGCAGCCGTCCCATCATTAAACGCGCGCTGGAAGGCGGCATAAATTTCTTTGATACCGCCAATAGTTATTCTGACGGCAGCAGCGAAGAGATCGTCGGTCGTGCACTGCGGGACTTTGCCCGTCGTGAAGACGTGGTCGTTGCAACTAAAGTGTTCCATCGCGTTGGTGATTTGCCGGAAGGATTATCCCGTGCGCAAATTTTGCGCTCAATTGACGACAGCCTACGACGTCTCGGTATGGATTATGTCGATATCCTGCAAATTCATCGCTGGGATTACAACACGCCGATCGAAGAGACGCTGGAAGCCCTGAACGACGTGGTAAAAGCAGGGAAAGCGCGTTATATCGGCGCGTCATCCATGCACGCCTCGCAGTTTGCTCAGGCGCTGGAACTGCAAAAACAGCACGGCTGGGCGCAGTTTGTCAGTATGCAGGATCACTACAATCTGATTTATCGCGAAGAAGAACGAGAGATGCTGCCGCTGTGTTATCAGGAAGGCGTGGCGGTGATTCCGTGGAGTCCGCTGGCGCGGGGACGTCTGACGCGTCCGTGGGGAGAAACCACCGCGCGGCTGGTGTCGGATGAAGTGGGGAAAAATCTCTACCAAGAAAGCGATGAAAATGACGCGCAGATCGCAGAACGGTTAACAGGCGTCAGTGAAGAACTGGGGGCAACGCGAGCACAAGTCGCGCTGGCATGGTTGTTGAGCAAACCTGGCATTGCAGCACCAATTATCGGTACATCGCGGGAAGAACAACTTGATGAATTGCTGAACGCGGTGGATATCACCTTGAAGCCGGAACAGATTGCTGAACTGGAAACGCCGTATAAACCGCATCCGGTCGTAGGATTTAAATAGGAATCCAGGCCTGATGAGACGTGACAAGCGTCACATCAGGCATCGGTGCACAGCTACGACAGAATACCCAGCGGCCAGTGATGACCAATAAAGTACAGGATGCCTGCGGAAATCACCCCGGCGACGATATCATCTATCATGATCCCCATGCCGCCATGCACATTGCGATCAAACCAGCGGATCGGCCACGGTTTCCACATATCCAGAATACGGAAAATCACAAACCCGGCGGCGACCCACTGCCAGTCATTGGTCGGCAATGCCATGAGCGTGATCCACATGCCGATAAATTCGTCCCAGACAATGCTGCCGTGATCGTGCACACCCATATCTTTTGCGGTCTGATGACAAAGATAGACGCCAATACAGATCCCCAGCATGACTACCAGTGAATAGAGCTGCCAGGGCAAAAAGGTCATCAGATACCAGAAAGGGATCGCCGCCAGCGATCCCATCGTACCAGGAACAATCGGGCTTAATCCACTTCCGAATCCGACAGCAAGCAGATGCCACGGATTACTCATCTTCAGGCGACTTTTCGCGACATCTTTATGGCGTGGCAAAATGGTCATATCCTTTCCAGTCAAACGTGACAGGTTCGCCGTCACGGGTAAAATTGACGCCTTCCACATCTGCGCTCATCTGCCCGATACAGGTAAATGGTGCACCCAAATTTGCCAGTGCAACATCCAGTGCGCCACGATTCAGTTCTGGTACGGTGAAACATAATTCGTAATCTTCACCCCCCGAAATGGCCCAGCGTAACGCCTGTTCAGGATCAACATGACGCATCATCGCTTCAGACAATGGAAGAGCCTGAACATCGATACATGCTCCGCAGCCACTGGCATTAACAATATGGCCTAAGTCAGAAATCAGACCATCAGAAAGATCGATTGCCGCACTTGCCAGATCGCGTAACGCCTGCCCGTGTAAAATGCGTGGAGTAGGACGTAAATGGCGTTGTAACAGATAGTTAGCATCTTGCGCGTCAGAGAGAGTTAAGCGATTTTGTAAAATCGCCAGCCCGGCGGCGCTATCACCCGGTGTTCCCGTCACATAGATCCAGTCACCTGGCTTTGCGCCAGAACGAGTCAACGCACGCCCCATCGGCACATAACCGTGAATACCCAGCGTCATAGACAGCGGACCACGTGTGGTATCGCCACCAATCAGCTGCATATCATAATAATTCAGCTGATCAAACAGGCTATCACTAAATGCCTCCAGCCACGCTTCGTCAACTTCCGGTAGTGTCAATGCCAGCGTCAGCCAGGCTGGATCTGCGCCCATCGCCGCCAGATCACTTAGGTTTACAGCTAATGCTTTATATGCCAGATCGGCCGGATCGATATCTGCAAGGAAGTGGTTACCCGCGACCAGCGTATCAGTGCTGATTGCCAGGGTCTGTTTCTCGGGGATATTGAGAAGAGCGCAATCGTCGCCAATGCCCAACTCGACATCAAGACGAGAGCTTCTTACACGGTCAAAATAACGGGCAATCAGGGAGAACTCGCCACATGCCATACGTTATGCCTCAGCAGGTAAAAAAGAAAAGGCCGGGGAGTACGGATAAATTTTCCGCTACTCTACCGGCCTGGATATCACTTTTTGTTAGGGCGAATCACAGGTGCTGCTTTATCAAGTACGCCATTGACGAACTTATGGCTGTCTTCCGCACCGAACGTTTTTGCCAGTTCGATCGCTTCGTTAATCGCAACTTTGTACGGTACATCGCTGCGTTTTGACAGCTCGAACAGCGCGATGCGCAGTACCGCCTTCTCAACCTGCCCCAGTTCTTCAAGCAGGCGGGACAGATACGGCTTCATCAGTCCGTCGAGGTATGCGGTGTTAGTCGCCACCCCAGCCAGCAGCTCACGGAAGTACAGGACGTCAACATCTTTTACATCCTGTTCTGCCAGGAACTGGTATTCAACATCAGCGATGTCGTTCCTGGACAACTGCCAGGAGTAGAGTGCCTGGACGGCACACTCACGAGCGCGGCGACGAGCAGCAGGTTTCACGGATTTCCCCTTACTAATTTCAGGCCTTAATGGCTTTCAATACATTAATCATTTCAAGCGCGGTCAGTGCAGCTTCTGCACCTTTGTTGCCAGCTTTGGTGCCAGCACGTTCAATCGCTTGTTCAATGCTTTCAGTGGTCAGCACCCCAAAAGCAACCGGAATTTCACTGTCCTGGGCAACGTGTGCCAGGCCGTTGCTTGCACCACCAGCCACGTATTCAAAGTGGGCTGTACCACCACGAATAACCGTACCGAGCGCGATCACCGCGTCATATTTACCGGTTTTTGCCAGTGCACCTGCCGCCAGCGGCAGCTCATAAGCACCAGGCACCCAAACAACGGTAATGTTTTCATCTTTTACCTGCCCGATACGTTTCAGTGCGTCAATTGCACCTTCCAGCAGGCTGTCATTGATAAAGTTGTTGAAACGCGCAATGGTGATGGCGACGCGAGCGTCCGGGGTAGCAACGTTAGCTTCAATAATGTTCATTTTTTTCCTTCGGGTTCGATATAGCCCCGCAGGGGGGCGGATTTTAGCATAATATTTTGTGCGCTGCTTCCCTTTCGAGCCGGGAGATCATGCACCCACTAAATGCAGGCAAACATCCGGGCCTACATGACGTATCTCATTGAATTTAAAATGGGGCGCATCAGCTAATTTCTCAAGCCCTGGCAGCGTACATAATCCACGAGCGTCGCTGCCTAATAGTTTAGGCGCGATATAGACAATCAGCTCATCGACTAAACCTGCCTGTAGTAGTGCCCCTGCCAGTGTTGGCCCCGCTTCAACCCATATGCTGTTAATCTGCTGTTTACCCAGCTGCATCATGAGCAGCACCAAATCCAGATGTCCGTTATGTTCTGGGATGAGCAAACTACGCACTGTCTCCGGCCATTCTCGAGAATCTTCCTGTGTACGCGCAAACCAGGTTTCGCCAGGCTGCTGCACGATGCGATGTTCAGGCGTCACGCGATTTTGGCTATCAATGACAATACGTACCGGCTGGCGTAGATTTTGTTGCGGATAAAGGGCCTGAGTTTGTTCATCCAGTTCAGACCAACGCACCGTTAAGGCCGGATCGTCCGCCAGTACCGTAGCGCTACTGGTTAAAATGGCATGACTTTGCGCGCGCAGACGTTGTACATCACGCCGCGCCTGAGGTGAAGTGATCCACTGGCTCTCACCGCTCGCCATCGCCGTGCGACCATCAAGCGATGCGCCAAGTTTCAACTGGATATAAGGAAAGCCGGTACGCATGCGTTTGAGAAAGCCTTTATTCAATTGCTCGGCTTCACTCATCATCAGGCCGTGGCTGACGTCAATACCCGCTTGTTGCAGGCGATATAGCCCTCGCCCGGCTACCTGTGGGTTAGGATCTTGCATCGAGGCAACCACGCGAGCCACACCTGCGGCAATTAATGCATCACAGCAAGGCGGCGTACGGCCGTGATGGCTGCAAGGTTCGAGTGTCACATACGCAGTCGCTCCTTTGGCTTTCTCTCCAGCCATACGCAGCGCATGTACTTCGGCGTGTGGTTCACCAGCACGGTGATGGTAACCTTCACCGACGATTTCGCCATCTTTCACAATGACACACCCAACATTCGGGTTCGGATGAGTGGTAAAACGCCCCCGCTGCGCCAGCTTAAGCGCCCGCGCCATGTAATACTCGTCCTGCACGGTTTAATCCTCCAGGCGCGCGATCTCTTCGCCAAATTCTTTGATATCTTCAAAACTGCGATAAACGGAAGCAAAACGGATATAGGCGACTTTATCGAGCTTTTTCAATTGCTCCATTACCAGATTGCCGATCATTTTGCTGGGTACTTCGCGTTCTCCGGTGGCACGCAGCTGCGATTTAATATGGCTGATCGCCATTTCGACGTCATCGGAACTTACCGGACGTTTTTCCAGCGCTCGCAGCATTCCGCTACGTAATTTCTCTTCATTAAACGGTTCACGCACGTCGTTGCTTTTTACAACACGTGGCATAACCAGTTCCGCCACTTCAAAGGTGGTGAAACGTTCATTACACACCAGACACTGCCGACGGCGGCGTACGGATGAGCCCTCGCCCACGAGACGAGAGTCAATCACCTTAGTGTCCACGGCGAAACAGAATGGGCAATGCATACGGCGTCCTGACCAGGTGGTTAACAGAAATCTATTTTACCCTGAACTGGCGATACAACAAAGGCGCAACGCTTTTGAGACAAAGGATCGATGTTTTTGCTGCTTTTACGCTCTACCATTACGCTAATTGCGATGAGAAAGGGACACCCCATGAACACCAAAGTTTGTTTACGACTGCTCCTGCTGGGAAGCTTGTTTAGCCTTAGCGCCTGCGTGCAGCAAAGCGAAGTACGCCAGATGAAGCACAGCGTCAGCACACTCAATAAAGAGATGACGCAACTGAATGAAGAAACCATCAAAATCACCCAGCAAAATAAGCTGAATGCGAAATCACAGAGTGGCGTTTATCTGCTGCCGGGGTCAAATACCCCTGCCCGACTGGAAAGCCAGATTGGCACTCTCCGTATGTCACTGATGAATATTTCACCTGCTACTAACGGCACAGCATTAACATTGCGTATTCAAGGCGAATCCAGTGATCCATTACCTGCGTTCAGTGGCACATTTGAATATGGGCAAATTCAGGGAACAACTGAAAATTTTCAGGAAGTGAACGTGCAAAACCAGTTGATCAACGCTCCGGCTAGTATTCTTGCTCCCAGTGACGTTGACATCCCTCTGCAACTGAACGGTATTTCCCCTGATCAGTTAGGTTTTGTTCGTATTCACGATATCCAGCCTGTCTCGCCATAGCATTCCGATGGGGAGTTTGTTCTCCCCACAACACCAAACCTGCCATTTTTGTTACTCCTCTTACATCACCAAAATGTTTAGTTAAGAGTGGAAACATTCACGGAAATAAGTACAATCCCCGCCCGAATGTGCGCAAACGTGAACGCAATCGATTACGCACATGATAGAACTGTGAAACATGACATATTTTTGTGAGCAATGATTTCTATAATAGGCACCGCAGAAATATGAAATTTTAACAAACGCGTTTTGCGCCTTTTTCACTCCCGCAAGGGATTTTCAATCAGTGGCATACTCATGAAAAAAACGTTACTTGCAGCCGGTGCAGTACTGGCGCTCTCGACATCTTTTACTGTAAACGCAGCGGAAAACGACCAGCCCCAGTATCTGTCCGACTGGTGGCATCAGAGCGTTAACGTGGTAGGCAGCTACCATACTCGCTTTGGACCGCAGATCCGTAACGATACCTATCTGGAATATGAAGCATTTGCCAAGAAAGATTGGTTTGATTTCTATGGCTATGTCGATGCACCCGTCTTCTTTGGTGGGAACACCGATGCAAAAGGTATCTGGAACCACGGTTCTCCGCTGTTTATGGAAATCGAACCGCGCTTCTCTATCGACAAACTGACTAATACCGACCTGAGCTTTGGCCCGTTCAAAGAGTGGTACTTCGCAAACAACTACATTTACGACATGGGTCGTAACAAAGATGGTCGCCAGAGCACCTGGTATATGGGTCTGGGCACTGACATCGATACAGGTCTGCCGATGAGCCTGTCCATGAACGTCTATGCGAAATACCAGTGGCAGAACTACGGCGCAGCGAACGAAAACGAGTGGGACGGTTACCGTTTCAAAGTGAAGTACTTTGTGCCGATTACCGATCTGTGGGGTGGCCAGTTGAGCTACATCGGCTTCACCAACTTCGACTGGGGTTCCGACCTGGGCGATGACAGCGGTGATGTGAACAACGGTATTAAAACACGTACCAATAACTCTATTGCGTCCAGCCATATTCTGGCGCTGAACTACGATCACTGGCACTACTCTGTCGTTGCCCGTTACTGGCATAACGGTGGTCAGTGGAATGACGATGCAGAACTCAACTTTGGTAAAGGCGACTTTAATGTTCGCTCTACCGGTTGGGGTGGTTACCTGGTGGTAGGTTACAACTTCTGATTGTGAGAATGCCGGATTTCATATCCGGCATTTTTTATCACTTCTTCTTGTTCATCATCGCTTTCAGGTCAGCGAACGGATTATAGGTCGCTTCACCGACATCTTTCTGCGCATCTTCCCCTGCGATAACCGTCGTACCATACTGATCTGCTTCGGTATATTTTGAATGCTCGTGATCGTGACAATAAAGGCACAATAACTCCCAGTTGCTGCCATCTTCCGGGTTATTGGTATGATCGTGATCGATATGGTGAACAGTAAGTTCACGCAGGTTGGAGTAGACAAACTCGCGGGAACAGCGACCGCAGACCCACGGATAGAGTTTCAGCGCTTTTTCGCGATAGCCGCTTTCTAAACGCGCATAGTTTTTCGGGATGATAGCCATGAAAAGTTACCTGGATAAAATGTAGGGTTACGCGCAGTTTCCCAAGATGCGGGGGTTTTCGCAATCACCATACATCAAAAAAAATCCCGATCTTCTGACCGGGATTTTCAACATCAGCTGAAACTTGATTAAGGCAGAATTGACGGCTGATCCGCCCCTTCTTTTTCCACTTTCTGCTGCAACATATGTTCGCGCTTCATACCCAGTTTCAGGGCCAGCGCTGATGCTACATAGATAGAAGATGCAGTACCGATGGAAACACCAATCAGCATGGTCAGCGAGAAGCCTTCCAGCACCGGACCACCGAAGAGATACAGCATCAGGATAACCATTAAGGTTGTACCAGATGTGATCAACGTACGGTGTAACGTCTGAGTCAGTGACACGTTAAAGATTTCGTAAGATGTACCGCGACGGATCTTGCGGAAGTTTTCACGAATACGGTCACATACCACGATACTGTCGTTAAGCGAGTAACCGATAACCGACATCAGTGATGCCACAATGGTCAGGTCAACCTCGATATGGAATAACGACAAGATACCCAGCGTAATGATCACGTCGTGCGCCAGTGCGATAACCACCCCTGCCGCCAGTCGCCATTCAAAACGGAAACCAACGTATACGAGGATAGATAACAACGCGGCCATCAGCGCCATCGCACCTGTTTGTGCCAGGTCGGCACCCACGCTCGGACCGACGAACTCAATACGCTTCACTGCTGCGTGCTGGTCAGTTGCTTCGTTAATAACAGTAACGACCTTACTACCCAGCACCTGACCGCCGGTTTCACCTTCAGCAGGCGGCATACGGACCATGATGTCATGGCTGCTGCCAAAGTTTTGCAGTTGTGGCTCTTCAAAACCCGCTTTCTGCAATGCGTCACGCATGACGTCAATTTCAACCGGTTTTTCGAGCGTAATTTCGATAACCGTACCACCGGTAAAATCCAGCCCCCAGTTAAAACCGCGTACGCCCATGATGATTATGGACGCCACCAGCAAAAGGCCGGAGATGCCGAAAGCCCAGTAATCCCAGCGCATAAAGTCATAGACTTTACGGCCATGATTTAGTTGTTCAACAGTATATTCCTGTGCCACATCGCACTCCTCAGATTGACAGCTTCTTGACGCGTTTGCCGCCATATAGCAGGTTTACGATGGCGCGAGTACCGACAATCGCAGTAAACATCGACGTCGCCACACCGATACCGGTAGTAATCGCGAACCCTTTAATTGCCCCGGTACCCACTGCGTACAGGATGATGACTTTAATCAGCGTGGTGATGTTCGCATCGAAGATGGAACTGAATGCACCGCGATAACCTTCATCAATTGCCTGTTGAACAGAACGTCCGTTGCTCAACTCTTCTTTGATACGTTCGTTGATCAGTACGTTCGCATCGACTGCCACCGCAAGGGTTAAGACGATACCTGCGATACCCGGCATACTCAGCGTTGCACCAGGCAACAGTGACATAATGCCGACAATCAAGATCAAGTTAGCAACCAGAGCACTGGTCGCAATCAGACCGAACTTCTTGTAGAAGAGGATCATAAACAGAATAGAAACTAGCAGGCCAGCCAGACACGCTTCCAGCCCCTGTTCGATGTTCTGCATACCCAGAGTCGGGCCAATGGTACGTTCTTCAACAATCTGAATCGGCGCAATCAACGCACCGGCACGAAGCAGGAGCGACAGCTGACGCGCTTCGTTCGGGTTATTAATACCAGTGATACGGAAGCTGTTACCCAGACGAGACTGGATGTTAGCGATGTTTATCACCTCTTCCTGTTTCACCAGAACCGCACGACCGTTTGCATCTTTCTTACCGCTGTCTTTGTACTCCACAAACAGGGTCGCCATCGGTTTGCCGATGTTGTCCTTAGTGAAGTTAGACATGATGTTACCACCTGCGCTATCGAGCGAGATGTTAACCTGCGGCTGGTTGTATTCGTCCTGGCTTGAAGTGGAGTCGGTAATATGGTCACCGGTCAGAATCACGCGTTTGTACAGCACTACCGGCTGACCTTCGCGAGTCTGTTTCACTTCTGAGTCACCCGGTACGCGGCCAGACGCAGCAGCGGCCTGATCAACGTTGGTGTTTACCAGACGGAATTCCAGCGTTGCCGTCGCCCCCAGAATCTCTTTCGCACGCGCAGTGTCCTGGATACCAGGCAGTTCTACAACGATGCGGTCAGCCCCCTGACGTTGTACCACCGGTTCAGCCACACCAAGTTGGTTAACACGGTTACGCAGGATATTGATGTTCTGCTGCACCGCATACTCGCGGGCTTCACTCAGACGCGCATCGGTCATTACGGCACGCAGAGCATTATCGCCCTGACTGGAGATGACTAAATCCTGATGGCGTGGAGACAAGTAAGAGATAGCTTCATCACGTGCTTTGCTATCACGGAAAGTGATAGTCAGTGCGTAATTTTTATCTTTACGAACGGTGGTGTATGGGATGCCCTTTTCGCGCAGGTCGCTGCGCAGGCTATCGATATTTTGTTCCTGGAGTTTGCCAAGCGCGGTGTCCATATCCACTTCCATCAGAAAGTGAACGCCGCCACGCAAATCGAGACCAAGCTTCATTGGCTCAGCGTGAATAGCTGCCAGCCAGCGTGGCGTTGCCGGAGCAAGGTTAAGCGCCACGACGTACTTATCACCCAGAATATCCAGCAACGCTTCACGAGCGCGCAGTTGGGTGTCAGTGGAGTCGAAGCGCGCAAGAATAGCGCCCTCTTCCAGTGCCACAGACTTAGCAGTTATTTTTTCTTCTTGTAACGTTTTCTGGACCTGGATCAGCGTTTGCTCACTGGCGGCGACTCCGCGCGCGCCAGTGATCTGAACAGCCGGATCCTCACCAAACAGGTTGGGAAGCGCATACAGCAGACCGATGACAATCACCACGATCAGCATGACGTACTTCCACAAAGGATAACGGTTTAACACGGCAATTCCCTTAGGGAAAAATTTTAATTACAGCGCCTTCATGGTGCCTTTCGGCAGAACGGCAGCTACGAAGTCACGTTTAATAACTACTTCAGTGGTGTCATTCAGCGCGATAGCAATGTAGCCGTTTTCCGCTACTTTGGTTACGCGACCGACCAGGCCACCGTTCGTCAGAACTTCATCACCTTTGGCAATGGAGTCCATCAGCTTTTTGTGTTCTTTGGTGCGCTTCTGCTGTGGACGCAGGATCATGAAATAGAAAATCAGACCGAATACCACCAGCATCAAAATCAAAGACATCGGGCTACCTTGTGCCGGTGCACCCGTTGCCGCTACCGCATCAGAAATAAAAAAGCTCATTAAATTTCCCTCATTATTAATATTAATCAACGTTCAAAGGTGGTACTTCTCGCCCCTGACGCTGGTAAAAATCAGTTACGAAGCTCTCTAATTTACCCTCTTCAATAGCCTTGCGTAAACCCGCCATCAAACGCTGGTAGTAACGAAGGTTATGAATAGTATTGAGTCGCGCGCCTAATATTTCGTTGCAACGGTCGAGATGATGCAAGTAAGCGCGTGAATAATTGCGACAGGTGTAGCAATCACACTCAGGATCGAGTGGGCCAGTATCGCTCTTATACTTCGCATTGCGGATTTTCACCACGCCATCGGTCACGAACAAATGACCATTTCGGGCGTTGCGGGTTGGCATTACGCAGTCAAACATATCGATACCGCGACGCACGCCTTCAACCAGATCTTCCGGTTTACCAACGCCCATCAGGTAACGCGGTTTGTCTGCCGGAATTTGCGGACACACATGCTCCAGAATACGGTGCATATCTGCTTTCGGCTCACCCACAGCCAGACCGCCGACAGCGTAGCCATCAAAACCGATATCTACCAGACCTTTAACAGAAATATCACGTAAATCTTCGTAAACGCTGCCCTGAATGATACCAAACAGCGCATTTTTGTTTCCGAGACTGTCAAAACGCTCACGGCTACGCTTCGCCCAACGCAGAGACATCTCCATCGAGCGTTTTGCGTAATCCCAGTCAGCAGGATACGGCGTACACTCATCAAAGATCATGACGATATCCGAACCAAGATCGTACTGAATCTCCATCGACTTTTCCGGGTCGAGGAAAATCGGATCGCCGTTGATCGGGTTACGGAAGTGAACGCCCTGTTCGGTGATTTTACGAATATCGCCAAGGCTGAAGACCTGGAAGCCGCCGGAGTCGGTAAGAATCGGGCCTTTCCACTGCATAAAATCGTGCAGATCGCCATGCAGTTTCATGATTTCCTGGCCCGGGCGCAGCCACAGGTGGAAGGTGTTACCGAGAATAATTTGTGCGCCAGTGGCTTCAACTTCTTCCGGCGTCATCCCTTTTACGGTGCCGTAGGTGCCAACAGGCATAAAGCAAGGCGTTTCCACTACGCCACGATCAAAGACCAGGCGGCCACGGCGTGCGCGACCGTCGGTGGTGTCCAGTTCAAATTTCATTTTTTCTCCACTACGTCAGAAAAACAGTCCAACGTTTAAACCAGCGCCGCGGAATTACTCCCCGACGCGCTCATTAATTGCCTGCGGATTGTACGTGATAAACATCGCATCACCGTAACTAAAAAAGCGATATTTCTCTTCTACCGCCGCTTTATAGGCGTTCATAGTGTGTTGATAGCCGGCAAATGCCGAAACCAGCATAATCAGCGTCGATTCAGGAAGGTGGAAGTTCGTCACCAGCGCATCGACCACTTTGTACTGGAAGCCCGGATAGATAAAGATTTGGGTATCGTCAAAGAACGGTTCGATGAGATCGTTTTTCGCCGCCTGGGCCGCGCTTTCCAGCGAACGTACCGAGGTGGTGCCAACCGCAATCACCCGATTACCGCGTGCTTTTGTTGCCAGTACCGCGTCTACCACATCCTGCGGCACTTCAGCGTATTCTGAGTGCATGATGTGATCTTCAATGGTGTCGACGCGCACCGGCTGGAAAGTACCCGCACCAACGTGCAGAGTTACGAACGCCATCTCCACGCCTTTGGCGCGCAATTTTTCCAGCAAAGGTTCGTCAAAATGCAGCCCGGCAGTCGGGGCCGCTACCGCGCCCGGTTTTTCACTATAAACTGTTTGATAAAGTTCGCGGTCTGCATCTTCGTCCGGACGGTCGATGTACGGCGGCAGCGGCATGTGGCCGATGCTGTTGAGGATATCCAGTACAGAACGATCATCATTAAATTCGACTTCAAACAGTGCGCCGTGGCGAGCGGTCATTGTTGCGTTGATACTTTCGTCATCGCCCAGCAGCAGCTCTGCGCCCGGTTTTGGCGCTTTCGAGGCGCGAATATGCGCAAGAATGCGTTTGTCGTCGAGCATACGCTCAACCAGCACTTCAATCTTGCCGCCGCTGGCTTTACGCCCAAACAGACGCGCCGGGATCACGCGGGTATTATTAAAAACCAGAAGATCGCCGGGGTTGAGCTTATCGAGTAAATCGGTGAAAGTACCGTGCGTCAGCGCGCCCGTCGGCCCGTCCAGCGACAGTAAACGACAGCTACTGCGTTCAGGCATTGGATAGTGGGCAATCAGGGATTCGGGCAATTCAAAGGAGAAATCGGTAACGCGCATGACACTGACTCAGACTAAAATAAGAGGCGGGTAGTCTAGTGCCGGGGCGCTCTCCCTGCAACCTTTACCCCCCTTTGGATAGAATATAATCGATGAATTTTTTAGCTCACCTGCATCTAGCCCATCTCGCGGAAAGTTCGCTTTCCGGTAATTTACTGGCTGATTTCGTACGCGGAAATCCTGAAGAAAGTTTTCCGCCCGACGTCGTGGCTGGCATTCATATGCATCGACGTATCGACGTATTGACTGACAATCAGCCGGAAGTCCGCGAAGCACGGGAATGGTTTCGTAGTGAAACTCGCCGCGTTGCGCCTATTACGCTGGATGTCATGTGGGATCACTTTCTTTCCCGCCACTGGTCGCAGCTGTCGCCGGACTTTCCGCTACAGGAATTTACCTGTTATGCCCGTGAGCAAGTGATGACTATTCTTCCAGACTCACCGCCACGCTTTATCAATCTGAACAACTACTTATGGTCTGAGCAATGGCTGGTTCGCTATCGCGATATGGATTTCATCCAGAACGTGTTAAACGGCATGGCAAGCCGTCGCCCACGTCTGGATGCCCTGCGTGACTCCTGGTACGATTTAGACACCCATTACGACGCCCTGGAAACCCGCTTCTGGCAGTTTTATCCGCGGATGATGGCGCAGGCGTCACGCAAGGCGTTATAAGAGGTTAATTCATCCACACCGTAGCCGAAATGGCAGACAAAGCCAGAATCCCGTCCGTCAGTTGCCCATGCCCCTCCTTGCGTTGCCATTGCGCGACATTGAGTAACGGCGACGCGGGTAACACCACTTCACAGGCTTCGCCACGGTTGATAGCCACCAGCACACGCTGCTGATTCAGCACGCGAACAAATACCACTACGTTATCTTCCGCATATACCACCTGGCAGCCACCACGACGCAGCGCATGGCTTTTCTTACGTAGCGCAATCATTCGCTGGTACAGCGCGAATAATGCCGTATCCTGTTTATCCGCCTGCCAGGGGAACGGTTTACGGCAAAACGGATCGTTTTTGCCATCCACCCCCACTTCATCACCGTAATAAATACACGGTATGCCAGGCCAGGTAAGAAACCAGACCACCGCCAGCGGCAGACGCGCGACATCCCGACCGAGAAGTGTTTTAAATCGCGCAGTATCGTGGCTATCGAGCTGATTAAACATGCGCAATTGCTGTTGATGAGAAAGCCCTGCGCGGTAATTATCCATCCAGGCCATACAGGTTTGGGCGTCAATTTGCTGCGGATCATAAGAGATATCGGTGTTGGCGAGAAATCCCCACAACGGGAATGTGAAGCCGCGATAGTTCATGGCGGCATCTTCCACATCGGCCTGTAGCCATTGCCGTGCATCGCCAAAATGTTCGCCGACTATATACGCTTCCGGTTGGGTTTCTTTCGCCGCTTCGGTGATCCCGGCGATGTGCTGCAAATTATTGCGCGCCCCGCCCGCTTCACCCAGCATATGCGCCACATCCAGCCGCCAGCCGTCCATATGCCACGGCGCTTTCAGCCAGTGGCGGACAATGCTGTCTTCCCCGCGATAAATTTCATTCACCAGACTTTCCGACTGATAATCCAGCTTTGGCAAGCTGGCATAGCCCAGCCAGTCGAGCGCCGTGCCATCATCGCTAAATGAGTACCAGTCACGCCAGGGCGATTCGGGGTTGTGACAAGCGCCACCTGTCCCACGATTATGTCGGTCAAACCAGGCATGGGAATCGCCACTGTGGTTAAACACGCCATCCAGCACCAGCCGCATTCCCAGCTGCTGCGTATTGTATCGCAAACGCAGCAACGCTCCGTCGCCACCAAACTGCGGATCGACATGGCGATAATCCTCGGTATCGTATTTATGTACGCTGGGGGCTTTAAACACCGGATTAAGATACAGCGCCGTCACGCCGAGCTTTTTCAGATACGGCAGTTTTTCGCTGATACCATCCAGATCACCGCCATAGAACGTTGATCCGCCCGCCTGCGCCGTGACCGGCTCATCCCAGTCACGCAAGATGATCTCTTGTCCGGCTGCGTGATGGTAATAGATATGATCCTGTTCAGCTTCGCGAGGAAGACTACGGGCGAAACGATCAGGGAAGATCTGATAAAAAATCTGATCCGCTACCCATTGTGGGCCGATATCCGGGACATCGACGGCAAACTGCTCCAGTCGTGCTGGCGGCATTCGGCTGAAGCCCTGCGGTGTAAACCAACGCTGGTGATCGTGCCACAATAATTTGAAGCTATAGCGCCGCCGGGGTTGCCCAATGGAAATATCGATGGCCGCCCGCCATGCCGTGACACCAGGCTGGGGCTGACTGCGCTGCTTATGCATCGGTACTGACGTTTCTTCGTTATCGTTTTCTGTACGTAGCATAATCCGCTGCGGTGGCTCTTCGCCTGTCAGCCACAGTGTAATGAGTAGTTGATCTTTGCTTTGTTTAACAAATGGGGGCACCGGCAGGTGCCATGCATTTAACATCATAATTCCCCTGTGATGAAAATCTGATCACCTTGCCATAGCCTAATGCAGGATCACTCATCATCTGAAGGATATTTGGGGGAGGAGGACGGGGGCGGATAACTTTCGGAATAGCCGGATCAGGGCTTGCCTTGATCCGGCTTACAGAACGCAAGGATTACTGGTTTTCAGCCAGCTGACGATCGTGGCGGCGTTTAAACATCCAGCCAATCAACAGCAAGACAATCCACGCGAAACCAACGTACAGCGAGATACGTGTGTCCGGATGATAACCAATCAATCCGATAATAAAGAGCAGGAAAATCAAACCGCCGATGGTCGTTGCTACCCCACCTGGTACTTTAAATTTCAGTGCCTTCACTTCTTCTGGCGGCAAACGGCGACGGAAAGCAATTTGCGACAGCAGGATCATAATCCATACCCACACCGTGGCGAAGGTTGCCAGCGAAGCGATCACCAGGAAGACATTTTCCGGCATGATGTAGTTCAGATATACCGCAAACAATAGCGCGGTAGTCATCACCAGCACCGTGACCCACGGAATGCCGCGACGCGAGGTTTTGCTGAAAATTTTCGGCGCGCTACCCTGCTCTGCCATGCCGTGGAGCATACGACCTACGCCAAATACGTCACTGTTAATTGCTGACAGCGAAGCGGTCAGCACAACAAAGTTAAGAATGCTGGCGGCAAAGGTAATGCCCATATGCTGGAACGTCAGCACGAACGGGCTACCGGCAGTGCCAACCTGATTCCACGGATAGATAGACATAATGACGAACAGCGTACCGACGTAGAACACCAGAATACGCATCGGCACGGAGTTAATCGCACGCGGAATCGATTTCTCAGGATCTTTCGCTTCCCCGGCGGTAATACCGATAATTTCGATCCCGCCGTAAGCAAACATTACCATTTGCAGCGACATCACCATGCCAAGCCAGCCGTTACTGAAGAAGCCGCCGTTGCTCCAAAGATTATGGATACCGGTCGGTTGCCCGCCGTTGCCAATCCCCCAGATGATGATGCCGAAACCGACGACAATCATGATGATGATGGTGGCGACTTTAAAGAACGAGAACCAGAACTCAAGCTCACCAAATACCTTCACGCTCATCAGGTTTACGGCGCAAATGATCAGCACCACGCTCAGTACCCAAATCCAGTGCGGCACCGTCGGGAACCAGACGCCCATATAGATACCGAACGCGGTCACATCGGCGATGGCGACAATAAGGATTTCAAAGCAGTAGGTCCAGCCAGTGATATAACCCGCCAGCGGGCCGAGGTTTTCCTGTGCATAACGAGAGAAGGAGCTTGCAGCCGGGTTGTGAACAGACATTTCTCCCAGTGCACGCATAATAATATATGCAGCTACCCCGCCGATAATATAAGCCAGTAGTACGCTGGGACCGGCCATTTTGATGGCATCGGCTGAACCGTAAAACAAACCGGTGCCGATTGCTGAACCCAGTGCCATAAAGCGAATATGCCGGGTACTGAGCCCACGCTTTAGCTTGTTGTTACTTTCCATCGATTCCTAACCCATCAACACAATAAAAAACCACGGGGCATCGCAGCCCCGTGGTCAAAAACACATTGTCAGTGATTTAGTGAGCGCTGGAGGTCACCTGACGCCCTGCTGCACGATCCCAGATAATGGCCAGAACAACCATCACCACTGTTGGAATTAACCACGCCAACCCTTGTTCTGCCAGCGGCAGACGCTGCACCCAGGCAGGTAATACATCACCGATTGCCGAGGCTTTAATGCCGTCAAGGATACCAAAAACCAGGCTGATAAACATAGGCGGTGCAATTACGCGGGTGGAATTATGCCACCAGGAGCGGGTGAAGCTTAATACAACCAGTGCGATACATGGCGGATAAATTGCTGTCAGCACTGGAACAGAGATCTGAATCAGCTGGCTCAAACCGAGGTTAGATACCACCATCGAGAAACCGCCAAGGATAAACACCAGTGTCCGGTAAGAGAGCGGTAAATATTGAGCGAAAAACTCTGCACAAGCACACGTCAGGCCAACCGCCGTCACCAGGCAGGCGATAAAGATTAACGCCGCCAGCAGGAAGCTACCGCCGCCGCCAAAGGTGTGCTGAACGTAGGCATGCAGAATAGCCGCACCGTTTGCAGACTGATCGACCAGCGACGCGCTGTCTGAACCCAAACGGAACAACGCCAGATACAGCAGTGTCAGACCAACACCCGCCATCAGACCAGCCCAAACGGTGTAACGAGTCAACAAACGTGCTTCGGATACGCCACGAGAACGTGCTGCATTAACAATAACGATACCAAACACCATCGCGCCCAGCGTATCCATGGTCAGATAGCCGTTAACGAAGCCGTTAGAAAACGCGGCGTTTTGATAAGCCTCAGTCGCCGTGCTGATAGAGCCCGCCGGCCAGACAATTGCGGCAACAGACAGGATGACCAGCGCGATAATTTTCAGCGGCGCAAGGAAGTTGCCAACCGTGTCCAGGAGTTTACCCGGATAAAGCGAAACCAGAATCACGATAGCAAAGTAAATCAGGCTGTAGATAAATAATGGCAGCGGTGAGTTACCCGTCAGCGGAGCAATACCCACTTCAAAGGAGACCGTTGCGGTACGCGGGGTAGCAAACAGCGGACCAACAGCCAGATAACATACTGTTGCCAGCAAAACGCCAGCTACTTTACCGATGGGCGAACTCAGACTATCGATACCGCCACCAACTTTTGCCAGTGCGACAACTGTCAATACCGGAAGACCGACAGCAGTAATAAGGAAACCGAAAGCGGCAGTCCAGACATGTTCGCCAGCCTGCAGGCCAACCATTGGAGGGAAAATGATGTTACCTGCGCCAACAAACAACGCAAATGTCATAAATCCCAATGCGATGATATCGCGTGATCTTAACTTATGGGTCATAAAATCTTACTGCCTGTGGATGTGGTGTTGATACGTAAATTCATGCTTTACCAACGGGATGATAGTGCAGCATTTTTAATCAATTATAGCGGGATATGCTCCCGGACTGGCGAGATGAAGAATTGTTTTTCGGTTTACCGCCAGAATGCAGTCGCTATGACAGCACATGAGGCGCAATTTAAACGCTTATAACGTTTTAAAGCAAGAAGGGATCTAAAAACCAGAACGATATAGCAATATAAAATATCACTTCAGCATAAAACGCTATTTAAGTGAAATAGTCATGGCTAATCATGCGAACAAGAAATCATCAGACATCGGAAAATTCACCGCAAGGGGAAAAGACGCAAAGAAAATAAGCCAGCATTAGCTGGCTTATGGAAAGATAATCTGACAACGGTCAGTTAAGCGCTATTTTTGGCAATTAAACGTTCCGGTAATACAAAGCTAAACCGAGTGCCAACGCCAGGCGTGCTTTCAATATGTAATCGGCTTTCGTGGTGATTGAGCGCGTGCTTTACAATCGCCAGACCGAGGCCACTGCCCCCTGTCTGTCGCGAACGCGCTTTATCCACACGATAGAAGCGCTCAGTGAGACGCGGAAGGTGTTCGGCGGTAATTCCAGGACCATTATCTTCCACACTAAACTCCACACCATGTGCCACGCGCTGCCAGCGTACAGCAATCTTCGTACCTTCTGGCGTGTGATTAACTGCGTTATAGACCAAATTCGAAATGGCACTGCGCAGCTGATCTTCATTGCCCAACACTTTAATTTGATTGTCGATATCAAATGTAATTTTGTGTTTATTCTGGCTCAGTGTTTGAGCTTCCCGCTCCACTACTCGTAGCATCATCGGCACATCGACTTGTTCATTCAGTGCCAGCACCGGGGCAGCTTCAATTTTTGACAGCGTAAGCAGCTGTTTCACCAAGCCTTCCATACGGTGTGTTTGTTCACGCATAGTATGAAGCGCTTTTTCTCGCGTCGCACCTTCCAGCGGCTGTTCATGCATCATTTCCAGATAGCCTTGTAAGACCGTAAGCGGCGTGCGCAGCTCATGGCTTACGTTAGCAAAAAAGTTCCGTCTGGCTCCTTCAAGCTGGTGCATTTGAGTAACATCTCGCGCCACCATCAGCAGTTGCCGATCAGTATAAGGCATCACGCGAATCTCAAGATGACGACCATTGTTCAATACCAAATTAATTGGTCGTGAAAAATCGCGGCTTTTTAGATAATGGGCAAACTCCGGGTAGCGCAATAAGTTGAGGATGTTCTGGCCACTGTCATCAGGCCAGCGTAGCCCCAACAACTGCTGAGCAAGGCCGTTACACCAGAAAATCCCCCCTTCTTCGGTCGTCAGAATAACGGCATCTGGCAGAGACTCTGCGCCACTTCGAAAACGTTTGATTAAATTACCCAATTCACGGCGGCGTTTTTTATTGCGTAATTGCATCTGATGGATGCCATACAGCAATGGCTCCCAGCTCCCGCGCCCTGGTGGTGGCGTCATACTTCTGTCTACCCAAAGCCACCAGGAGAGGCGTAGTAAGTTCCAGAAATGCCAGATAAGCAATCCTGTGACTGATGCCAGCAAAAACCAGGGCAGATGACCAAAAAAAATACTCAGGATAAAGGCAGGGATACAGCAAAGTATCAGTTCCAGAACCAGCCTTTTCCATGACAGCCGTTCAAGCACGCGTCATACTCCATTTACTCTATAGAAAGCCTCACCCGCCATTACGGCGGGTGAGGCGTCAAAAGCGGGTCGAAAAACGATACCCTGTTCCTCGCACTGTCTGCACCATGCGGTCATGCCCGCTTGGTTCCAGCGCTTTACGCAAGCGACGAATGTGGACATCGACTGTACGGTCTTCCACATACACATTCGTTCCCCAGACATGATTTAGCAACTGCTCGCGACTGTAGACGCGTTCAGGATGCGTCATAAAAAAGTGCAGTAATTTAAATTCGGTAGGCCCCATATCCAGCGGTGTTTCGCCCGTCATGACCCGATGTGAGGTTGGATCAAGACTTAGCCCTTGCATTTCAATAACTTCTTCAACTGCCATAGGCGAAATACGGCGCATAACGGCCTTAATACGCGCCACCAGCTCTTTCGGGGAAAACGGTTTGGTAATATAGTCATCCGCGCCTGTTTCAAGGCCGCGTACACGATCTTCTTCTTCGCCTCTCGCCGTCAGCATCACAACCGGAATATCCCGGGTAAGCGCTTCCCGTTTGAGATGTTTAATAAATTGCAGACCAGAGCCGCCTGGCAACATCCAGTCCAGAAGAATGAGATCCGGCCAGGGTTCATTAAGTTGGTTCACAGCACTGTCATAATCTTCGGCTTCTACTGGCTGAAAGCCATTTTGCTCGAGCACGAAGCAGACCATTTCTCGAATTGGAGCTTCATCTTCTACAACCAGAATACGTCTCGCCATGATTAGCCCTGTTATAGATAAATTACACGTTATCAATGCGGCGGTATTATGCGTCAGTTTTATGACAGATTTATGAAAAGATCGTCGATGTTTCATACAGGTTATTGATTTGTAGAGGTCATAAAACAGAAATTAATGCCTATCTATGGGTATAATCGCCTTCACGTTTTTTCGCCAGGAAACTGTTATGCGCATCCTCCACACTTCAGACTGGCATCTGGGCCAGAATTTTTACAGCAAGAGCCGCGCCGCGGAGCATCAGGCATTTCTCGACTGGCTGCTCACAACGGCACAAACTCATCAGGTGGATGCGATAATTGTTGCCGGAGATATTTTCGATACCGGATCACCACCAAGTTATGCCCGCGAACTGTACAACCGCTTCGTGGTCAATTTACAGCAAACGGGGTGTCATCTGGTGGTACTGGCAGGAAATCACGACTCGGTCGCCACACTGAATGAATCACGAGATATTCTCGCCTTTCTCAATACGACCGTTGTCGCCAGTGCCAACCTACGCCCACAGCTGCTGAAACGGCGTGACGGCACTCCGGGTGCTGTTCTGTGCCCAATTCCGTTTTTACGTCCACGCGACATCGTGACCAGCCAGGCGGGGCTGTCAGGCAGTGAAAAACAGCAACATCTGCTGGCCACAATCACGGACTACTACCAACAACAATATACGGAAGCCTGCAACCTGCGCGGTGATCAGCAACTGCCGATTATTGCTACCGGACACCTTACCACCGTGGGTGCCAGTAAAAGTGACGCTGTACGTGACATTTATATCGGCACGCTGGATGCATTTCCGGCACAAAACTTCCCACCTGTAGATTACATCGCCCTTGGGCATATTCACCAGGCGCAAATTGTTGGCGGACAGGAACATATTCGCTATTGCGGTTCCCCCATCCCGCTGAGTTTTGATGAGTGTGGCAAAACTAAAAGCGTACATCTGGTGAGCTTTGCAGAAGGCAAATTACACAGTGTCGAAGCGCTGCCCGTGCCAATGACTCAGCCACTGGCCGTATTGAAAGGTGATCTGGCTGCAATTACTGAACAGCTTGAACAATGGCGTGATACCGAACTGCAGACGCCAGTATGGCTGGATATCGAAATCACGACTGATGACTATCTGCATGATATGCAGAGGAAAATCCAGACTTTAACCGAGTCACTGCCGGTAGAAGTGTTACTGGTGCGTCGCAGTCGCGAGCAGCGTGAACGGATTATAGCGAGCGAGAAACGCGAAACACTCAATGAATTAAGCGTCGAGGAAGTTTTTAATCGTCGCCTGGCACTGGAAGAACTGGACGTGTCGCAACATGCGCGTATGCAACATCTTTTCGCCATGACGTTGCAGACCCTTGCAGGAGATCACGAAGCATGAAAATCCTCAGCCTGCGCCTGAAAAACCTGAACTCTCTGAAAGGCGAATGGAAGATTGATTTCACCACAGAACCGTTTGCCAGCAACGGACTGTTTGCCATTACCGGCCCAACGGGAGCCGGTAAAACGACATTATTAGATGCAATTTGCCTGGCCCTTTATCACGAAACTCCACGCCTTTCCAACGTTTCACAATCACAAAATGACCTGATGACCCGCGATACTGCCGAATGTCTGGCGGAAGTGGAATTTGAAGTAAAAGGTGAAGCGTACCGCGCGTTCTGGAGCCAGAATCGGGCGCGTAACCAGCCGGACGGTAATTTACAGGCGCCGCGTGTTGAGCTGGCACGCTGCGCAGATGGCAAGATCCTCGCCGACAAAGTCAAAGACAAACTGGAGATGACAGCGTCATTGACCGGGCTGGATTATGATCGATTTACCCGTTCGATGCTGCTTTCACAAGGGCAGTTCGCTGCCTTTCTTAATGCAAAACCGAAAGAACGTGCTGAGTTGCTGGAAGAGCTGACAGGTACGGAAATCTACGGGCAAATCTCTGCCATGGTATTTGAGCAACACAAAACGGCGCGTACGGAACTGGAAAAGCTTCAGGCCCAGGTCAGCGGTGTCTCATTATTAACGCCAGAGCAGTTGCAAACTTTAACCGAAAGTTTGCAGGTACTTACTGACGAAGAAAAACAACAAGTTACCGCCCAACAAATTCAACAACAGCATCTTAACTGGCTGATCCGCCAAAATGAACTGCAGCAGGATGCCAGTCGTCGTCAGCAGGCACAACACCAGGCCGAGGCAGAAATAGAAAAAGCACAGCCTCAGTTGGCAGCACTGGAACTGGCACAACCTGCCATGCAGTTGCGTCCACAGTGGCAACGTATTCAGGAGCACACTGCTGCGGTAACCCGTACTCGCCAGCAAAGCGAAGAAGTAAACACTCGCTTACAACAGATGCTGGCACAACGTGCAGGGATCCGCCGCAGTGCGAAAAAACAGATGAATGCGATGCTTTCTACACGGCAAACGCTAAGTGACTGGCTGGCAACAAACGATGCCTTTCGCCTGATGAGTAACGAGCTGGCGGGATGGCGGGCATTGTTTGCTCAACAAACCAATGACCACAGCCAGCAGCAAAAATGGCAACAACAACTGACAAGCGATACCCGGAAGCTGGAAAGTCTGCCAGTGCCGACTCTCAACCTGAGTCCTGATGAAACGAATGCAGCTCTCGCACTGTATAACCAGCAGCGCCCACTTCGTCAGCGACTGAGTACTCTACATGGGCAGATTACGCCAAAGCAAAAACGACTCGCGCAGCTACAGGCCTCTACGCAGGAATTACACCAGCAACTAACCCAGCGTAACGTTATGCTGGAAGAGATGCGCAAGCGTTATAAGGTGAAAAATCAAGAATTCAATGATGTAAAAACCATCTGCGAACAGGAAGCCCGGATCAAAAGCCTTGAAGCCCAGCGCGCCTTATTACAATCGGGACAACCTTGCCCACTTTGCGGTTCAACAACACATCCGGCTGTTGCTGCTTATCAGGCACTGGAGCCAGGTGTTAACCAGACTCGTCTCGCCGAACTGGAAAAAGAAGTTACTAATCTCAGAGAGGAAGGTGCCACTCTGCGTGGGCAACTGGAAGCATTGCAGCAACAACTTCAGCGAGACGAAAGCGAAGCGCAGACGCTAATTAAAGATGAGCGAGTACTCACTCAAGAATGGCAAACAGTTGTTGAACATCTTGGCATCATCCTACAGCCTCATGACGATATTCAGCCGTGGCTGAATGCCCAGGAAGAACATGAAAAGCAGTTATATTTGCTCAATCAACGCCACGAACTGCAACTACAAATTGCGAATCATGCGCAGCAAGTTGCTCAATTTCAGCAACAAATCGCACAGCGTAAGGCATCGTTAGCAGAAGACATAACGCGTTTTTCACTGACGTTACCTGAAGCAGGTGATGAGCAAAGCTGGCTGACGGCACGCCAACAGGAAGCCCAGGAGTGGCAGAAGCGGCAAACTGAGCTCACCACATTGCAGGCAAAAATCGCTGAGCTTGCGCCTTTACTGGAAACCTTGCCAGAAAGCGATATTACGACAACTGGCGAAGAGGTTACTGAGTGGCAAAACTGGCGGCAGATCCATGATCAGTGTCTTTCCTTGCAAAGTCAGTGGCAAACGCTGCAACAGCAACTGACGCAAGAGCTGCAACGCGCCGCAGAAGCGCAAACAGCGTTTGAGTCAGTGTTACAGTCCAGCGTGTTTGCTGATCAAGCCGCGTTTCTTGCCGCCTTGCTTGATGAAGAAAGCTACGCCCGACTAGAGCAGTTCAAGCAATCGCTGGAACAGCATTATCAGCAAGCACAAACGCTGTCTAATCAGGCAAGTCAGGCTCTGGTGGCACATCAACAGCAGCGACCGGCGGATCTTGAGCCGCAATATTCTGTTGAACACATTCAGCAGGCGCTGGCGCAACTGGCGTATCAGTTACAAGAAAACGCCAAACGTCAGGGCGAAATTCGCCAGCAAATTAAGCAGGATGCGGATAACCGCCAACAGCAGCAAACGCTGATGGCGCAGATTGACAAAGCCACGCAGCAGGTCGAAGACTGGGGCTGTCTTAATGCCCTTATTGGCTCTAAAGAAGGCGATAAATTCCGTAAATTTGCTCAGGGACTGACGTTGGATAACCTCGTACATCTGGCCAATCGCCAGTTAACCCGTCTGCACGGTCGTTATCTACTGCAACGCAAGGCCAGCGAGGCACTGGAAGTTGAAGTGGTCGATACCTGGCAGGCAGATGCCGTACGCGATACCCGCACGCTCTCAGGGGGTGAAAGCTTCCTCGTCAGCCTGGCACTGGCGCTGGCGTTATCGGATTTGGTCAGCCATAAAACGCAAATTGATTCACTTTTCCTCGACGAAGGGTTTGGCACACTGGACAGCGAAACACTGGATACCGCACTGGATGCACTGGATGCGCTAAATGCCAGTGGCAAAACGATTGGCGTCATTAGCCACGTCGAAGCGATGAAAGAACGTATTCCGGTGCAAATTAAAGTTAAAAAGATCAACGGACTTGGCTACAGCAAACTGGATAATCAGTTCCAGGTGAAATAAGCACGCCCCGGCGGTTACGTGCCGCCGGGTGAGCCTGAAACCAGCAGTTTGCTGACACAGTGCGCTTTGTTCATGCCTGATAAACGTAGCGCATCAGGCAATTTTACAGTCTCATACTATTTATCTTGTTGCGGCCATAACCATGCCGCGCCGCGCACACCGCTGGAATCTCCATGACGCGCTTTGCGCAAAGGGGTCTCGCACTCACCGCCAAAGACGAACGACTTAATCAACTGCGGAACGGTCTGATACAGTCGCTCCACATTGCTCATTCCACCGCCTAACACAATCACATCCGGGTCGAGAATATTCACAACATGCGCAAGCGATTTTGCCAGGCGTAACTCATAGCGGCTTAAGGCCAGTTCAGCAATAGCGTCCTTTGCCTCTACCAGTTGGATAATCTCACTGCCTTCACGTTGCTTACCGCTCAGACGCTGATAGTCCGTAGCAAAACCCGTACCTGAAATAAAGGTTTCAATGCAGCCCTGTTTGCCGCAGTAACAAGGCACTTCTTGTCGATAGCGCAACTCATCTTCATCCATCCATGGCAGTGGGTTATGCCCCCATTCGCCCGCCGTTCCGTTTCCGCCAATATGCGCTCTCCCGTTTAAAGCCACGCCCGCGCCACACCCCGTGCCAATAATTACGGCAAACACCGTTTGTGCACCAGCAGCGGCGCCATCAACCGCTTCTGAGACCGCCAGGCAGTTAGCATCATTCGCCAGGCGAACTTCCCGCTGCAGGCGAACGCTGAGATCTTTGTCAAACGGTTGCCCGTTAAGCCAGGTTGAATTGGCATTTTTCACCACTCCAGTATAAGGCGAAATAGAACCGGGTATGCCAACACCTACAGTTCCGCGCTGCCCGGTTACCTTTTCGGCCATCCCGACCAATGTGGCGATTGTTTCTATGGTTTGCTGATAGTCATCTCGCGGCGTGGGCAGGCGATGACGAAAGCATTGCTCTCCGTGTTCCCCAAGCGCGATGACTTCTGTTTTGGTGCCACCTAAATCGATACCAATACGCACGGTACACTCCTTATTATTTTCAATATCAATAGCGTAGAGACGGAAAACGGGATTGGCAATGCAAGGGGGCCGACAATTCGTTATTATGCCCGCTAAATTTAACAACAAGGCCGTGGAAATTATCATGCTGTGGTTCAAAAATTTAATGGTATACCGTCTTAGCCGCGATGTTTCGCTGCGTGCCGAAGAGATGGAAAAGCAACTTGCCTCAATGGCATTTACCCCCTGCGGTAGCCAGGATATGGCGAAAATGGGTTGGGTTGCACCAATGGGTTCTCACAGCGATGCACTCACGCACGTTGCCAATGGTCAAATTGTTATTTGCGCACGCAAAGAAGAAAAAATTCTTCCATCACCGGTCATTAAGCAAGCGCTGGAAGCCAAAATCGCCAAACTGGAAGCAGAACAGGCGCGCAAGCTGAAGAAAACAGAAAAAGATTCGCTTAAAGATGAAGTGCTGCACTCACTCCTGCCGCGCGCCTTCAGCCGTTTTAGCCAGACGATGATGTGGATTGATACGGTTAACGGTCTGATTATGGTCGACTGCGCCAGTGCGAAAAAAGCAGAAGATACACTGGCACTGCTGCGTAAAAGTCTGGGCTCTTTACCCGTCGTGCCACTGACACTGGAGAATCCGATTGAACTGACGCTAACCGAATGGGTACGTTCGGGTAGCGCAGCACAAGGTTTCCAGTTACTGGACGAAGCCGAACTCAAATCCTTACTGGAAGATGGCGGCGTGATCCGGGCGAAAAAACAGGATCTCACCAGCGAGGAGATCACCAATCATATTGAAGCTGGCAAAGTGGTTACTAAGTTAGCTTTAGACTGGCAGCAACGCGTGCAGTTTGTGATGTGTGATGATGGTTCGCTCAAACGCCTGAAATTCTGCGACGAATTACGCGATCAAAACGAAGATATTGATCGTGAAGATTTTGCCCAACGTTTTGATGCTGATTTCATTCTGATGACAGGTGAACTGGCTGCGTTAATTCAAAATCTGATTGAAGGATTAGGCGGCGAAGCACAGCGTTAAACTGAAATACCCTCTCCTGTTACGGAGAGGGATTGCTGTTACAAATAACGGCACAAATAAGATGTCGGTTCAGCAACCTGCAAATGGAATTCGCTATGCCCTGGAACATTAAACACCTGGCCTGCCTGGTATACCTGCCACTCGGTAGCTTCTGGAAGTAAGACATTCAACGCACCACTAATTACCGTCATTTCTTCTGGCTCTGCGGTACTGAATAAGTATTCTCCTTCAACCATCACACCTACACTGGCGCGGCCAGTACTGCTGCTGGTAAAGCCAATTGACTTCACTTTCCCGGAAAAATATTCGTTACTTTGAAGCATAAACAGGCCCTGTCTCGTTTTGAAGTTAGCATTCAATATAGGGTGCTGAGACTCTGCCTGTCACGCGAAATTAAGCCAACAATTCTGAAGCCAGTCGGGCAATCAAGACATTAGAGAGTAAAACCGGAACATCTAAGTTTTTTTGCAGTAAATCTCGGTGACGTTGGTTAAAACCAAGGCAATCCAGCATGATGACATCGGCGCCATTTTCCAGCAGCTCTTTCCCTGCTGAAATTAACTGATGTGGCGGATCATGGATTGGATTGGCCAGTGCATACAACGGCGACGTAGCTAAAACTTGCCATTTTTGTGCCTGTACCGCGAGCAACTCTTCGACGGGAACAATAACGCCAACCTGATGCCCATCAACAATTGATGCCACCAGCGGAGGAATTATTCGCAGCGGCTCCAGTAATATCGTATTTCGCGCGGTCATATTTTTTATTGCTGCCGTACTCATTAGCAAAATAACGTCAAACCCCTGGTTATCCAGAACTTCAACAACACTTTGCAAATCGCGCTCAACTTTTTGACGGGAAACATGTGCCAGTTGGTTATCACGAAGTAACGTTAAAAGCGGATCTTCACCAACTTCTACGGCATATTCCGCCATGACGTCTTCGCGGCTCATATTCCCCAATAAGCTATGACAGGCGATCTGATTTTCATCAATATACTCGGTCAATAGAGGGAGTACCTCCTCCATTGGGACGATGCCGATGGTAAGAATTGCCAACGACGCACTCATTTTATGCCACCTTTTTTCGTCGTTAAGTTACCAGGCAAATGTTTATGGTTCACATCGGTCTGGGTTGCAAATGTGAAATAGCGTAGCAGCAGATGTGCAACGCAAAGTGTAAAGATTCCAAATGTTTCTGATAATGTATTGTTATCTTTAAGATTAAGATATTAGAGAATAAAAACAAAGGCTAAAACTGTGATGCAGGCACGATATGACACAACTCAGATTCCCTTCTGAGTTATTTCATCACAATCAGGATTTATCAGGATCTTCGTAGCGTTTTTTCGCATCCATCGCTTCTTCCGCGCTGGGATGTTCGCTAATCAGAGAATCAGGGGTAGGATGATCTGCCCTTAACTGATACCAGGTCACGGTCTGACCTGGATTTCCTTTTTCTACTGTCACAATTCGAGCTTCACGAGGATAAGGGGGTCTTGTTGGCATAGTTCTTCCTTATTAACGGGATGAACATTAAGTATAGGCCCCACCCAGATTACGTAACGCCATTTGATCCAGAAGCACACAAATTTCAGAGATCACCTGGCCCGGTTCATGCGTGGCATCAACGATAATATTTGCCGTTTCACGGTACAGAATATCGCGCTGCTCAAGCACTTCGGCAACTTCTTCGCTGAGTGATTTACCTGTTAATGTCGGTCGCAGCCCCACTTCTGGCTCGGCTTCCAGCCGATTAACCAGGACGTCTACCGGGGCGCTCAGGTAAATCACAATTCCGTTATTGCGCATGAAGTGGCGATTTTGTTCCGCGAGAATAATCCCTCCGCCAGTAGCGACAACGGTTGCTGGCGCGGTAACCGCTTCAAGAGCTGCTGCTTCCCGGGCGCGAAATCCCGCCCAGCCTTCACGTTCAACGATATCAGCCACTGTCATCTGGACATTGGCCTGTAGCCATTGATCTGTATCGACAAACCGACGCTCCAGAGCATCGGCCAGTGCTTTGCCGACGGTTGTTTTACCGCAGCCCCGAGGACCAACAAGGAAAAGAGGTTGTATCATGGTTGAGTTCCCCAGAGTGCAACGAAAACGCGAAAGCGTAAAATATGGAAAGTATGTATTATACCATCAAACTAGTACACATTTAAGTGTAAAGAAAAATTCACAGTCAATGTGTATCTTTGATAATCGCCTTACTATATCAACAATTCCTGCAGAAGAAAGTGTAAAAAATAAATTACATAGATTCTTTTTTACGTTTTGCTTCCAGCCACCACTTATCCAGTTCAGCGGCAAAATGCTGGCGATCGCGTGGGGAAAGCGCATCTGGCCCTCCGGTCTGAATGCCGCTGGCACGCAACGTATCCATAAAGTCACGCATCGTCAGACGCTCACGAATGGTTGCCTCACTATAACGTTCCCCACGCGGATTAAGCGCCGCAGCACCTTTAGCCAGCACTTCAGAAGCCAACGGGATATCTGCGGTAATCACTAAATCACCTAGCTCGCACTGACGGACAATTTCGTTATCTGCCACATCAAACCCGGCAGCCACACGTAAAGTGCGAATAAACCGTGAAGGTGGCACTCGCAGGCTCTGGTTTGCCACCAGGATAAGCGGTAATTGCATCCGTTCGGCAGCACGATACAGAATCTCTTTAATTACATTGGGACACGCATCCGCATCAACCCAAATTGTCATCTCTACTCCCCTTCTGGTGTAATCCTCTATTGTGTCGTGCTTTTGCTAATCAGCATAGTGTTGTTTCCCTTCAGGAGACGGTTGTTACGCGTTAAGCTAGTCTCCATTAATAAAACAATGACGATCAAAGGGGGTAGTGAGATGGATAAAAAAATCGGGTTTATCGGCTGCGGTAATATGGGGAAAGCCATTCTGGGTGGTCTGATTGCCAGCGGTCAGGTTCTGCCGGGGCAAATCTGGGTCTACACCCCCTCTCCTGAAAAAGTTGCCGAACTCCACGATCGCTTTGGGATTAATGCAGCGCAGTCGGCGCAAGAGGTGGCGCAGATTGCTGATATCGTTTTTGCTGCCGTCAAACCCGGCATTATGGTGAAAGTGTTGAGTGAAATCACGTCCAGTCTGAATAAAGACTCGCTGGTGGTCTCAATTGCTGCCGGCGTTACTCTGGATCAACTGGCTCGCGCTCTGGGACATGATCGTAAAATAATTCGCGCCATGCCAAACACTCCAGCACTGGTGAATGCGGGTATGACCTCAGTAACGCCAAACGCCCTGGTGACACCAGAAGATACCGCTGATGTACTGAATATTTTCCGCTGCTTTGGTGAAGCAGAAGTGATTGCAGAATCGATGATTCACCCGGTTGTTGGAGTCAGTGGTTCTTCTCCGGCGTATGTATTTATGTTTATTGAAGCGATGGCTGATGCGGCGGTGCTGGGCGGAATGCCACGCGCACAAGCGTATAAATTTGCCGCACAGGCCGTTATGGGATCAGCGAAAATGGTACTCGAAACCGGAGAACATCCAGGTGCACTGAAAGATATGGTGTGTTCGCCAGGAGGAACTACTATTGAAGCGGTGCGCGTTCTGGAAGATCGAGGCTTCCGTGCTGCCGTGATCGAAGCTATGGCGAAGTGTATGGAAAAATCAGAACAACTCAGTAAATCCTGAGTCTGGTGCCGGACGTCAGGCCGCCACTTCGGTGCGATTACGTCCGGCGCTCTTTGCTTTGTAGAGCGCCATATCTGCAGATTTTAACCATTCACGATAGTGACTGATTTGCGGCGTTAATGGCGCTACCCCTACGCTGATACGTAAAATAACTTGCGGGGCACAAGACAAACGCAAATGCGAGAGACGTTCATGTACCCTGGACATCGCGGCAATCGCATTTTCTGCGGGCGTTCCACACATGATCACCGCAAATTCATCACCACCAAAGCGCCCTATTACATCACTACTGCGTAACGTCATTTGCAATTGGCGGGTCAGTGCGAGGATCGCTTCATCACCTACATCATGCCCCCAGGTATCGTTAATGCTCTTGAAATGATCAATATCGATAATCAGCAGCGTGGCATCGCGTTGATAACGTCGGCAATGATCAAATTCAATACACAGTAAAGTTTCCCAATGTCTCCGATTATATACCCCAGTCATACCATCTCTGGCGCTCATTACCTGCAAACGGCGTTTATGCTCTGCCAATTTAGTTGCTGTCTGATAGCTGACCCAGGCGAAAATTAAGGGATAAAACACAATGACAGGGAGTGAAAGCCACCACTCAAGGGGCGAACTGGTAAACGCGACGCGGATGCCGGTCAACTGTAGCGTCACCAGACATGCGACTACCATCAATACCAGCCCGGCGACGAACAACCTAATGCCTCCGGCGCCCATGAGGTTAAGGCACATAATCATCAGCATCGTCGTTGAAGGTAGTGCGTTAACACCCATTATGCCAACCCACATCCCGGCAGTAATCGCATCCGTTTTTAGGTTGTAAATTTCACGGTTTAAGGGGTCCATTGCACGACTGGACATTTGCCAGGCCAGATGTGGCCAAACGAATGACCAGCCAACAAGGATCAACCACCACCATCCAGCGTTCGGTTGCTCCACCAGCGCCGAGGCGATGGGGAAGAACATACCGCCAAAACCGACAACTCTTGGTAGCCTCACACGACGGGCAAAGCGTAACCCGGAACGTTGATGTTCGTTTTGAGGTGAAGAAGGTGGTTCTTCACCCGGTGCGACCGCTTTTTTAAGGAAGTTTTCATCATTCATTATTTTTTTGGGAATATTTAGAAACAAATTTCCCAAATTATAGGAGGGGGGGTGAGAGAGAAAGTATGATATTTCGGGTGAGGCGTTTGCGTGTCTCACCCGTAAGCACTAAGGGGGATCTATGCAGCCTTCTTCAGACACGCACTCATAAATTTATTACGGTCGTCACCTTTCAGTGATTGTTCCGTCGCCTGGGTATTACATTCACGCATCTTTTGTTGTTGTGGTGTCAGGCTTTTTTCATTCGGGGGAGATTTGCTGTTTTTCAGGCAATCGCTCATATACGTTTTTCGGGCATCACCTTTTAACGCCTGTGCAGTAGCTTGCTGATTACAGGTGGTCATACGCTGTTGTTGCGGCGTTAATGTTCTCTCGGCAGCACCGACAGTGGTTAAAAAAACCAGCCCAAATAGCAGGGTAACCAGTAATGTCATTTTCATCGCACCATCCTTTTGTGAGGTTGCAACTTCACCAGTTTCCTTCGGGCCGGAAAATACGCCCGAAGGATAGTGTTTATAAGTCTGGCTGCTGATGGTGAAAAAACCACCCGACGGCGCAATTAATGGCCGTCGGTATGGATTATTGCAAGCCCAGAGCGGCTTTCATGGTGTAGAAAAGATCCGTTTGATCGGTCAGTCCGACCACATTAGCGGCATTCGGCCCGTACGCTGCGATGCGCAGCTGGCTACCGGTATGCTCCTGAGAGTCTTCTTCAGAGTTACCGTAGCTTATCGCCATCACCGCACCATCTTTCGTATTTAGCGCCTGAGTTAAACCTGGCGCTTTGGTATCTGGTGCCACAATCTGGCTGGAATGCGCATGATCTGCAGTTACGATCACCAGTGTATTGCCATCTTTTTTGGCAAATTCCAGAGCACGTTGAACAGCTTCGTCGAGATCAACCGTCTCACCAATCTGTCCACATGGATTAGCCGCGTGATCTTGCTTATCTATAGATGCCCCTTCTACTTGCAGGAAGAAACCTCTCTCATTTTTGCTAAGTAATTCAATAGCTTTATCTGTCATCTGTGCCAGTGTCGGTACAGTTTCGTTACGCTGAGGATTTGGCGTGCAGGTTACTGCGGGCTTATCGAGATTCCCGTGATAACTCGCCTTTGGCCCATGCCAACGTACAGGCATATTTCCTTCAGCAAATAACCCGAGCAGAGGTTTGTCCTGCCCTGCTTGCGTCACTGCTGCGAGGGATGCGGCATCGCTGACAATCTGATAACCGCGAGCCAGAGCTTGCTCACGCAATGTTTTACCCTGCCACTCTCCAGCGGTTGCCGTTTCAGCAAACGTTTTTGCACCACCACCCAACGTCACATCCGCACGGGCATTCAACAGTTGTTCAGTGATTGAACCTTTCCCCCCCTTTTCCAGTGCATTGCCCGGGCATTTTTCACTGGTAACAGAAGGGCCATAGCATTTGCGTGAGGTGACATGAGAAACCAACGCAGCAGGTGTCGCATCCTGCAACTCAGCCGTAGACACGTTGCCTGTTGCCAGACCGGCTGCTTTTGCCATCTCAAGAATAGTGGTATGAGGATTTTCATGGATATCGACACCCAGCGCACCATTGTATGTTTTGACGCCTGTCGTCCATGCGGTTGCGGATGCAGCAGAATCTGTCACGTAATCAGGTTTGCCGGTTTTTTTGTCCAATGCATAGTGAGTGTACTGCCCGGTTAATGGCAACGCATCGATCCCTTTAAAATAACCACCTGCACCTTCTGCATAATTTCGTGCAGCAGTAATTTCAGAATCCCCCATGCCATCGCCAATTAATAAAATAATATTTTTAGCTGGCTTATCATTAAGAGATGCACGTAATGCCTCAGTTAGATCGCCACTTAAACGGCGAGCGCCACCTGGCATTGTAATATCACCCTGAGCGGCACGTTTTTCCAGGATATTGATATTTTGAGAAGTTTGAGCCTGGCTTACCGGAGTAATCAGACAAGATAACAGGGCCAATGCAATAGCGCTTTGTTTCACTTTATTATCTCCATGTATAAATACAGTAAAATAAAAACAAAGCGACTATAGGTAGCGAGGATGACAACTTTATGACAGTGTCGTGTCGGTTCTGTGTCTTATTGCCGGGGATGCCTTAAGAGCTTCTTTACATATGCGCGCAGCATTTCCGTATCGCCGTCAGGAACGCTGGCATCAGGCTTTACCCCGGCCAAAGCCCCTTCTATCTGGTCGATTACGCGTTTTTGTTCAGGTTGCCCCATATTACGCAACATAGCCGTGACGATAATCTCCAGGGCTTCTACCTGGGCAACCAACTCCTTTGACTCTTCTTCTTTTTGTGCAAGTTTAATCAACAACTCAGAAATAAGATTTTTCATAACTGCATTTCCTTATCCAATGTATGGTGACGTTAACATTTAGACTCAAAACTTCCTAGAGTCTGAAAGTAGTATTTTTATGACATAACGAATACTTTTGGCAAATATTCTTAACACAAATTAGCGCGAAACGTTTCTCGCGCATTATAATTCCACGAATTAAAAAATTGCATTAATTAATAGTTGCGGACTACCATAATTAATAGTTATGAAATATAGCTAAAACTAATAGTTAAATAACACTTTATTTCATGAATCTTCCTTCAGGCCATTTTTCATAGTGTTTTATCTTCCCGTTCATCAAATTTCATGACCACTTAACCACTTTATCTACGGGATACAGGGTAATCTTCTGAGATAGTGCAATACAAAAATCCTCCGCAAAAACGGCTTACGGCTGGGGAATCCCGCTTTTCAACGTGGTAATGTATACGCTTTGCGTTCCTTGGAATGGGTTGAGAAAATGGAAAAATTGCGAGTTGGAATCGTATTTGGCGGAAAATCAGCGGAACACGAAGTGTCATTGCAATCGGCAAAAAATATTGTCGATGCCATCGACAAAACCCGCTTTGACGTCGTGCTGTTAGGTATTGATAAGCAAGGGCAATGGCACGTCAGTGATGCGGCAAACTATTTATTGAACGCAGACGATCCGGCACGGATTGCGCTGCGTCCTTCAGCCACCAGCCTGGCACAGGTTCCGGGCAAACATGAGCAGCAATTGATCGATGCGCAAACTGCGCAGCCGCTGCCGACGGTCGACGTGATCTTCCCTATCGTTCATGGCACGCTTGGTGAAGACGGTTCATTGCAGGGTATGTTGCGTGTGGCAAATCTGCCATTTGTCGGTTCTGATGTGCTTGGTTCCGCTGCCTGCATGGATAAAGATGTCACTAAACGTTTACTACGCGATGCCGGACTTAACATCGCGCCGTTCGTCACGCTGACTCGTGCTAACCGCAGTACCATCACCTTTGCTGAAATTGAAGCACAACTGGGGCTTCCGTTATTTGTTAAACCGGCTAACCAGGGGTCTTCTGTCGGTGTCAGTAAAGTTACCAACGAAGCCGAATATAAAAAAGCCGTCGATTTGGCCTTTGAATACGATCATAAAGTGGTTGTTGAGAAAGGTATTAAAGGACGTGAAATCGAATGTGCCGTGTTAGGTAATGATCATCCACAAGCCAGTACCTGTGGCGAAATTGTTCTTAACAGCGATTTCTATGCCTACGACACCAAATACATTGACGATGATGGCGCGAAAGTTGTTGTTCCGGCGGCTATCCCCGCTGAAATTAACGATAAGATCCGTGAAATTGCAGTAAAAGCCTATCAGACTCTTGGTTGTGCAGGTATGGCACGCGTTGATGTCTTTTTAACGCTGGAAAACGACGTGGTGATTAATGAGATCAATACGTTGCCTGGCTTTACCAACATCAGCATGTATCCGAAACTGTGGCAGGCAAGTGGTTTGAGTTATACCGACCTGATTACTCGCCTGATTGAGTTAGCGCTGGAGCGCCACGCAGCAAATAACGCGCTGAAAACGACAATGTAATTTTTTTCGCCCGGTAACACCTGTTACCGGGCTTTTTCCTCTTCATCCACACGGCGGCGGATAATCATTCCTGCCACCCAGAAACTGATAACCCAGGTTACTAACCCAACGGCATAAGTTTGCCAGCCCTGCGCTTCAAATCCCAGCAGGCCCACAACCCCATTCAGAATGAAAATAAGCCCAATGGCGAAGGCGTAATAATGCCAGTCACGGCGGATTTTTACAGGCAGGTTCATGGCATCTCCGGAACAAGGACTTGGTTTAATACGAACGAGAAATGTATCGCGGTTGGGGTATATCTTAATTGTTAATAAATTTATCTTAAAGTAACACTTGTGTGACGTTAAGCATAAATCTGTTCATTCACAACACGCCTTTATGCAAATTACCATCTTTCTGATATTGACAACGTTTATGAGATGTCAGACTTCCCATAAGCCGCTGGCATATCGCCGCAAGAGAAGTAAGTGTTACCTGGAGGTCTTTATGGCTGATTTCTCGCACTCAAAATCGCTGTTTAGCGGAAAGTATCGGGAGCCCTCCACCCTACAAGGCAACCTTGCCTATGCGATATTTGTGCTGTTTTGCTTTTGGGCAGGGGCACAAATCATTACGCTTCTGGTTCATGCCCCAGGCGTATATGAACAACTGATGCAAGTGCAGGATTCCGGACGCCCGCGTGTGGAGATAGGTCTGGGCGTCGGAACCATCTTTGGGCTGGTGCCATTTTTGGCTGGTTGCCTGATTTTAAGCGTAATTGCGGCAATATTGCGTTGGCGCCACCGCCAACGCTAAGTAATCACTGCATACATTTTGCCCATCTTTCATCCACACGTCTGGCAAACCATGCAGTCGTCAAGTTGCGGGTGATTTTCGGGCTTTCGAGTTTAATGCCTGGTAATAACGCTTTCGGCAATGGTTTGCCCGTTTTTGCTTCTGCCAGTTGATACACTTTTTCGTACAACTCGGTTTTTTCAAAAGCAAAACTGTCGCCCTTCTCCAGTTGACGACGAATTTCCCGATCGCTCATTCCTAACCTTGAAGCCAGTTTCCGGGTAGCGAGTTCAGTCTTACCGGGATCTTTACTGCCATAAAGAATTAAATCGCCATCCAGAGCCAGTTTTACCCCACTGGCTTTACTCACCGCATTCTGGAAAGCCGCATTTCGGCTGGCATACCAGCCCGCATTAAAGTCTGCGAAACGATAGAGAGGATCGCTATAGCTGGCGGGATAGTTCAATAAATGATAAGTACCAAACCAAAGTCCACCGCGTCGGGTAAACACTTCCTGGCGCACGGTGCCAGACATCTTCCACGGATAGCCTTTGGTATGCTGTTCAGCAAAAGCAATACTGACCTGCATCGGGCCGCCCGTATGCACCGGATTTAGCGAGCCAAACAGTGTCTGGCCCATTGGCACCATATCAATAAAATCATCAAAAATGGCGCTCAGTTGCTTTTCTGTTTTTACCGTATCAAGACGCTCGCTATAGCTTTTACCGTTGGGTGATTTAATTTTCAGCGCGGTATGAACCAGAAACAGCGGGATATGCAACCGCTCCGCACGGCGGTCGATCTCCTGCCAGGCAATTTTACTCAGACCCGGCACAACAGGATCAGCCTGGTAGGTCGATTCCTGCTGAGCAACAGCCAGCACTGAGCAAACATTTTCCAGCGTTGGCGCAATATTCTGGCTTGCAAACGTTGTTGCCAGATCCTGCGCCCAGCCATCCCGGTCTTTTACTGTCGCGGGCATTTTTTGCCGCACAACTGATGCCACATCAACCTTTTTTTCGCCTTTTTTAGCTGGCTGCGGGGTGTTACTACTACACCCCGCCAACACCAGTACAGCAAGCAGTGAATAAGAAGAAAAACGTATTGCCCTCAACATTACATTTCCTTTTAGCTCAGGGTGTGCGTGACCTCCTGAATCTCCTGACCATCCAGCTCTCGCTCAAAACTGCGCAGACGCTTATAGATAGACATCAATTCCACCAGTGTCGTCCACGAGGTGATCAGATACTGGAAAGCCCCACGCACCCGGTCGAAAATATTCGTAATTTGCGTCAGTAAGCCCAGCGTAATGGTGGCAGAAACAATCGACGGAAACAGCAAGAACACGCCGAAAACATTATCGAGTTGCAGATACAAAATTCGTGCAATATTGAAGTACATATAGTGAAAATAGAGGCGAAAATAGTTTTTCCGCACCGCGCTAAACAGCTCACGCACTGTCGGTGGTGTGGCGCGAGAAGGATCATCCTCACCAAATACCAGTTCTTTACGGTAGGCCGCTTCGACACGCTGATTGTTAAACTCCAGCCCAGGAAGTTTGATACCGACAATTGCCAAAATGCCAGTGCCGACAATAGACCATACAATGGCGGCAATCACCAGACCATACGGAATATGCCCGACAATCGGTAGCTCAGGAACATGCACGGAGAGTGCCACCAGAACCGGCAAAAAGGCGATCAGCGTCATTACAGCATTGAGTAAACTCACGCCCATGCTTTCCACCGTGGAGGCGAAACGCATGGTATCTTCCTGCACACGTTGCGCGGCCCCTTCAATATGACGCAGCTGCTGCCAGTTCGCCATGTAATATTCGTTCATCGCAGTACGCCAGCGAAAAACATAGTGGCTTACGAAGAAGTTGTTCAGCACACTCACCACTACCGCGATAAACGCAATGCCGAGAAATACGCCTATCTCATGGTAAAACTGTTCAATCTTAACTTTATGCGGTGCGCTAAGTGCCTGCTGGATTAAGTCATAGAACGGCGCATACCATGCGTTAATGGCAACGCCGACTTCCACCAAAAACCAGGTGACAAAAATAATCAGCGCTGTTCCAAGAATCGACCAGTATTGCCAGCGATGCGGGCTATAGATAAACCAGAACAGAGCAAACAGGCCGACACAAACAATGTAATAAGCATAGAAAATAGCAAAATTCAGCGACCAGAAACGGGCGGCGCTAATCGGCAATTTATCTGAGGCTCCCGTAAGACTGGCGATCCAGGCGCCACCGCCAGCCTGCCAGAAAAGCACGGCAAACAGTGCCCATATCAATGCCGAAAGAAAAAATTTCCCAGGCTTTGGGAAAAAAGACTTAAACATGCTGATCTCCTGCTCACTTCTTATCGTTTTAAAAGCTGCTGTGTGTTAACCGGCACGCCTGCAACGCCCCGGCGAAACCGCCCATTGTGACCGAAATAGAAAGCGTTAGTTCGCTCTTACCCGCAGGAGAATTGTTTCGACGAATTTCACAAAATTAGGATTATTTACAAAAGAGAATTCCGCAAGAGCTGCCAGGGAAAGAATGAAGATATGTGAACGTAAAAATGCAAAAGAGTGATGGTAATAACAGCATTGCCAGATACGATACGCTTAGCAAGACCGGGCATTGATTGCAATATATTGAATTTACACGATGTTGTAGGCAGGATGAGGCGCACACTCTTCATCAGCTATGAACAATGGGCATTTTGGCTGCCAACTGAAAAAGGATAAATTTACCCATCGTTACGTTTTAAGCCGTGTCGTTGCACAATTAAGCGTTTTGCAACCAGCAGCCGAATAGTATAAATACGCTATATGATTTTTATTTGATCCATGGATGCCGCTTTTGAAACGTAGTCTGCTTTTGTCTGTCGCCTTGTGCGCTGTCTTCATTACTCCAGCCCAGGCGGTGCAGCCCATCGCCGATCCACAATTTGCCTCAGATATTGTTGATCGTTACGCCGAACATATTTTTTATGGCAGTGGCGCAACAGGAATGGCGCTGGTTGTAATCGACGGTAACCAACGCGTATTTCGTAGTTTTGGTGAAACGCGCCCTGGCAACAACGTTCGCCCGCAGCTGGACTCCGTGATTCGTATTGCCTCAATCACCAAACTGATGACCAGTGAGATGCTGGTGAAGTTGCTTGATCAAGGCACCGTAAAATTAAACGATCCGCTAAGTAAATATGCTCCACCGGGTGCCCGTGTTCCAACTTACCAGGGAACGCCTATTACACTGGTTAACCTGGCGACACATACCAGTGCCCTGCCCCGCGAGCAACCAGGTGGTGCAGCGAATCGCCCGGTTTTCGTCTGGCCGACGCGTGAGCAACGCTGGAGCTACCTTTCTGGAGCCAAATTGAAAGCAGCTCCAGGTTCGCAGGCTGCATACTCTAATCTGGCATACGACCTGTTGGCGGATGCTCTCTCAACTGCCGCCGGGCGGCCTTATAGCCAGCTGTTTGAAGAGAAAATTACCCGTCCGTTAGGTATGAAAGACACCACTTTTACGCCTTCGCCTGATCAATGTAAGCGTCTGATGGTTGCGGAACGAGGTGCCAGCCCATGTAATAACACGCTGGCCGCTGTGGGAAGTGGCGGTGTCTATTCCACACCAGGCGACATGATGCGTTGGATGCAGCAGTATCTTTCATCTGACTTTTATCAACGCAGTAAACAGGCTGACCGCATGCAAACATTGATTTTTCAGCGTGCGCAGTTAACGAAAGTCATTGGTATGGATGTGCCAGGTAAAGCGGATGCTTTAGGGCTTGGTTGGGTTTATATGGCACCGAAAGAGGGTCGCCCAGGAATCATTCAAAAAACCGGTGGCGGTGGTGGTTTTATCACTTATATGGCGATGATTCCGCAGCAAAACGTCGGCGCTTTTGTGGTCGTCACGCGCTCTGCTCAGACTCGTTTTAAAAATATGAGCGATGGCATTAATGATTTGGTAACAGAGTTGAGCGAGAATAAGCCACTTGTTATTCCCGCTTCCTGATTAATACTCAGAAGGCAAGCGGTTGATTTTGACCAGTTTGCCTTTATTCATTTCGATGTATTCGCCTTTACGTAATGCTGCAAGGACTTCTGCAACAACAGACCGCGAAATACGGGTTCGTTGATGGATATAATTCATCACACCAATACGTGCACGGAGATCTTCATCCCACTCATTCATAGATATTAGTGTTGCGCGAATTTGTTCGTATGAATTATTACCGATTAACTGAACGTCACGTAATTCGAGAATTCGATTTTGCCAGGCTACCCAGCAGAATGCTTCTCGCCAAAGCTGAAATTGCTCAATAAGAGAGAGAGTTTGTTTCGCCGGAAGGTGATAGCCCATGCAATTTCCTTCGGCAATTAATTTATAATTTACATTGTTTTTAACTAAACCATCAGCCAGGCCCATAATAAAAGGTGCCTGAGAAAACCCTACTAAAACATTTTCTCCTCTTCGTAGAGAGATTACCCCCTCTAAAATAACAAATGTATCGTCGTCATTTACATCACTGGAACAAATAACTTGTTTTTCATTGTTAAACTCAAAACGAGCACCATATTTAGATAAACACGTATTAAGCTTACCAAATTCATGAATTGGTTTAGTTATTGATAACATTTGTGCTTTCCTTGCAACAATGCCCGTCAATTTCTTGACGGGCATTATTTAGTTTAAACAACCCGATATTTCTCTAAGAGAAATTTATTACCAGGTATATTTAACACCAACGTTTGCAGACCAATCTTGATCTACGTCACCGCCACCGAGGTAGTTAGCATCGGTATAAGCGCTGAAGTTTTTGGTGAAGCTGAACTGAGTACCCAGTCCAACACGTACCGCAGAACCTTCGGTACCGTTGTCGATGGAATCACCATTTACGTCGGCATCGTTGTTAGAGTCGTCGTAAACGTAAGCCAGTTTGAAGTACGGAGTCATCGCCTGGTCATCGCTGAAGGCGAAGGTATAACCAGCATCTACACCCAGTTCATAACGCATGCTGTCGTAAGACTGACCGTCGACTTTCATGTTGTTGCTCAGACGATAGTCGTCGCCAGACTGGAACAGACCAGATACGCTACCGTAAGGCGTTACGTAACCAGCATCACCCAGTTTGAAGTCATAACCCGCTTTCAGACCGAAGCCCCATGCGTCAGATGCAGTGTTACCATCTACGTACTGGCCATTGCTCATATCAGCAGTCAGATCGCTGTTGAAGTGAGAGTAGCTCAGGTTGCCGTCAACAAAGATGTTGTTTGCGAAGCGAGCAGAAGAGTAGATGTAGGCAGACTGGCTGTCTTGATCCACCTGACCAGAACGGTCGCTTACGTCACCTTTTGCAAAGCCAGCTGCCGCACCGACGATCCACTTAGCGTTGTTACCATCAATTTTGGTATCAACACCGACCATGATGCCGTTAACATCCTGATCGTAGTTAATGGTGCCGTTGTCGCCGTTGAAGTTACCGCCGAAGTAGCTCACCCATGCGCCACCGTTATCAGCCAGACCATGACGAGCGTTGGTCAGACGAGTACCAACGGTGTCCTGTTGCAGGTTCCAGATATTGGTGTTAGCAGACGGGATGCTCAGCGCCATGTTAGCGTAGTCAGTCAGTTCCATCTGTTGCAGAACAACGGTGTTACCGCGCTGCTCAGCCTGATAGGTGTATGCACCCAGGTCAGCTTTGTTAGCAGCAGAGAAGGTTGCGTTGCTGTTTTTGTCGTTAACGTAGATCAGTTCGTTACCGTTGTAGTCAGCAACAGAACCTGCACCAGTTGCGTTGTCGATACGAACTTTGTAGTTACCGGTTGCCGCAGCTACACGGTCACCCGCGTTATCAACTTCGTTCTGACCAGCTTCGATAGAAGCAGTGTTGTCGTTATCGCCGTTACCATTGATGGTCAGGTGACCATCAGAGTTCATTGCGATTAAGCCATAACCGTAGTTTGACTTGGTAGTGTCGTTGGTACGGTCGTTGGTCAGGTCGGCATCAAGTACGAAGCGGTTGCTTTCGATGTTGAACACACCAGAGTGAATGTTACCACTGGTATCAGTAGTGCTGGTCAGGTTCAGAGTATCAACCTGCAGAGCATTCGCCGCAGTGTTACCTACATCCAGAATACCGTCGTTAGTCACTTTGATGTTGTTGGCATACAGAGCAGCATCACCTACAGCCCAGCCAGCAGAAACATCATCAGCGATGGATACAGTACTGTTGTCGATGGTCAGTGAATCAGTCGCTACATGACCCGCTTCTTTGATGTTCAGAGCTGAACGGCCAGTCAGAGAGATAGAGTCAGAAACCAACGTAGAATCGGCAACGTTTACAGTAGAACCACTGTTGATGCTCAGCGTGTCGATCAGAGAAGATTTAGTGGTATCCCACTGTGAACCGGTGTTCAGCGTTACATTGAACAGACCGCTCTGGTAAACCTGGTTACCAGTAATATGGTTGTATTCACTGTAACTTGTATCATCGTTTTCAACGCCAACGGTTGATGACGGCCACAGGCTATTAGCAGTAATATCAATCAGAGTTGCAGTTGCTTCGGTGCCAACACCATATGTAGCGATGTCACCTTTACCATCTCCATCAACATCAATAGAACCTGTCTGATGAACAGATTGTGCTGCCCCAACCCATTTACTACCGTTATTTAATGTCAGATCCAGGCGATCTGTTCCATCCCAACCGTTGGTATCTACTTCACCATCAGCATCGCGATAACTATCTGCACCATGCGGGAAGAAGTTTTCATCGAAGTTGCTAGAGAAGATTACATCGCCCATCAAAGTTGAGTTACTAAAGTTAGCGGTAGTCTGCATAGCATTATCAGCATTCGGATGTGCAACCACAGCTAATGCAACATCATCCCAGCTTGCAATAGTGCTATCAGCAACACCATCTCCGTCAGTATCTGCGGTGACAAAGTTAGATTTACCACTATATTCGCTGGCATTACCAGTTTTACCAAACCAACCACTAGTGCCTTCATCAGACCATGAACCAGAGGTCACAGTAGAATCTTTAACAGTGATGGTGTTGTTAAACACTTCGCTGCTGTTAACACCAGTGCTAACAGTGTTGTCGTCGATATCTTCCCACTCGTAACCCTGGGTCAGAGTAATACCTGCAACATGGGAGTTATTAGTGATAGACAGATCAACTTCCTGATCTAGCGTGATTGCAGTACCCATATTATAAACGTTTGCAACATGCGTATCTGCAGCGTTGTTATAGGTGCCGTTGTATGTGTAATGTTCGTAGTTATCGTCAATCGTTGAATTATCAACGCTCAGAGCCAGACGATCATAGTAATAATCGGCATCTGCGCGATTAGTACAATCATCTTTAGTCAGGCACTCAGAAGTAATCATGCCATGAATAGTACTGTTTTTAATGGTCAGGCTATTCGCATTGGTATTGGCTTTAAGACCGTTATCCAGATAGTAAGTAGAGATAACACCGTTAACGGTAGCATTCTTAATTACTGGATAAATATCACCATTATAAACACTATTGGCCGCATAGTTGTTCCAACCCACATAGCCATCATAGTAAATGTCGTCTACATGAGTCGCATCATTGTAGTGATGAAACGTATTGTAGGTAGTACCGGAAATATCGTTAGATTCAGCATTAGCCTGAGAGGTGATTGCCAGAGTGCAAGCCAATGCTAATTGAGATAATACAAGTTTCTTTTTCCAGGAGTGCATTTGTCATCCCTCCTCAGGGACGTAATAAGTTGATCCATCAATTATCAATGCAAGAAAAACATTGTTTTGTTTCGCCCGACGATTATGCGGCGTTCTCGCCAAAAGGTTCAATTATTCTTTAAATTAAGTCCGGTTACGGACGACAAATAGATATTAAGTACAGATTCGGACAAAAATAATTTTTCCTAAAGCATTCAAACAGTAAGCCATATAAATCATTTAACGGAAAAATGAATCATTATATTAATAACAGAACAATGAATTATAATTGCAAAGTTGCATTCCAAAGAAAACAATTAAACCCATTAAATTTACGCAAAATAAATACATTGCGAATATAATTCAGCAATATAAATAATTCTAAGAAATGTGAATTTTCTGCAATTGATAGCAATTTTTTGTCTAAAACCGCGCTTCCCGGCGCTCTTAGAGACAACTTTGGTAAAACACCTCCGCGCAGCATCAGGTATACTACGACCTCTCATTCCACAAACATCAGGCATACCATGACAGAATTAATCCATCGCCCTCGCCGTCTGCGCAAATCAGCTGCGCTCCGCGCTATGTTTGAAGAGACAACACTCAGCTTAAATGATCTGGTGTTGCCGATCTTTGTTGAAGAAGAAATCGACGATTACAAAGCCATCGACGCCATGCCTGGCGTGATGCGCATCCCGGAGAAGTATCTGGCCCGTGAAATTGAACGTATTGCTAACGCGGGTATCCGCTCCGTAATGACGTTTGGTATTTCCCACCATACCGATGAAACCGGTAGCGATGCGTGGAAAGAAGAAGGTCTGGTGGCGCGTATGTCGCGCATTTGTAAGCAGACCGTGCCAGAAATGGTGGTTATGTCCGACACCTGTTTTTGCGAATATACCTCACACGGTCACTGCGGTGTTCTGTGCGAACATGGTGTTGATAACGACGCGACATTGATCAACCTGGGTAAACAGGCTGTCGTTGCCGCCGCTGCTGGCGCAGATTTTATCGCCCCTTCAGCAGCAATGGATGGGCAAGTTCAGGCGATTCGCCAGGCTCTGGATGCCGCCGGATTTACCGATACGGCAATCATGTCCTACTCCACTAAATTTGCCTCTTCATTCTATGGTCCGTTCCGCGAAGCCGCCGGGACAGCATTAAAAGGTGATCGCAAAACCTATCAGATGAATCCAATGAACCGTCGTGAAGCAATTCGCGAGTCGTTACTGGATGAAGCGCAAGGCGCAGACTGCCTGATGGTTAAACCTGCGGGAGCCTATCTTGATGTGTTACGTGATATTCGTGAGCGTACCGAACTGCCGGTTGGTGCTTATCAGGTCAGTGGCGAATACGCGATGATCAAGTTTGCCGCACAAGCAGGCGCAATAGATGAAGAGAAAGTGGTGCTGGAAAGTTTAGGATCGATCAAGCGCGCGGGTGCGGATCTGATCTTTAGCTATTTCGCGCTCGATCTGGCAGAGAAAAAAATCCTCCGTTAATGGTTATCTCGCCGGGTAAGTCACCTTACCCGGCATTTATTATCCCGCCCGATAAAACGGCTTATCCCCCAAAATGGTAGCCCGATGCATTATCCGCCGCTGTGGCAGGTAATCGGCATTGGCGTAATGTTGAGTGACGCGGTTATCCCAAATCGCGACATCGTTGGGTTGCCAGCGCCAGCGAACCTGAAACTCCGGTTTGGTGATATGGGCGAACAGAAACGCCAGTAACATCTCACTCTCTTTTGCCGTCACATCCACAATGCGGGTAGTAAAACCTTCATTAACGAATAATGCGTGCTTACCGCTTACCGGATGCGTACGCACCACCGGGTGTAATAAAGGTGGGTTTTTCGCTACGGCTTCCCGCCAACGTTGATGGTCCTCTTCTGTTTTACGGAATTTATATTCCGGGAATGATTTGCGGAAATCATGTTCCGCCTGCAAACCATTTAACAACTGACGAAACGGAGCTGAAAGCGCTTCATAAGCAGCAATGCCACTGGCCCATAACGTATCACCGCCAGTAGAAGGCAGTTCTTTAGCGGCCAGAATTGCCCCGGCAGGCGGTGTTTCAATAAAGGTGACGTCTGTGTGCCAGTTATCATTATCTGGCGGATTATCGTGGTGCGTATCCAGCACAATGATTTCATCCACGCCAGCGGCATGAGGGTAAACAGGATGAATATGAAGATCACCAAAGCGTTGCGCCAGTGCGCGCTGCTGCTGTGGTGTGATGGCCTGCTCACGCAGAAACACCACCTGATGGCGCAGCACTGCATGGTAAAGCTGTTCAAACTGATTATCACTTAATGGTCGCGTGAAATCAGCGCCGGAAATCAACGCGCCAATGTGCGGCCCAAGTGGGGTAATACTCAGACGTTCACTCATTTTACTTCTCCATGCCAGGGCGTCAGGCGACGCTGTAACGCGCGCAGACTCAACTCTAAAAGAAAGGCGATTACCGCAATCACCGCGATTCCCGCCAGCACCACATCAGTTGCCAGAAATTCTCCGGCAGACTGGACCATAAACCCTAAACCTCGCGTCGCCGCGATCAGTTCTGCCGCCACCAGGGTAGACCAGCCAACGCCAAGTCCAATGCGTAGCCCGGTTAATATTTCCGGCAAAGCACCAGGTAAAATGACGTACCACAATACCTGAACCCGATTCGCCCCCAGCGACTGTGCGGCACGAATACGCACCTGTTGCACGCTTTGAACTCCCGCCAGGGCTGACATCGTCAGGGGCGCGAAAATCGCCAACCAGATCAACAATACTTTCGGTGTTTCGCCAATACCGAACCAGATAACCATCAGAGGAAGCCAGGCGAGTGGTGGTACAGGGCGATAAAGCTCAATTATCGGATCGAGAATGCCGCGTATCGTTGGGCTTAATCCCATTGCAACTCCAGCCGGAATGCCGATAACCACCGCAGCGATCAAGGCCAGCAAAATACGGCTCATACTCGCGGCCAAATGCTGCCATAGCGTGGCATCCATAAATCCTTGCGCTCCGGCAATGGTGACCAGTTTTGCCAAAACTTGCTGTGGTGGCGGCAGAAACAGCGGGCTAATCAGTTGACAGGCTGTCACCGCCCACCAGATAGTCACTAAAACGGCTAACACGCTAAAACTTAAGGTAAGCTGACGCGAGAGAGGCCATCGCAGTCGCCAGCGCCACTGATGCGTTTTCTCGTTAATCAATACACTCATGAGAACGCCTCCCGTTGGGCAAACACACGGCTCAGGACATATTCGCGGGTCGCAATAAATTGCGGATCAGATTTAATCGCCCGGCTTGATTCTCCTGCAGTAAAGCGGCGAGAAAAATTCAGCCGTATACGTTCCAGAACGCGCCCTGGCGCAGGTGATAGCAGCACCAGCTCGGTGGCCATAAAAACGGCTTCTTCAATATCATGGGTGATCAGCAACACCTGTTTGCCACTTTCCTGCCAAAGTTTCAGTAACAGGCTTTGCATCTGATCACGGGTAAATGCATCCAGTGCACCAAAGGGTTCGTCGAGGAGTAAAAGTTGAGGATTCGCGGCGAGTGCGCGGGCAATCCCCACTCGCTGGCGTTGACCACCAGAGAGCTGCCAAATGAAACGTTTTCCCGCGCCCTCCAGCCCGACTTTTATCAACATCTGTTGTGCTACTTGCACACGTTGCGCTTTTTCCATTCCCGCCAGTTGCAGGCCAAGTGCGACGTTATCCTGCACATTTCGCCACGGCAGCAGACCTTCATTTTGAAACACAACACCGCGTTCAGCTCCCGGCCCAACAATCGCGTTTCCTGCCAGGTGGATTGTGCCGTGTTGATACGGCACAAATCCGGCTATCAAATTTAGCAATGTGGTTTTACCACAGCCAGATGGCCCAAGTACCACCAGCAATTCACCCCTGTTCAGCGTCAGATTGATATCTTCTAGTGCTGGTTTGCCCGCATAGTCGGCGTAGAGATGGGAAACCTGTAGCATCTGCGCCTCCATTACTGCACAAAACGATCGGTGACGTACTGGCTATAATCAGCCGCCACAGCAGGCACTTTGCCTTGTTCCTTTAAAAACTGCGCGGTGTCGACAATCGCTTTGTTCACCGGGCCATTAAGTTCCGCACTTTGTTGTTGTGGTGTCAGGTAAGTGTTGCCTTTAACCAGACCAGGCACATCAGCTTCCTGCACACCACTAAAACGCGCCAGTTTGCTGATATTTTCTGGCTGTTTCAGCCATGCGTCAGGATCAGCAATATAAGGTTGCTGGGCATTAATGGCGCTTTTGGCAAAGGCTTTTACTACCTCAGGATATTTTTGTGCGAAATCTTTACGCACCACCCACACATCCAGCGTCGGGGAGCCCCATTGTCCAACCTGTTCTGAATCCGTAAGCACTTTGCCATCCTTTTCCAGTGCATTGACGGCAGGTGCCCAGACATAAGCGCCATCAATATCACCACGCTGCCAGGCTGCAATAATGGCTGGAGGCTGCAAATTAATGATCTCCACCTGACCCGGTTTTATTCCCCAGTGTTTCAATGCTGCCAGCAGGCTGTAATGTGTGGTGGAGATAAACGGCACAGCAATACGTTTACCGATCAAATCTTCTGGTTTGCTTATGTTTTTCTTCACCACCAGCGCTTCAGAATTACCGAGTTTTGAGGCCAGCAGGAAGACTTCAATCGGTACTTGCTGGCTGGCAGCAACCGCCAGTGGGCTGGAACCAAGGTTGCCAATTTGTACATCCCCTGAAGCCAACGCCCGAACGATGCTGGCACCGCTATCAAACTTACGCCAGTCAACATTCGCCCCGCTCTCTTTAGCAAAGGTGTTATCTGCCTGTGCAACTTTCGCGGGTTCAGCGGAAGTTTGATAAGCAACAGTTACGTTTACTGCATGTGCCTGAAAGGCCACTACAGCCAGTACGGCGAGGAATGTATTACGCGATGATATTGCCATGATTGCCTGCTCTCCTGTCTTGTTATGCAGGCAGTATTCGCGGACAACGAGATTAGATAAAAGAATTAATCGCTATGTACAAGATGCTTTTATTCTTAGCAAAAAAGTGACAAACGTAAGCTCAAATGAGACTAAAGACATTCATAACTTCGTCCAATGCGCTATGTTTATACTGTAAAAATAATTTTTAATATATTGAATTAGCAAAATATCTAATAATACTTAATATGTTTACGTCGCATCCGATACGTAAAATATGTAGCGTTAAATATATTCGCAATACAATTCAGAAGGTTAAAAACAAACAGAACAAATTTTGACAGTTAAGATAAATGAAATATATTCACGGTTTATATAATATAATTTTTCATGATATTTAAAATCTGAACATAAAAATAAAAAATCAATTTTAAATATAATCAATTGACAAATCAAATTACATCAAAATACAATATATATAACCATACGCCTCTAAATGCACATTTAATTAACACATGACACACAAAAAAAACACATTCTCCCACCGCCCCTCCAGATATTAAATATTCCTGATCCCAGGATTATTTATATCTCTCTCACTCCTGGCGTCTGTACTTGCAGAAAAGTTCTTATGTGTTGCTTTTAGAGAAGTTTCACCATAATAATTAACATGAGGTGTCAGAATGTGGACAAAATTATAAGTTCTGCTTTTCCTTCTGTAGAAAAAAGGCAAGGAATTTTGGCTATTGGTGCACATCCTGACGATATAGAATTAGGTTGTGGTGCCTCTCTGGCTCGCCTTGCCAAAAAGGGAATTTATGTTACAGCAGTTGTTATGACTTCCGGGGAAGAAGAATCCGCAAAAAATAGTGATCGCTATCAGGAATCCAGCGAAGCATTAAAAATTTTAGGCTGTCAGAAAATTATTCATCTTAATTTTTCGCAGACCCGCACATACATGCAACTCAATGACATGATTACCGCTCTGGAAGATGTCATTGCCCGTCAAATTCCCTCTGAAGTAGAGATTATGCGTGTTTATACCATGCATGATATTGATCGCCATGAAGAACACCTTGCCGTTTACCAGGCTTCCATGATGGCCTGTCGAGATATTCCGCAGATTTTCGGCTATGAAACGCCAGGCACCTGGCTTTCATTTATTCCACAAGTTTTTGAATCAGTGGATGAAGAATATTTCACATTGAAGCTCGCGGCATTAAAAAAACATAAAAGCCAAAGCCAGCACGACTATATGCACCCGGAGCGACTGCGGGCTGTCGCACAATTTCGTGGTCATCAGGTTAACATCCCCCTGAGTGAAGGTTTTGTCATTCATAAAATGATTCTTTAAAAGGATCTTATACGCTATATAATTCGAGTCGCAGACAGGCAACTTGAAATACTGCATTGCTGGCGTGAACCAGACGACAACCGCCTGGAATTCTGATTCCTCTGCCGCCTGGAACACTGGCGGCATTTTTCCTTATCAGCGTACCAGACGTAAATGTCCGCGCCGGGGGCTGAGTAAAGGTTTGGGTGTAACAATGACATACAGCCAGGGTCGCCAACTCATAACACCTCCGTTTTCGGCTTTTAGTTAAACTCTGGCAGTGAAAAAACGCCCCGGCATTAATACGAAAGTTGTAACGCCCCTCCTCTTCTCATACTTGTTACAGACAATTCGTCCTCGCGCACACATTTGCACACTGAATAAGACGCTTATTTATAGCCTATGGCAAGATAGCCAGCAGACGACTTTATCTCAGGATACCGCCATGCCCTTGAATACGGATTCACTTGCAGCTGTCTTACATCGTCGCGACTGGGAAAACCCGGCGATAAGTCAACTCAACCGCCTGGCAGCGCATCCCCCTTTTAGCAGCTGGCGCAGTGCTGAAGACGCTCGCAATAACCTGCCTTCCGGTAGTGTGCTTAACCTGAACGGCGAATGGCGATTTACATGGTATCCGTTCCCGGAAGCCGTACCGGAGAGTTGGTTGTTGTACGACACCGACAATGCTGACACGGTGACCGTACCTTCATGCTGGCAGATGGATGGCTACGACGCGCCAATTTACACCAACATCACCTACCCAATTCCGGTTAATCCCCCTTTTGTTCCTGTGGAAAATCCCACGGGTTGTTATTCAGTTATCTTTACGGTGGATGACGCCTGGCGGCAGTCAGGGCAGACACGAATAATTTTTGATGGTGTCAATTCCGCATTTCATTTGTGGTGTAACGGCTGTTGGGTAGGTTATTCCCAGGATAGCCGCCTCCCTTCTGAGTTTGATCTCAGTGACTTCTTGCAGGAAGGCGAAAACCGCCTGGCGGTAATGGTGCTGCGCTGGTGTGACGGTAGCTACCTGGAAGATCAGGATATGTGGCGGATGAGTGGTATTTTTCGTGACGTTACACTGCTGCATAAACCTACCAGTCAAATCAACGATATGTATGTGAATACGCACTTTAACGATGATTTTAGCCGGGCAGCTCTGGAGGCAGAGGTCAGAATCAACAGCGACGACGTCAGAGAGCTGCTTGTCACAGTGCAATTGTGGCAGGGAGAGACGCTGATTGATGAAGAAACCGCGCCACCTGGCAGTGAAATTATTGATGAGCGCGGCGCATATAACGATCGAGTAACGTTACGTCTTTCAGTGGAAAGACCTGCACTCTGGAGTGCGGAAACGCCCAACCTTTACCGCGTCGTATTCTTGTTACAAACCGCTGACGGCACTTTGATAGAAGCCGAAGCGTGTGATGTCGGTTTTCGTCAGGTCAAAATTGAAAACGGGTTATTGCTGCTTAACGGAAAACCGTTGCTGATTCGTGGAGTGAACCGCCATGAGCATCATCCGCTGCATGGGCAGGTGATGGACCGTGAAACCATGCTGCAAGATATCCTGCTGATGAAGCAGAATAACTTCAATGCTGTCCGCTGTTCGCATTACCCTAATCATCCTTTGTGGTACACACTTTGTGACCAGTACGGGCTATATGTGGTTGATGAGGCAAATATCGAAACCCACGGCATGGTGCCGATGAACCGTCTGAGTGATGATCCACAGTGGTTACCCGCCATGAGCCAGCGCGTAACACGGATGGTACAGCGAGACCGCAATCATCCCTGCATTATAATCTGGTCATTGGGTAATGAGTCTGGTCATGGTGCAAATCACGATGCGCTTTATCGCTGGGTAAAATCAACCGATCCTTCCCGCCCGGTGCAGTATGAAGGTGGAGGAGCAAACACGGCGGCAACCGATATCATTTGCCCGATGTACGCCCGTGTCGATGAAGATCAGCCCTTCCCGGCAGTGCCAAAATGGTCGATTAAAAAATGGCTTTCACTACCTGGTGAACAACGCCCGTTAATACTCTGCGAATACGCCCACGCGATGGGGAACAGCCTCGGCGGCTTTAGCAAATACTGGCAGGCATTTCGTCAGTATCCGCGTTTACAAGGTGGTTTTGTCTGGGACTGGGTAGATCAGTCGCTGATTAAATATGATGAAGAGGGTCATCCGTGGTCGGCTTACGGCGGTGATTTTGGTGATACGCCTAATGACCGTCAGTTCTGTATGAACGGTCTGGTCTTTGCCGATCGCACGCCGCATCCGGCACTAACGGAGGCGAAACATGCTCAACAATTTTTCCAGTTCAGGCTGCTCGAACGGAAAATTGAAGTCACCAGTGAATACATGTTCCGCCACAGCGATAATGAGATCCTGCAATGGTCGCTAGCGTGGGATGGTAACACTGTGGCGAGTGGCGAAGAGTCTCTGGATATCGCAGCATGTAGCACTCAAGTTATCACCTTGCCTGAATACCCTCTTTCGCAAATGCCTGGGCAACTATGGCTAACCGTACAAGTGATACAACCTAACGCAACAGCCTGGTCTGAAGCGGGTCATATCAGCGCCTGGCAGCAGTGGCTGATTGCTGAAAATCTTTCTACTGAATCCCCAACTGCGGCTTCCTGTACACCTGATTTATCAATTGATGATGCTTTTTTTAGCGTGGAGTCAGGTCATAAACGTTGGCAATTTAACCGCCATTCAGGTTTTCTCAGCCAATACTGGCTTGATGACCAGCCGCAGTTATTGTCTCCGCTTATGGATCAATTTACCCGTGCGCCGCTGGACAACGATATTGGTGTCAGCGAAGCCCACCATATTGATCCTAACGCCTGGGTGGAACGCTGGAAAGCCGCCGGGCATTACCAGCCAGAGGTGTTATTACTGCAATGTGAAGCACAGGCGCTTTCACAGTCGGTACTGATAACCACTGCACATGCCTGGCAGTATCAGGGTAAGACGCTGTTTATCAGCCGAAAAACCTATCGTATTGATGGGCATGGTGAGATGTTCATTGCTGTTAATGTTGAGGTTGCAAGCGATACACCGCATCCGGCACGTGTTGGCCTCACCTGCCAACTGGCGCAAGTGGCAGAGCGCGTAAACTGGCTGGGATTAGGCCCGGAAGAAAACTACCCAGACAGACTAAGTGCAGCCTGTTATGACCGCTGGGAGCGACCATTGTCAGCGATGTATACACCCTACGTCTTCCCCAGTGAAAACGGTCTGCGTTGTGGCACTCGCGAATTGAATTATGGCTCACACCAATGGCGAGGCGACTTTCAGTTCAATATCAGCCGTTATAGCCAAAAGCAACTCATGGAGACCAGCCATCGCCATCTGCTACAAGCGGAAGAAGGCACATGGCTTAATATCGATGGTTTTCATATGGGAGTTGGCGGTGATGACTCATGGAGCCCGTCAGTTTCGCCGGAGTTTTTATTGAACGCTGGTCGTTATTATTATCAGGTGAGCTGGCGATAAATGTCGGATGCGTCACGCGAAGCATCCGACAATACCTTACTCTTCCATCGCCTGGCGGATCTGATCCAACGACGCAGGATCATCAATAGTCGTCAGATCCCCCGGATCGCGTCCTTCACAAATCGCCTGGATCGTGCGGCGCAGCATTTTTCCGGATCGCGTTTTCGGTAATTGCGAGACAAACCAGACGTGCGCCGGGCGACCAAAGTTGCCAATCTGGCTGTCCACCAGCGCCATAATCGCCTTCTCTTGCGAGTGCGCCACCTCGCGATCTTCCAGACTGTCGCTCTCTTTCGGAATGACAAACGCCACCGCCACCTGCCCTTTCAGTGCATCTTTCACCCCAACCACCGCCACTTCAGCAACGCCCGGATGACTGGAGATACTCTCTTCAATCTCGCGTGTGCCAAGCCGATGCCCGGCAACATTAATCACATCGTCAGTACGCCCGAGAATAAAGTGATAACCGTCAGCATCGCGGATGCCCCAGTCAAAGGTGGCGTACACCGGACGGGAAAATAACGACCAATACGTCTTCACAAAGCGGTCGTCATCGCCCCAGATGGTTTGAATACACCCCGGCGGCAGCGGCCCTTCCACCACTACCATCCCTTTCTCGTTGACACCGCACGGTTCGCCGGTGACTTCATTGAGCAACTGCACGTTGTATCCATACATCGGCACGCCGGGGCTTCCCAGACGTGTCGGCCTGTCGTCCAGACCACGAGCAATCGCCATAATCGGCCAGCCGGATTCAGTCTGCCAGTAGTTGTCGATGACCGGCACATCCAGCGTATTGCTCACCCAACTGGCAGTCGGCTCATCCAGCGGTTCTCCCGCCAGATAGAGCACTTCCAGCGACGAGAGATCGTGTTTGCGAATTTCAGCGGTAGGGAATTTTTTCAGCACGCGGATGGCGGTCGGCGCTGAGAACATCCGGCTAACCTGATATTTCTCGACGATTTTCCACCACACGCCGCAGTCAGGCCAGGTCGGTAATCCTTCGTAAACAATGGTCGCCATCCCCGCCAGCAGCGGCGCGTAGACGATATACGAATGCCCCACTACCCAGCCGATATCTGACGCACAGAAGAACACACCGCCCGCTTTACCACCAAAAATGGTGTCCATTGAGGTCGCCAGCGCCACCGCATAACCGCCGACGTCACGCTGCACACCTTTTGGTTTGCCGGTCGTGCCGGAGGTGTAGAGAATGCAGGAGGTTTCGTTGGATTCCAGCCACGCCACCGGCACCCGCGCGCCGATGTGTTGATGGCGCAACGACGCGAAATCGACATCCCGTCCGGTAACGCGCGCCATTTTCGCCAGCCCGCGATCCACCAGCAAAACGTGGCGCGGCTGATGCTGCGCCTGGCTTATCGCATCGTCGAGCAATTTTTTATAGGGAATGATTTTGCCACCGCGCGCTCCGGCATCTGCCGAGACAATCAGCACCGGTTTAGCGTCATCAATCCGCGCAGCCACGCTGTGCGAGGCAAATCCACCAAACACTACCGAGTGAATAGCGCCAATGCGCGCGCAGGCCAGCAGGGTAATATGCGCTTCGGCAATCATCGGCATATACACCAGCACCCGATCGCCACGCCGTACGCCCAGTGAGCGCAGCATTGACGCCACCGCGTTCACTTCGTCATGCAACTGGCGAAAGGTAAAGGTGCGCTCTTCTTCTGTTTCCGAAGAGACGGCAATTAATGCCAGCGCCTCTGGCTGTTTCTCCAGCCAGCGGTCGATGGCGTTGTGGCACAAATTGGTTCGGCCTTCACAAAACCAACGGGCAAACGGCGGATTGCTGTGATCGAGCGTTTGCGTAAAGGGCGTCTGCCAGTCAATACGCCGGGCCTGCTCGGCCCAGAATTGCTCCGGTTCGTTAATCGAACGCTGATAAAATTCGCTAAAAGACATAATGCTCTCCTGTTGAACTTACGCCTTACCGCCGTTTACTTAAATGACGTACAGGTCGAGATACTCATTGACCGGCATCTGTTCCAGGCGAGCTCTGTCGAGAGAAACGTCCAGAATGCGCTGCTGCTGTCGAGTCGGGAACTGGCGCGCGAGGTTGATTTTGAATTTATCGACCAGTTTCGGAATACCGTCATGGCGGCGACGAGCATGACCAATTGGGTACTCCACCACCACTTCTTCAAATCGCGTACCGTCGGTAAACTCAAGGGTAATGGCATTGGCGATGGCGCGTTTTTCCGGGTCGTGGTAGTCAGCGGTAAATGCCGGATCTTCAAAGCAATTGATCTTCTCGCGCAGGGCGTCGATGCGTTTATCTTGCGCGACGTTTTCTTCGTAATCTGCTGCCGTTAAGCGCCCGAACAGCAGTGGGATCGCCACCATATACTGAATGCAGTGGTCGCGGTCAGCCGGGTTATTGAGCGGCCCTTTTTTGTCGATGATGCGAATACAGGCTTCGTGGGTGCGAATGGTCACTTTTTCGATATCCGCCGCCGTTTTGCCTGCTGCCTGCATCTGTTCATAGAGCGTCATCGCCGCTTCAACTGCCGTCTGGGAGTGGAACTCCGCCGGGAAGGAGATTTTGAACAGCACATTCTCCATGACGTAAGAACCGTACGGACGCTGGAAGCGGAACGATTCACCTTTAAAGGAGACGTCGTAGAAGCCCCACACCGGCGCGGTCAGAGCTGACGGGTAACCCATTTCGCCCGTTTTCGCCATCAGCGCCAGACGTACCGCGCGGGATGTAGCATCGCCCGCCGCCCAGGATTTACGCGTGCCGGTGTTCGGCGCATGGCGGTAGGTGCGCAGCGACTGTCCGTCTACCCATGCCAGCGAAACGGCGTTGAGGATTTCATCACGGGTCAGGCCAAGCATTTCGGCGACCACGGCGGTGGAAGCCACTTTCACTAACAGAACGTGGTCAAGGCCGACGCGATTAAAGGAGTTTTCCAGCGCGATGCAGCCCTGAATTTCATGGGCTTTAATCATTGCGGTCAGCACCTGTTTCATGGTCAACGGCGCTTTGCCGCTGGCGACCGCGTTGCGTGAAAGCCAGTCTGCCGTTGCCAGAATGCCGCCGAGGTTGTCGGAAGGATGACCCCACTCCGCCGCCAGCCAGGTATCGTTAAAATCGAGCCAGCGAATCATCGCGCCGATGTTAAATGCCGCCTGGACGGGATCGAGCTGGAACTGGGTTCCGGGGACGCGCACACCGTTAGGTACGACGGTGCCGGGGACAATTGGCCCCAGCAGTTTTTTACAGGCCGGGTATTCGAGAGCTTCCAGACCGCAGCCGAGAGTGTCAAGCAGGCAGTAATGGGCGGTGTCGTAGGCCACTCTGGAGCTGATTTCGTAGTTCATGACGTAATCGACGATATCAACGATTTCACGGTCGAATTCCGGGCGGATGTTGTTAATTTGAGCTGACATTGGGTACGTTTCCTTCTTGTTATTCGTAGAGGTTTACTGGCGCTTATCCAGCGCGACAAACGGTCGCTCTTCCGGTCCAACGTAATTGGCGGAAGGACGGATAATTTTGTTGTCCTGACGTTGTTCGATAATGTGCGCCGCCCAGCCGGTGACGCGGGCGATAACAAACAGTGGCGTGAACATCTCGGTGGGAACGCCCATCATGTTGTAGGAAACAGCGGAGAACCAGTCGAGATTGGGGAACATCTTTTTGCTCTCCCACATCACCGCTTCCAGACGATCGGCGATGTTGTACATCTTCAGCGAGCCGCCTTCCTGCGAGAGCTGCTTCGCCACACGTTTGATCACCTGATGACGCGGGTCGGCGATGGTATAAACCGGATGCCCAAAACCAATGACCACTTCTTTGTTTTCAACCCGCTTGCGGATATCAGCTTCGGCTTCGTCCGGCGTTTCGTAGCGTTGCTGGATCTCCAGCGACACTTCATTCGCCCCGCCGTGTTTCGGCCCGCGCAGTGCGCCAATCGCGCCGATAATGGCTGAATACATGTCAGAGCCGGTGCCCGCAATCACCCGGCTGGTAAAGGTGGAGGCGTTAAACTCGTGTTCGGCGTACAGCACCAGCGAAATATGCATCGCCTTTTCCCAGCTTTGCGACGGCTTTTCGCCGTGCAGCAAATGCAGGAAGTGGCCGCCGATGGAGTCGTCATCGGTTTCCGGCTGGATGCGTTCGCCATTGTGACTGTAGTGATACCAGTAGAGAAGAATCGAGCTAAGCGACGCCAGCAGTTTGTCGGCAATATCCCGCGCGCCAGAAACGGTATGCCCCTCTTTTTCTGGCAGCGTGCAGCCGAGCGCGGAAACCCCGGTGCGCATAACATCCATCGGGTGCGACGCCGCTGGTAAGGCTTCCAGCACAGTACGCACGTTAGCCGGTAAGCCGCGCAGGGCTTTCAGTTTTGTTTTGTAGGCGGCGAGTTCGTCACGGGTAGGCAGTTTGCCGTGGATCAGCAGATGCGCCACTTCTTCAAATTCGCAATGTTCTGCCAGATCAAGAATATCGTAGCCGCGGTAATGCAGGTCGTTGCCACTTTTACCCACCGTACACAGCGCCGTATTGCCCGCCGGAACGCCAGAAAGTGCCACAGATTTTTTCGGTTTAATGATATGGGTACTGTTTTGCAGGATCGTTATATCGCTCATGTTGTCCTCGTCATTTGTAGGGTCGAGATATTTTTCGTTGTGTTTTATTTCGCCTGGCTACGGGCAAACAGGTCGTCGAGCTTCTCTTCGTACTGGTAGTAGTTGATGCTTTCATACAGCTCGTTGCGGGTCTGCATGGTGTCGATGACACTTTTCTGCGTGCCTTCCTGGCGCAGGACGTTGTAGACATGTTCAGCGGCACGGTTCATGGCGCGGAAAGCAGAAAGGGGATACAGCGCCATTGCGACATGGGCGCTGCGTAATTCGTCGGTGGTAAACAGCGGCGTAGCACCAAATTCAGTAATGTTGGCAAGGATCGGCACCTGCACCGCATCGGCAAACTGGCGGTACATGGCGAGTTCGGTAATTGCTTCCGGGAACAACATCTCGGCACCCGCTTCAACATAGGCCTGCGCACGCTCGATCGCCGCATCCAGCCCTTCAACCGCCAGCGCATCGGTGCGCGCCATGATCACAAAATCAGGATCGGTTTTCGCATCCACCGCCGCGCGGATCCGATCCACCATTTCTTCTTTTGAAACGATCGCTTTGTTCGGACGATGTCCGCAGCGTTTTGCACCAACCTGATCTTCAATATGTAAGCCCGCCGCACCGGCTTTAATCATCGATTTCACAGTGCGGGCAACGTTAAAAGCCGAAGAGCCAAAACCGATATCCGCATCCACCAGCAGCGGCAGCGAGCAGACGTCGGTGATACGGCGAATATCAGTCAGCACATCATCAAGAGTAGAAATACCGAGATCCGGCAACCCCAGCGAACCTGCCGCCACGCCACCACCGGAAAGATAAATCGCCTGATATCCGGCACGCTGGGCCAACAGCGCATGATTAGCGTTGATGGTGCCGACAATCTGCAATGGATTTTCTTTAGACAGTGCAGCGCGAAACGCTTTACCTGGAGAGTGTAGAGACATAGCCCATCCTTTGTTATCAACTTGTTATTTACGTTGATAAAGACAAAGCAAGGGGTATGCCACAATTGTCTGAATAAAATTAAATGTTTAATTTCAATTTGTTAGAGATAAAATCATGAAGTGATCCGCAAATATGCGTTTCAGTTAACGTTTCAGGCAATGTTTCACTGCGTTTCATTGCAACAATTATGAAACAAGACTAAACCCATTATTCGGTTTCTTAACTTTGCGGTGCGCTATGGCACATCCACCACGGCTGAATGACGACAAACCGGTTATCTGGACGGTATCTGTAACGCGCCTGTTCGAGCTATTTCGCGATATCAGCCTCGAGTTTGATCACCTGGCAAACATTACCCCTATCCAGCTTGGCTTTGAAAAAGCGGTGGCCTACATCCGCAAAAAACTGGCCAGCGAACGCTGCGACGCCATCATTGCCGCTGGCTCTAACGGCGCGTACCTGAAAAGCCGCCTGTCGGTACCGGTAATTCTGATAAAACCGAGCGGCTACGATGTGTTACAGGCACTGGCAAAAGCCGGAAAACTCACCTCTTCTATCGGCGTTGTCACCTATCAGGAAACCATTCCGGCATTGGTAGCGTTTCAAAAAACCTTTAGTTTGCGCCTCGACCAACGTAGCTACATCACCGAAGAAGACGCCCGCGGGCAAATCAATGAGTTGAAAGCCAACGGCACCGAAGCGGTGGTCGGCGCAGGGCTGATTACCGATCTGGCAGAAGAGGCCGGGATGACCGGAATTTTTATTTATTCCGCCGCCACCGTACGCCAGGCGTTCAGCGATGCGCTGGATATGACGCGCATGTCTCTACGGCATAACGCGCACGATGCTACCCGCAATGCCCTGCGTACTCGTTACGTGCTGGGCGATATGCTCGGTCAATCACCACAGATGGAACAGGTGCGGCAGACTATTTTGCTGTATGCCCGTTCCAGTGCGGCGGTGTTGATTGAAGGGGAAACGGGGACGGGCAAAGAACTGGCGGCCCAGGCGATTCATCGGGAATATTTTGCCCGCCACGATGCGCGACAGGGCAAAAAGTCGCATCCTTTTGTTGCCGTCAACTGTGGGGCGATTGCCGAATCGCTGCTGGAGGCGGAACTGTTTGGCTATGAGGAAGGGGCGTTTACCGGCTCGCGACGCGGAGGACGCGCCGGGCTGTTTGAAATCGCCCACGGTGGCACGCTGTTTCTTGACGAGATAGGCGAAATGCCGCTGCCGTTGCAGACCCGGCTGCTGCGGGTGCTGGAAGAAAAAGAGGTCACCCGCGTCGGCGGGCATCAGCCTGTTCCGGTGGATGTACGGGTTATTAGCGCCACTCACTGCAATCTCGAAGAGGATATGCAGCAAGGGAGTTTTCGCCGTGATCTGTTTTATCGACTGAGTATTTTGCGTCTGCAATTGCCGCCGCTACGCGAGCGGGTGGCGGATATTCTGCCGCTGGCGGAAAGCTTTTTGAAAGTGTCACTGGCGGCACTTACTGCGCCATTTTCTTCCGCGTTACGTCAGGGATTAGAGGCAAGTGAAACTGTGCTGTTGCGCTACAACTGGCCGGGAAATATTCGTGAACTGCGCAATATGATGGAACGACTGGCGCTATTTTTAAGTGTGGAACCGACGCCGGATTTAACGCCGCAATTTTTGCAGTTGCTACTGCCGGAACTGGCGCGCGAGTCGGCGGAAACTCCCGGTCCATGCTTACTGACGCCACAACAGGCACTGGAGAAATTTAATGGCGATAAAACAGCCGCGGCCAATTATTTAGGTATCAGCCGAACGACATTCTGGCGGCGGCTGAAAAACTGAAATGCCGAATCCAGCGATAACGCTTTATCCGGCATAAATTTCAATAGATGATCACCGATAAACTTACGCATCGGGCATGTTTACATGGGGTGCAGAATTATTTCTTCTTATAAATATTTGCCGTGCCGTGGATCTTATTGTCAGTTTGACCAGAGGTCAGCACCAACACATCAGCCCCTTTTTCATCCGCTTTTTTGATCAGATCTTCTTTCGCATCTGCGGTCGACATTTCATTACTGGTTGAAATATCACCTATTTTTTCGTACTGCGATGCAACTTTTTCAAATTCCGCTTTGGTCATTAATTCTGCGGCATAAACGTTGGTAACGGCAAACGCTAACGCACCGATTAACAATTTAGACATCGTTTTCATATTTTTTGCTCCAGATGAGTTATCACGCTATCACCCTCAGAAAATCCGGGTCGATTAATAATTAGTTCAGCCAGGATAAAAAAGCCAGAAGCAGGAAAATTAGACGTTTGTGATCATTCTCGCACCGGGTCGATTTTTACAGAAATATGATGAAGTTATTCATCATATTTATGGAATGACTCCTTATGGAACCTCTGCACGCCGTTTTTCTTACCGTTGGTTTGTTCGTCATTACCTTTTTTAATCCTGGGGCAAACCTGTTTGTCGTGGTGCAGACCAGTCTGGCTTCTGGTCGGAGAGCGGGCGTGCTAACGGGGCTTGGTGTGGCACTGGGTGATGCGTTTTATTCCGGGCTGGGATTGTTTGGTATGGCAACGTTAATCACCCAAAGCGCAGAATTGTTTGCGATGATTAAGATCGCTGGCGGCGCTTATCTGTTGTGGTTTGCATGGAATAGCATTCGCCATCAGGCTACGCCGCAAATATCCACTCTGCACTCACCACTCAGCGCGCCCTGGTATGTTTTTTTTCGTCGGGGATTGCTGACTGATCTCTCCAATCCGCAAACTGTACTGTTTTTTATCAGTATTTTCTCCGTCACCCTGAATGCTGAAACACCTGCCTGGGCTCGATTGCTGGCATGGGGCGGAATAGTATTCTCTTCGGTTATCTGGCGGATTTTTCTCAGCCAGGCCTTTTCATTACCCGCTGTACGCCGCGCTTACGGAAGAATACAACGAATTGCCAGTCGGGTTATTGGGGCGGTAATTGGTATGTTTGCACTCCGTCTGATTTACGAGGGTATGACGCATCGTTAAAGCTTCGGATACGCCCGTTTAACGTGCAATTCACAATGCGTTCTTCCGGCAAAATCCTCCTTGACCATTGCGCGAAAAATGCCCGTAATATCACCGAGATTTATTAATGGCAGGTAGCACAATGGAACAGGTTGAATCCGGTAGCGACGATCTTCTTTTTACAGAATGGCAAACACTCATTAATCAAACACCAGTTGCCGCACATGAACTGCTGTTGTCATTAAGTGACAAAGAGTTACACCATCTGGTAACTATTTTTTATGATTACATGTTGTCGCACACTGAAAGTGCCCTGTTCCTGAATACTGAGCAGGTTAACAGCCGCCTTAGTAGCAGCATGTTTCACTGGTTACGTGCAGTACTGGGCAGCTCGCAGCAAGATTTACATGAACTGTTAGCAAAGCAGCATGAAATTGGCATCGTTCATGCGCGCATCGGTTTACCTATCGATCTGGTCGCTCGGGCTGCACGAAAAATCAAAGAAGAACTTTATCAAATCCTCGCGCTGCGAAAAGTGGCTGCCGCACATATCATTACCGACGCCATTTGTTTTAGCGGCCTGGCAATTGATACAGCCATAGAAGCAATGACGGCATCTTACTCGCCAAGCGTGCAAAATTCAGTCAATGCCGAAGAGCAATACCGCTTGTTGACTATCTATGACGATATAAACGTGGAACGGGAAAGACAAATTCGTTCTCTCACCGACTGGGAAAACCAATTTATCTACAATATTGCGACTGGCTTACCCATAAAAGACCTGGTCTTCTTGTCTAAATCTGAATTTGGCATGTGGTTTGCTCATAAAGGGAAGCATATTCTGGGTAAAAGCGTGTTGCTTTCCGGGATGGAAACGTTGATGAAAAAGATCGACCACCATCTGAAACAAGAGCTTCCCCTGCACGCGCAACTGACCACAGACGAACGTCTGAAGTTATTGCAGGAAATTCGCCAGTTAACGGCGCAAATTCATATTTTACTCTCTTCCATGTTTGAAGATCTGGTAAAAGAAGAAAACGGTAAAGATTCTCTGACACAACTATTAAATCGGCGCTTTATTCCGACGATTATGCGGCGGGAAATCTCTATCGCCCTGCACTCACGTAAACCGTTCGCCCTCGCCATGCTGGATATTGATTACTTCAAGCAAATTAATGATCGTTATGGGCATAATGCCGGGGATAATACGCTGAAAAATGTCTCTGCGATGATTTATGAACATATTCGCAGCAGTGATTATGTTTTCCGCTATGGTGGCGAAGAATTTATGATTTTGCTTGTCGAAACAGAATTATCACAAGCCAAAATTATTCTCGAAAATCTACGTAACAAAATGGCTGGTTTGCGTATCCAGGCTTCAGCCAGTGAAAGTTTTTCGGTCACGGTCAGTATTGGCGTCGCCGAATATGATTATCATCCTGACTATAAGCTATTGATAGAAAAGGCAGATAGTGCACTTTATTACGCCAAAAGTCAGGGCCGAAACCGGGTAGAAGTCTTCCAGCCACATATGACAAACGGCTGATTTTTCGTCATTGTCACTCGAAAGCAGTAGATCCGAACCAGGGATGGTATGATAATTCGTTGGATAACTAACGATAAAATCGAGCGGGAGGCACATGCTAATTCCAGAAATTAAACAGGAAAGGCTCTATCAAAAGATAGCGAATCTTATTATTAAGCTCATCAATGATAATGTGTTTCCACCAGGTAGCTTTTTACCTCCAGAACGTGAACTGGCGAAACAACTGGGGGTTAGTCGTTCATCGCTAAGAGAAGCGCTTATTGTTCTGGAGATATCTGGCTGGATTATTATTCAGTCTGGAAATGGGGTGATTGTCAGCGATAAAAAACACCCTCCTGTCGATTACACTATCGAAGAAATTCTTTATACCCGTGATTTAGTTGATAGTCATTGTGCCCGACTTGCAGCACTGGCTAATAATGAAACAATGATTAATAAAATTGAGGCACTTTATTTACGAATGGAAAATGCCATTAACGAAAATAATGTGGCTGAATTTTATACGCTTGATAAGCAGTTTCATCTGGCCATTTCTGAAGCCAGTCATAATCGGGTGTTATTAGATATGTCACGGATGCTTTGGGAGCAGCGCATCAATATACCCTATGCCGGGCTGGATAAACGTTCCGGCGATAAGAATGTACTTATCAACCTTAATCAACAGCATAAAGCAATCATTGAGGCGATTCGAGCAGGAGATGCAGACAATGCCTTGCAACAGGCACTGCTACATTTGAAGTATGTGCGAGAAATAATTGGTTATTAACCTTTTCTGCGCTAAAAAAACGCGTAGTGAATTCACTACGCGTTTTGATTTTTGCTAATTAAATGAATTTCACGTTAATTTTCAGATGGCGTTCCGGGAATTGATCTAACTCTTTAACAGCCTCAGGAACTTCATCAATTGTCACGACTTTACTCACGATATCTGCCGGATTAATATTCAGCGTTGATAACATTTGCAGAGCTTCTTCAAATTCACCGGCACTGGTACGGGAACCGCGTAAATCCAGTTCTTTAAAGGTGATCAAATTAGTTGGTAACGATGTTTCCTGTTTTGGCCAACCCGTATAGGCAATACGCCCGGCAAATGAGGCCAGATCCAGGGTACTTCTGATCGCGCTATTTGCACCAGAGGCTTCCACCACAACCTGAGCCATCGTCCCTTGTGTAATATCTTTCACTGCCTCAACAACGTTAGCTTTTGCGGAGTTAACTACGTAAGGCACACCGAGCGATTGTGCGTATTGCAACCGTTCATCGACAATATCAACCAGAATGGGGGTTGCGTGATAGCGCAACGCACTCAGTGCCGCCATAAGTCCAATGGCACCAGCACCAATAATGACGACATGTTCACCTGCTTTCAATTGCGCCCGATGTAATGCGTGCAGGGCAATAGTTAAGGGTTCAGCCAGTGGCGCCATTTCTGATGGTACATTGTCAGGAATTTTGTGAATTAAGTGAGCCGGATGCGCAACCACTTCTTGCATAGCGCCATCAATATGTACGCCGATGACTTTTAAGTTCTCACAGCAATTAGTTCTGCCGACAGAACATGGATAACAGTGACCGCAATAAATATAGGGATCTACAATAACCCGGTCGCCCTGCTTAATATCTTCTGGCATCCCCTTACCAGTTTCCAGAACAATCCCGGTGACTTCATGTCCAATAATTCGCGGATAAGTTACCAGTGGGTTAGTGCCACGAAATGCACCGATGTCAGAACCACAAATCCCCGCTGCATCCACTTTAATTAAAACTTCATTATCTTTTTTTACCGGATAATCGACCAGGCGAGTGGCAATTTCACCAGGTTTATTGATGTACACAGCTTTGACTTTCATTGACTTTCAATCCTTTATTTTTAACAAATACGAATACCAGCAGACTTGAAACAATTGCTATGGCACCTGCCAGATAGAATGCGTAATCATATTTACCGCTGAACTGAACAATAAAACCGGTTACCAATGGACCAATAATGCCGGAAATATTTGCCAGCCCGTGCATCGCACCGCCTACGCTACCTACTTTATCTTTATGCACCACATCCTGAATAACAGCCCAATAAATAGGTCCAGTTAAATAAAGCAGGAATAAGGAAACCGACATCAGCGTAACTGCACTACCAATAGTGGTAACCGTTCCGGAAACTGCGACACAGACTGCGGCCCCCGCAAGGCAAATACCGAGAATTAAGCGGCGAGAAAGTAAGGCATTTCCCGTAATGCGATAAATAAAGTCAGAGCAAACGCCACCTAGCACCATGCCGATTGCACCAATAACCCACGGGATAACAGTTGCAATACTAATTTCTTTAATATCAAGGTGTAACGAATGGTTCAAATAGCTTGGGAACCAGGTAAGAAAGAAAAACAGAATATAGTTGTAGCTAAAGAATGCCAGAGTAGTCGCCCATACCATCGGCTGTTTCATGTAATAACCCAGCGAAGGCGTACCTTTACCATCTTCGGCCAGAATAATATCGTCATGATTTTCAAAATCGACACGCTCTTCAGCTGCCAGACGTTTACTTTTTGACGGTTTATCACTGACAAAGAAGTACCACAGTAATACCCAAACCAGGCCAAATATAAAGATGATGCCAAATGCCGGACGCCAGCCAAGTGATATCGCCAATAAGCCAACAACCGGACCAGAAATAGCACCGCCAAGTGGTGAACCAGCACTAAAAATACCGATGGCTGTTGCCGACTCTTTACGCGAGATCCAGTTATTAATAATTTTATTGCCTGCTGCACTAACCGGGCCTTCTGCCATACCAAATAAAACGCGTACGGCAAGCATCGTCCATAACCCGGTGACCAGGCCGGTCATACCACAAAAAACAGACCATAACAGTGCAGCAACCAAAAATACTGTTTTCGGTCCAACTTTGTCACTGGCCCAACCGCCAATGAAGTTAAATAAAGCATAACCAACGAAAAATGCGCTGAAAATCATCCCCATTTCAGCAGCATTAAAGCCTAACTCTTTTTCAATAAGTGGGGCCGTAATCGATAATGCAGAACGATCCATATAGTTCAGCATGTAAACTATAAACAGAAGAAAAACGATAAGCCATCCCATTGTTTTTCTTTTCATGATATTTCCTCTTGTTGTGGTCTAGCGGCCTGACCACAATATTTAATATTTATTTTTAGATCATCATGAAAAGAAGGATATTGTGATCAATATAACGAAAATTGGATAACCAGTATTCAATAAAAATCACAATCACGCTCTAATTGCATGATTTTGTTGATTTTATTTACTCTGTTTTGAGTGGTTAATATCACACTCAGGAAATAAACAATATGGATTATTTTCATCCGGAAACTAAAAGATGCAGTATTTAATGCAGTAAGGATTTATTTTACGCATAAAAATAAATCCCTAATAATTTACTCGACAATGACTTTTACTTTGGGTTTGGAAAGAATAATTTTGATCAACTCTATGTAAGTAACAGGTTTATAAAAATAATATCCCTGCTGAAAAGTAATGTTGTTCTGATTCAGATAGTCTAGTTGCTCCTTCGTTTCCACACCTTCGGCAACAATGCTGATGGAGAGCTTACGTGCCAAATCCAGAACACAATCCAGAATTCTGGTTGAGTCAGGATCGGCATTAACTCGCCCCACGAAACTGTGATCAATTTTAATATAATCGATATGTAAATCATGGAGATAAGAAAGACCAGAATAGCCAGTACCAAAGTCATCAAGTGCGATAACAAAACCATTTTCATGCAGAAAATTGAGGCGTTGTACCATGCTTTCATCCACATGTAGCTGTTCGCGTTCGGTCACCTCAAGCACCAGGTTCAGGTCCTGTCGATTAAAACTTTTTTTGTATTCAAGACACTCCTCAACAAACGTGGCCGATGCGATATGCGATGCACTGAAGTTTATCCCGACATGGAAGCCTTCTGGTAGTTTGCTGGAAATAGCATTCATTTGGCTGGCGACCTGGCGCATTAAACTTTGTGTCAGAGGAATGATCAGGCCCGATTTTTCTGCCAGTGGGATAAATGCGACTGGCGAGATATAGCCTGCAACAGGATGTTTCCATCGGGCTAATACTTCCACTCCACGCAATGTTCCTTCGAGACCATTCACCACCGGCTGATAAAATGGCACAATTTCACCATTAGCAATCGCCCTGCGAAGGGTTTCTTCAGGAGTACTATCCTTTTTCATATATTTATTAATTAGATAAGCTGTAGCGGAAGATATTAACAATATAAAAATAAATATCCCCAGACCTTTATCAATGATTCTCGGAATACTAAATAACCGCGGCGGGTTATATATAATACTGAATTGATATTTCTTCGAATTTACCTTGCTGGTAAAAGACTTATGATCTTTTATTAAAGAAACATCCCCTGATGAACCAATAATACTATCGCCCACACGTAATGCATACGATACGCCCTTTAAAGGCACATTCAGTGCGCCCCGGATATGTTGGTCGCTAATGGTGACCAGGATTCGGCTGGACGATGAAAAGGTCTGATACAACAAAATCGGTAATCGGTTAACCGTATCGATTGCAGGTGCCAGCAGTAAATTGCTTTCAGGTATTTCTGGGATCCGCGCCAGTAATGCACGATTTCCCGGTAATGATGAGCACCAGACTTGACCGTTTCTGATGATTAAAATAGTGCGCAAATGCGGTTTCAAGGCAGCTTCTGTGCCCAGTTGATATTGTTCTTCGGGATCACATCCTTTTGAAGCGATAGTTATTGCTGTTCTCGTTGCCAGGGCCGCTTCATCGAGTATTTTATTGATATTATTGGCAGCATACCGTGCCCCTGCCAGACTCTCAGCCCTTGCAGAGTACCAGAGTTGAATATTCAGGATTGATACGCCGGCAATAAACAGACACAACGCCGCGATTATGGGAAGCAGTGTATTGCGCATTATCAGATCCCTGAGCAAACGGAGTTACCCCATCATATTGCCTGTATTCATTCAAACAACATCTACAAAGAGCATGGTAGACAGATGCAAAAATCGCTATAAGCCAGAGAAAATTTCGCCCTGATGGCCTCAAGTAGCCATCAGGGCGTGACTATTTTTTATACTTATCGTACGTCTGTTTGTACTAAGTGTGCAGATTGCCAGGCTATCTATGGCTCAGCACATGAGGGCAAGTGCTGTTTAACACGTCCGTGGCATTTTTTACGCCAGTCGCATTATTTAAAGTATAGCTAACCTCTCACTAACTCAAAGCGATAACATATTGAGATTAAGTAATATGTACTCACGATATTTATTACCCGCTGGGTTACTCTTTCTTTAAAGCATAACTTTCATTTTCCCATGCCAGCCTTTTTTCTCCATGCAATTCATAAACCATTCTTCACGGGTATCTTCGTTTACATCAATAATCGAATTATCGGTAACTGGACGCATGATCTCCCGATACTTTTTACCACCGCATTTTGATTTATCGGTACATTTTTCCTGAATACTTTCATAATGCGTACCCTGAGCGATCTGATTTTTAACCGGATATTTCGCTTCAGCTAACTCTTCACAGCTGGCTTTTGCGGTATGCAGATCTTCTGCATCGGATCTTTTTTGCACCCACTCAGTTGTACATCCAGCAAGAAATAAAGGTAGGAAGACATAAATTAAGCGTTTCACTTTCGACTCCTTGTGCGAACTTTTCTGAACAATTATTCCGTTACCTGCCCACTGATGCGACATGTTGACGTGCAAATATTGCAGCAAAACTCTTCGGTCACTTCATGATGAAAGGGAGGGTAAAAACACGGAATTTTATCGAGAAATCTTATACTGGAGAGAAAGAAAAACAGGTTTACTAACAGACTGGAGGTAGCGGCCACATGGCGTTTGTTGCAGAACAACAAAACACGTGCAGCAACGGTCTAATTGGATGCTGCACGTATAACAGAGAGTGCTGTGGATAAAGATACAATATCATTATGCTACAGCACTGTTTTTAACCCAGTCAGAGATAAATTTCGCACCAGGCAATGGAGGTGAGTAGAGATACCCCTGTAAAAAGTGTACTCCTTTGCCAATCATCAAATCAGCCTGTTCCTGAGTTTCGACGCCTTCCGCCACAATACTAAGGCCTGGCTTACGGGCAAGCTCAACGATATTGTCCACAATATGCCCGGAGATTTCATCGATACTCGCCATCTGGACAAATGATTTATCAATCTTAATAAAATCAACTGGAAAAGCCTGCAAATAACGATAGGTTGCATAGCCAGTACCAAAATCGTCCAGAGCAAAGGTAATGTTATGCCGATGCAGGCTATCAAATATTGCTCTGGCCTCTGGCGTCACCGGGATTGGGTTACGTTCCGTCAATTCCAGAACCAGTTTGATTTTATCCGTTCCCAGTTTATTCACGAGATTCAGACACTCGCGCTCAAAACCGGGTGCCAGAAAACAACCAGCAGAAACATTTATGCCAATATGGAAATTATCAGGCAGCAAATCTTTTACTGGCAGTAATATATCTGCCGTTTGTTTCATTAACTGTCGGGTTAATATAACAATCAGACCAGATGATTCCGCCAGAGGAATAAATTGGTCTGGTGGAATAATTCCTGTTTGTGGATGCTCCCAGCGGACGAGTATCTCACACCCTGTCAGAACACCGGTTTGAGCACAGAAAACAGGTTGAATCCAGGGTTTAAACTCATGATTTTCCAGCGCCAGGCTGATTGCTTCGGGCGTAATAACATGATGATAGCCATTATCGGTTATGTAGCTTTTATTACTGTTACCAGAAGCTGAGATGATCATCGGGTTATACAAAAAGAAGATATCCCGCCAGAAGGTAATATCGCTCTGGATACCCAACTTTTCATACAACTGTTTTTTTTGATGAGATATTGTCTTTGCACTACGGTTTCTGTATTGTGAGATTTCTGTAACAGACATACCTTGCATTAACAATTTAAGCAGCAGTTGTTCTTTCTCAGACAGAACCTGCGGCAAATTGATATTTATTGTCGCACCGAATTCTTCCAGAAACACACTTAAATTACACAAACCCATAGAACACACTATCATAAAAAGTGCATCAGCAGACTCCGAATTATCACTCTCGCGGCGGATAAGCTGAGTGCAAGAATAATTAACAAGAGACTCGGATTATTACACAATCCAACTCTCTCTTCCTTAGCATATTATACAGATCAGAATGTCCAGTTAACACCCGAAATTCAGGACGTAAAAAATCACCTGCGTTATATTAACTGCAATTCACATGAGGTGAACAGCATAAGAACATTATAGGATTAACACTTCACCTAAAATATATACACTGGCGATAACCCCATCATCTTTAACATATTAGCATCCATGAAAAGATTTCGTATTATATTCATTCAAAATCTCAAATCAACACAAAATATAATTCACACCTGGACATGCGTTCAGCATTTATCGATACACGTAAAATAAATAATACTTATTGGGTATACAGGTAACGGATTTTTCTTATATTTAAAAGAAACTCAAAAAACCAAGACTGAATCCATTCAGCATTTTAATTAAATGAATTTAAAATTTACAAAGTTAGAACAAACACAAAACAAAAACTAAAAAAACAACTTACTTATCAGTGAATTACAAACAAACCATATATTGTTCCTTATTTAGATGAACCCAATGAGGTAACATCACTTTAAAAAACGAATATAAGAAAAAACTTATTGGAAGATATGCTGTATAACTTCAATAAGATAATTCTCTGTTGCAGATGGCATTCATTCGGATAACAGATCAGCAGGAGTCACGCTTGTTTAACCTGAGTTTGCTACTTCGATAAGTTCATAACTTCCCTATAAGGATCGGCAGAAGGCTGAGTTTATGGTTTTTAGCAGACGTCAGAAAATACGTAAATGATGAGATAATAAGAGAGCACCTACGCCCTTACATTACTGGTTATGAAAATTATCTTTTATTTCAATGAATTACCTGATGAATATTGAGCTCAAACTCCATCATGGAACGTTCATACCACACAACAATATCCGCAAGTTAATTCTCTGCTATTAGCTAATCATCTGGTGGTGTTTCCAGAGAATTAAGATAGGCAATGTTGTATAAACTGTCCGGTGTCATAAGAAACTGCTATTAGACAAAGATATTGCTGCCTGTTGCTATATTGTAAGTAGCCAGCCAACAAGACAGAAACATGTTCACTATCAAAACAGATGATCTCTCCCATCCAGCAGTGCAAGCATTAGTGGCTTATCATATTTCCGGTATGCTTGAACAATCGCCACCTGAAAGTAGTCATGCTTTGGATGTGCAAAAACTACAAGATCCGGCAGTGACATTCTGGTCAGCATGGGAAGGGGAACAACTCGCAGGAATCGGCGCACTGAAATTGCTGAATAACAAACATGGAGAGCTGAAATCGATGCGTACCGCACCAGATTTTTTACGTCGTGGAGTAGCAAATCTGATTTTAGGACATATTTTGCAGGTTGCACGTGACAGAAGCCTTCATCACCTGAGCTTAGAAACAGGAACACATGCTGGATTTACTGCCTGCCATCAACTTTATATCAAACATGGATTCATTGACTGCGATCCGTTTGCTGATTATCAGCCTGATCCCAATAGCCGATTTATGTCATTGAACCTATGCAAAAATAATGAATTATTATGACTAACGCACCAGCCCCCAGCATATTCTTGCATACGACATGTCTGAGGTAACAACTCACGACGACTGAAGGGGAAGGAAGCGTTTTATTAAACATCAGGCAGATATTCCCATCGTTAATTAACTCTCCCGCAGGTTTGCAATCTCCGATACTGGCACAAAACGCCCTTAACCTTCTCTAAATTAATGAACACAACTAATAAACCCTAGCCAATTACACCATCTAATCGCATAAATAACTTTTCGTTATGCTTTTCCTACACAACAGCTGAAGGATAACGTCATGCAAACTGTAAAACTGAACAACGGTATTGAAATGCCCTTGCTGGGCTTTGGTGTCTTCCAGATGACGGATGCTGCTGAATGCGAAAGAGCCGTTATTGATGCGATCGATACGGGATACCGCCTGATCGATACCGCAGCGTCTTACCAGAATGAAACCCAGGTCGGGAATGCGCTGAAACAAAGCGGCATTGCGCGTAACGAACTCTTTGTCACCACGAAACTCTGGTTGCAGGATACCAGTTACGAAGGGGCCAAAGCCCAGTTCGAACGCTCTCTGAATCGACTGCAACTTGATTACGTTGACCTGTACTTGATTCACCAGCCATACGGCGATGTCCACGGAGCCTGGCGTGCCATGGAAGAGCTGCAACAGGCCGGTAAAATTCGCGCTATTGGCGTCAGCAACTTCCACCCTGACCGACTGGCTGACCTTATCGCCTTTAATAAAGTCGTTCCTGCGGTAAACCAGATTGAAGTTAACCCCTTCAACCAGCAGCTACACGCCGTTCCGTGGATGCAAAGTCGTGGCATTCAGCCAGAAGCCTGGGCACCGTTTGCGGAAGGGAAAAATGGTCTGTTCCAGCATCCTGTTCTCACGGCAATTGGCGAGAAGTATGGCAAAAGCGTGGGCCAGGTTATTCTGCGCTGGATTTACCAACGAGGCATTGTTTCACTGGCAAAATCAGTGCGCAAAGAGCGCATGGAAGAGAACATCAACATTCTCGATTTTGAGCTCACTCCTGAGGATATGCTGCAAATTACCGCCCTGGATACCGCAACCAGCGCGTTCTTCTCTCACCGCGACCCAGCGATGGTGGAATGGCTGACTGGCCGCAAACTTGATGTTTAAGCCGTAATACAAGAGGTATTCATTCAATGCAAAAACGTTATCTGGGTAATTCCGGACTCGAAGTTTCCGCTCTTGGACTCGGTTGCATGGGCTTAAGCCACGGCTACGGCCCGGCGACCGATACCCGTCAGGCTATCGAACTTATTCGTGCTGCGGTTGAACGTGGCGTCACCTTCTTCGATACCGCCGAAGTGTATGGTCCGTATCTGAATGAAGAAGTGGTCGGTGAAGCCTTAAAACCATTTCGTAACCGCGTGGTGATTGCCACTAAATTCGGTTTTACCTTCGGCGATGATAATAAGCAGCAGATTTTAAACAGCCGTCCGGAACATATCCGTGAAGCCGTTGAAGGATCATTACGTCGTCTGAAGACAGATGTTATTGACCTGCTGTACCAACACCGTGTTGATCCGGATGTTCCTATCGAAGATGTTGCAGGAACGGTGAAAGATCTAATCGCAGAAGGTAAGGTCAAACATTTCGGCCTGTCTGAAGCGGGAGCGCAAACCATTCGTCGCGCGCATGCTGTACAACCTGTCACCGCCCTGCAAAGCGAATATTCCATGTGGTGGCGTGAGCCTGAGCAGGAAATTCTGCCGTTGCTGGAGGAACTGGGGATTGGTTTTGTCCCCTTCAGCCCACTAGGTAAAGGTTTCCTGACAGGGGCGATTAAGCCGGGAACCACTTTCGGCAAAGATGATTACCGTAGCACCGTACCGCGTTTTGCTGCACAAGCCATTGAAGCCAATGAAAAACTGGTCACCTTGTTAGGTGAACTGGCCGCAGAGAAAAGGGTTACGTCTGCGCAAATCGCACTGGCATGGTTGTTAGCACAAAAGCCGTGGATTGTTCCCATCCCGGGCACCACTAAACTGCACCGGCTGGAGGAAAATCTGACCGCTGTCGACATCGTTCTTTCGCAGAAAGATATGCAGCAGATAACCCAGTCACTGGAAACAATTAAAATCGTCGGTGAACGTTACTCGCCTGAGCACCAGGCTCGCATAGATCGTTAATATCCACACGGGTCAGCAGCAAAATGCGGACCCGTTATTCCGAGTAGCGAAGTGCATCGATCAACAGCGCAAAAGCTGGCGGATGCTGCTTACGGCTGGGGTAGTAGAGATAATATCCGGGAAAAGTGGGACACCACTCCTGTAACACCTGAATAAGCTTGCCTGACTTTATATACTCCTGAACCATGTCTTCAGGAACACAAGCGATCCCAAATCCTGATAACGCGGCATCAATTCTTTCTGGCAGCAGATTAAACGTCAGTTGCCCATCAACTCTGACACGTAAAGGTTTGCCTTCGCGTTCAAACTCCCAGTGATAAATTCCACCGGCAGTTGGCAAACGCATATTGATACACTGATGATTTTGTAGCTCGTGAGGCGTTTCAGGTAAGGCGTTTGCGGCAAAATACGCCGGTGCTCCCACCACAGCCATCCGCATATCTGGTCCAATCCTGACCGCTACCATATCTTTATCAACATTTTCCCCCAATCGTATCCCGGCATCAAAACGGCCTTCAACAATATCGACAAAACCGTTATCCACCATCAGTTCGACATTGATTTCGGGATACTCTCTGAGAAAGGGTTTTAGCTTCGGCCAGACCAAACTTCGCGCGGCATGTTCCCCGGCAGATAAACGGATATTCCCGGAGGGCGTGCCGTTCAGTTGAATAAGTGATTCCAGTTCCTGTTCAAGCTCATCAATACGCGGCTCCAGACAGGCAATTATTCTCTCCCCTGCTTCCGTAGGGGCCACGCTACGGGTCGTTCGGGTTAAGAGGCGGATATTTAACCTTTCCTCCAGTGCCTTAATTGCATGGCTGAGAGCAGACTGAGAAACACCGAGTTTGCCCGCCGCTTTGGTAAAACTTCGCTCTCTTGCCACCACAAGAAAGATTTGCAGTTCATTGAAGTTTTCTTTGAGCATTAGTGGTTTCCTTGTAGAAACATTCCCTTCAAAACGTACTCATGAAGGGTGTTTATAGACACAATCATTTTAGCCGGAAGACGTCATAAAAAGAGCCATTAAAGCAGGTTTTGATAGCGTTGACCTTCATAGCGCGAATGGATTTCTTCTGCAGAATTTCTTTTCTCCTCTCTTTAACCGCCATAATCACCACTCGAATGACGTATGCGCTTTCCGCTGGCTGACACTTGCGGCGATCGGTAAAAGGCTGGTGATGGGTACCTTTAGCTGAATCAGGTAGAAGTCATGAAATTCCCCCCTTAATCCACAGCGCGTTCCTGAACTAACCATTCTGGATAAACTATGGGATCAAATTCAGGTATCGAAAGGAACAGGCTGGTTTCCGTTAAGGAATTAATTATCTATAAAAGATGGCTGATGTAATACATCCATTCAAATTTGTGATACATGTCAAAAAATTGGTTGACCAAACTCGCTATTTATATATAAGGCACTTACGAAGTGCACTCTTTTTTAAAGCGAGGAAGTACCAATGAAAGAGAATAAAATACAACAAATCAGTCATAAACTGATTAATATCGTTGTTTTTGTTGCAATCGTAGAATACGCCTATTTATTCCTTCACTTCTATTAATAACGTCGAAAAATAATTTACGTTGGTGATAATTAAAATATGTTTTCTCTCCCCTTTTTAAACAGTATTTATATTTGTGGGAGAGAAATACGAACTCTTTCGAATTGCAAATCATTACCGCTGGGTATCTGTGTACAAGGAAAGCGGCGCTGAGACGAGCTGGTATTGATGATTTCAGATTTCACGACTTGAGACACACCTGGGCAAGTTGGCTGGTTCAGGCCGGAGTCCCGTTGTCAGTATTACAGGAAATGGGAGGCTGGGAGTCTATCGAAATGGTTCGTCGATATGCTCACCTCGCGCCTAACACCTTACCGAACACGCACGGCAAATAGACTCGATCCTGAACCCATCGGTCCCAAATTTGTCCCAGTCAAAAAATAAGGAAGGTACTAATGATGGGTAACTTATTGATTTAAATGGTGCCGATAATAGGAGTCGAACCTACGACCTTCGCATTACGAATTAGCGAGACCAGTGATTCAAGATGTTCACAGCCGTTTCAGCATGAAATAAAAAATATATAAAAATCAACAAAATAAACATAAATGCAGTATCAAGATGTTTCGCCTTGTTTCTGATGATATCATGTTAAATGTGTACCCCACTGTGTACCCAAAAGGCTGAAGATATGACTTTTACTATTACACAAGACAGACAATTGGCTTCATTGACCGTTACTAAAGATGAAAAAGAAATCTTATTTGCTGTAAAATCTAAAGCTGGGGGAGGACTCTTTATACGCGTTCGTTATGGTAGCGACAATAAAAGCTGGATTTATCGTTATCGAATAGCTCAAAAGCCAGCTAAATTAACACTAGGTAGTTACCCTGCCATGGGATTAGCTCAAGCTCGTAAAGCTCATGCGGATGCAATTGAATTAGTAAGAAAAGGTATAGATCCTCGTCATATTAGAAAAAATGAAAAACAAAAAAATGAACAAATGATTATTTACTCTGAATTATGGAAAGATTGGATAGAATTCAGAAAGACAAGTAAACCAATTAGCACCAGAACCCTTGCAGATTATGAAGGGACTTATCACCGCCACCTTGAAAAAGCATTAGGAAACCTTCGCATTGACGAACTTACCAAAAGCGTTATTTTTGAACATCTCAGTAATGTAAGAAAAACCAGTTCTGAAGCAGTTCGTAAAGGATTAATTATTCTAAATATGACTCTTGATCATGCCAACTTACAGGGTATGCTTGAGCATAACCCAGCACGACTGCTCAAACCAGCAATGTTTGGTGCATCGATGAATAAACCTCGCGAGCGATGGCTTCCTGAGAATGAACTCCGGATGCTATGGAAGGCTTTGGATGATGCTACTGTTGGAGGAGGCTCCATTGCATCTGGTGGCTATGGAATTTCCTCTAGTGTGGTATTATCTCATTCTGTCGCAAATGCACTCCGTTTGATTATTTTCACAGGAGTGCGCCGCTCTGAAGCGGCACAAATGCGCTGGGATCAAATTAATGGAGAGCGTTGGACCATACCAGCCACTAAAAATGGGAAAAGCCATATTGTTACTTTACATCCGTATATGCTTTCTTTAATAAAAACACAACGTGAATTCACTGAAGGTGCATATATTTTTGGTTCTACTAGCAAACCTGGCTTTCCCATCACAAATGACGCTCTGACTCGCGCGTTAGAAAGGGTTCGCTCTAAGTATCTAGCCGAACTTACTCCATTTTCTCCTCATGATCTGCGTAGAAGTGTTGCGACTGGATGCGCTGAATACCTTGATGCTCCAGAGCGCCTAATAGAGTTACTGTTAAATCATGTACCCAAAGACCGTTTAATACGAACATATCAAGTCGGACAACAAGCTGAAAAATTAAAAAATTTATTTATAGAATGGGGGAATTTTATTATGAATAACGTCATTACTGTGCAGCAGAATGCTCCGGATAATGTTATTCATATAAAATTTGGGAACAGATGATAAAAATACATGCATGGTCTGAGATACCCTGTCTACTCGACCATGCAGTATGGTTCAACTAAATCAGTCACAACAAGAAATGATTAGTTTTATTAGATATTGTATGGGATTATTTCTGGATAATACTTCGCAATGATGTCATTTAGCCGATCAACCAGTTCTGGTTTTCTGAACGTGATATGCGCGGAGCCCTTCTTAAAGTATCTGATGCTGAACATCTCATCTTCATAGCAGGCTTTGCCCTGAACGGAGCGGATGTGATCATCCAGCCGAATAATGATATTTTCCCGGCTGTCGGGGATCGGTTTGCCGCTGAACAGGTGCAGCATTCTTTCCAGGTCGGCAAGTCGATCTGCCTGTTGCCCGGTGATAAGATGCAATCCCCACCGGTCCCACCTCACCAGATTGTTGACGATAATTTTACTGCCAAATTTACAGGGGCAATTGGTTTTGTAATCCCAGCTCAGTCCCCTGAAGACGTTGATGACCCCACGCTCAAACACTTCATCCTTATTCTGGTGTAGTTGCTCAAACGTACTCAGTATATTCTCTTCACTGATTTCCGGAAAATTATCGTACTCCAGTGACCGGTACCATGTACCACGGGCCTGTGCATCCATTAAGGAAAGCATCCCTGAACGTTGCATCAGGTCACGCCAGATTTCACGGTCAAGGTTGCGGGTGATGGCTTTCATTGCCGTTTCAGGTTTCTCCATCAGCCAGCAACCGCAGCGAAAATCCTGTTTCATGGCCCAGTCCGGAGCAGTTTTACCTCCAATACTTTCTGTCATTGCTGATATTTCAGCCAGTTGCCGGATAAGTGTGTCGATTTGCAGCAGTGTGCTCTTTCGTACAGCCAGAATGTGGCGGATACTGGTTGAGCAGATAACGTCCGTATGCCCGTTGACCACTTCCGGACGGGCGATTGTGATGCCTGACATAATCGGTTTTCCTTTCTGTTTATAAATGAAAACGCCAGCCGTATTCAGGCTGGCGTCGGGGGAATGAAGTGTGGTGAGAAAGATAATGAGTGAAACTCACCGGTTCAGGTGCTGAAACTGCAGATGGCGCAGAGTTCGGACATCCTGTCGCGCCTGTTCGATACAGGGCAACAGTGCTGCCGAATCCGTTTTATCCTCATCGTTGTCAAAGATAATTTCCGATTCGCAGTCAATATTGTCCTGCAGCCACGCAATCAGAATATCCAGCGCCGTTTCTGTGGTTAATAATTTCATCCAGTGTCTTTTGTCCTGATTACCAGTCGAAAGTGGGGAACCCCGGCAGACATTCTGCGCTGGCGTCCAGATGAATGAGACTGACGCCATAACGCCGGGTGAGTGTGACAACCAGACGACGGAACGTTTTTGACAGGCCCAGGCGCTTAAGCCGCAGAACCGGGTATGACCACGCATCGGTACGTAACAGATAGCCGCTACCTGTGAAATGAATCCATTCTGATTCACCAACGTCACTGGTCTGGTGTGACAGCGAGTGCAACCAGGCGTTGTCCGTTTCCGTGATATGTGCGGTACTGCAGCGTATGCCGGCAAGGGTTGCAAATGGCGGAGGTGTTCAGGTTGACTGTTGGTCGGATTCCTCCACCACACGGAGTGAATAACCGTTTTCAGCGATGTTATTAATCAGTTCAGTGAGATTAACACCATCGACGTCAACGACAATGCGCCCCATGTTCAGTGCCTGCACGTTAACGCTGTCAGCTTCCAGCGTCAGGGCCAGTTTCATCGTTTCGCCTCCTGATACTTACCCAGGGTAATGTTATTTACCGTTCGGTAATTGTCGCGGGTCATCAGGCCAGTCGCCCGGCGAGCTCGGAGGATATCGATGCTGTTTATTAACTGAGAGCGGGTACAGGCACTGAATTCCAGCTGGTCGGTACGCACCAGCGCGTATTTTTCAACAAGAAAGTTCACTGCATCGCACAGTGAAATGCCGGCCTCAATATGCTGCTCAATCACACGTTCATCAGCGAACGGTGTGTCATTCAGCGTAAGGCCATAGTGCTGGTCCAGCAGTCGGGTGAGCAGTGTCTGCCAGATTTCAACAGGAGACGGGCGAGAACTGGCCGCCTGCCCGGGTAATACAGGTAATGTTTTCATACTGAAGATTTTCCTGATATGCAGATATAAAAATGGAAAAGTGGCGTGGTGAAAACACCGGGCCGTAGCAGAAGGCTATTCTGGAGAGTTAATTTTTCATTTCGGGCGTCGGATAAACAGCCAGATAAACGTAACCACAGGAGCCGAGGGTGTCGGCTTCACAGGTCAGCCCCTTCGCATACAGTGTCACGGTATGCTGATGGCGGGGATTCAGTTCACCGCTGGTGAGCATGAGCTCCAGTTGTTTCATCAGCAGTGGAAAGGCCTGGTCCAGGTGGTACGCATCCGCGTCGCTGAACCGGCCTCTGATACCGGCGCGGTCTGCAAGGTAATGCAACCGGTTACCCTCCTGCACCAGACGTGCCCCGAAACAGGGCGTCACGGTGCAGGGTAGCCCCCACCAGGGGCGATCGTTGTTGTTGTCGGGATAATTTGTTTCATGGAACGTGTCTGACACGATAAAATCCTCACAGAAAATCGGTTAAGAATGGTTTAACGATGACAGGTCAGCCGGCGCGCAGACCGGCGTCGGTGAAGGTATATGCATTGATGTGAATGGCCTCATCCACAGCGGCGTCTGAGGTCAGCCAGTCGTACTCGTTTTCCAGCTGACGGTACAACCAGAAGGCCAGGTCGCGCAGGGCTTCGCTGACCGCGGCTTCCGCATCGGTTGTCATTGCCTGACTGACAGGGCTGTTCCGGGTGACGGTGATATCCATGCTGTACGGATGGCAGTAGCGTCCCCGGTGGTGGATTTCAGCCTGCAGTTGCCAGAAGTTACGCTTCTGCACCGCCTGCAGGGCATCCGCGATACGATGAAGCTCACGGTCCTGCGGGGCATACTCCCGGATTCTCCTGGCTGTTGCTGACTGCCAGTGCCAGCGTCCTTCAAAACAGACTCCGTCCCCCTGGCGGCAGAATCCGCTGAACCAGATGCACGGCTCTTCCATAAACCTGCCGTTGCTGAGCCGGAAAACGCGCTGGCGGAGGTTAATCCCGAAAATGTCACAGACCTCCCTGAAGTCTTCATACACGTTTTCATACCAGTTGCTGTCAGCATGATGCTGACGGTACCCGTCGCGGGCTTTTTCCCGTGCCGGGCAGGAAAGTTCATCCAGCGTATACACGGTGGTGGTGATAATTCTGCTCATCAGAATGCCCTGATTCAGTTCAGTGTGACGCTCATCAGCCGGACATACGGGCCAAAACTGTCCTTACGACGTTCAGCAAACACGGCCAGCACACCGGGAATATCCTGCACTTCACGACCGGTATACGCTTCAGTGCTGCCGTGCCAGCGGTACTTACCGGTACAGAACGGGAAAAGACGGGATGCAGGATGTTGTTGATGAATACGCATGGCTTCGCCACGGGTGATGATTTTCATGGTGGAATACCTCTGAAGACAGAAGATAAAAGTGAAAACAGGTGTGATGTGATTGTGGCGGTGACGGGTTAAAGCAGACCGTGTTCCGCAAAGGAGAAAACCTGGCTGCCACCGATTATCAGATGGTCCGGTACCCGGATATCCACCAGGGCCAGTGCCTGTACCAGACGCTCAGTGATAAGGCGGTCTGCCTTGCTGGGGGTGACTTCACCGGACGGGTGATTGTGCGCCAGCACCACGGCAGCGGCATTGTGGTACAGGGCGCGTTTAATCACCTCCCGGGGATGGACTTCTGTGCGGTTGATGGTGCCAGTGAAGAGGGTTTCACCGGCAATCAGCTGATTCTGGTTGTTCAGATACAGCACCCGGAACTCTTCCCGCTCCAGTCCCGCCATGTTCAGTATCAGCCACTCCCGTGCCGCATGCGTGGAGGTGAAGGCCACGCCGGGTTCATGAAGATGGCGGTCCAGGGTTTTCAGGGCCCGCTGAATGAGGCTGCGCTCGCCGGGCGTCATCTCTCCGGGCAGAAAGGAAAGCTGTTGCATTGTTCCGGCCCCTTTCAGTCAATGATGCGCATAATGGCGTTGCATTCCGGATGCTGCAGGGCGTAATCCCGCAGCCGGTAATAATGGATCGTCATGGCATAACACTCCGTACGACAGGCATGATGGCTGTACGTCATCAGACAGGCAGCAATACCGGCGGCTTCCGGGCTCATTTCAGCGCGGTTACCGTTCATGGCACTGAACAGTACCCATGTTTCGTCATCATCGTCATCCGGTTCGGGTGCCATAAATGCCCCGCCGTTGTTCAGGGTGTACAGATTCCAGATACCACCGCAGTAGTCTTCGCACAGACGGTCCATCCAGCCGAAGACACGGGGCTCCAGGGTCACCCACTGTGGAATGAGGCCAAAATGCTGCGGCCAGAAGCTGATGCGCTGTTCATCAGGGACGAGGGTGGCAACCAGTTGAGGCGGGTTATTCTCTGATACAGCGGTTACGGAAACAGAAGGTGTGGTGGAATTATGCAAAACGGTTGTCATGAGATTATTCCTTATAAAAAGTAAATGAATGGAAGAAGTCGCGGGGCAGGGACGGACATGAGTCAGAACTGCGCTTTCAGGGAAAAGGCATCAGCGCATACTCTTCAGCAGTGTTTCTGCCATCACCCACAATGCGCGATTGAGCTTAATGTCCGTGTCGATGCTGTGAATGGCACGGGTATGGATACGTTTTCCTCTGGCACTGCGACCGGAAATCCCGCCTTTCAGCATATTCTCCTGGATGGTCTGATAAGCACTCCACAGGTCCTTACCGTAATCCTCCCGGCGTCGCGGTGTCAGAATGTCAGCAGTGGTGACGGGCTGATGTTCGTCACCATAACGGTAAGTCAGTGCCGCCTGTGCCAGCGCCTGGCGTGCCGGTGGCGGCAGGACCAGCGACTGCATGGCATCACGTTTCTCCTCAATCCGGTCAAAAACCCCCACCACCTCGTAAGCCCCTTCGATAACTTTCTCCACTACGTCTCCCCGGTGTGGAACACGCACTTCCCCCAGAGACTGACCACAGACGCATCCGTTCTGGCAGACGAACCTGAAGTAACCCGGCAGCATCTGGTAGCTGGAGGTACCGTCATGGGAGTTCAGCAGGATGATTTCAGGGACATGTTGTCCGTTTATCTCCCCGTCACGGCGCAGACGCAGCATGTGTTTGGTGTATCCCCGGCGGCCCGGGTCGCGCACGCGGGTCTGGCAGGCGAAGAATGGCTGGAAGCCTTCCCGCTGCAGGCTTTCCAGCACGGTGATGGTGGGGATCCAGGTATAGTTCTCGCTTCTGGATGTGTGTTTCTCTTCCCCGAATACGCTGGGGACGACCTGCATCAGTTCTTCACGGGTTAAGGGGCGGTCACGGCGTATCTGGTTCGCATAACCAAAACGACTGGCTAATCGCATGATTTATTCCTTATGAATGAGTTAGCGGTATAAATGAAAAAGCCGCGTCTCCCGGAGAAGACGCGGCCTGATGGACGAAATGAATGACGTTTATTGTCTGAGAAGCCCTTCACTGGCGAGCTGCGTATTTTTATGGAAGGAGATCACCCAATAACCCCCATCGGGATCGGGTAATAACCGGCCAGACTGTGATCGATTCAGATGCCATTTGGCAGCAAAAGAGCCTTCGGCAATAAACGTGATGTACAACCCGGCATATCTGTTGCTCCCTGAAAGTAAAAAGCCCCGGTCATGATGACCGGGGCCTGAAGGAGAGTGACCTGATTATCAGAAAGTCACATTCAGCGTGGCCTGACCGTTATAACCTTCAACGCTGCTGCCGCTGACACTGTGGGCATAACCGGCCTGAACGCCCAGGGTGATATTTTCCCGGACACGGGCTTCCAGTCCGGCCTGCAGGTCCAGTGACGTGCCATTCTGTGAGGGTGAGAACGTCATGTTACTGCCGGCTGCGGCTGTACCCATGCTCATGTCACCCCGGGAGCTGAAAGTGCGGATAACAGAAGGCTGTACCCACCAGTTCACCGGCAGTTCACTCACACGGTGTTTTGCACTGTCGCGCAGAGTGTCACGGGATGAGGTGCCTTCGCCAAAGGTCATATCGTTGTGGCTGCCCAGACGGAAGCCGGCACGCACATGTTGTGCACTGCCATGCCCGAACTTCACATAACCGGCGTTATCCTGGCCGTCATCCAGGGAGAGCCCCTGCCAGGTGTACTGCAGTTGTGGCTCCAGCATCAGGTTGTCAGTGATACTGAAGGGCAGACCGGTTTCCAGTGAGCCCAGCCAGCCCCAGCCCCGGGCGCGGAAGTCGTTATTATCCGATGACGCTTTCATGCTGTGGCGGGTTCCCTGTGCCACAATGTCAGCCCACAGGCCGGAGGACGTGTGTGTCAGATTCAGGTATCCGCCCAGGCTGCCGGCATCATCCCGGACCGTGCCGGCGCGGGAGCCGTCATCATCCTTAACATCAACGGAAGAATGGCCTGCAGCACCATACACCCCTGTCGTCAGAGACATACCGGCAACCTCTGTTCTGAGCAGGTCACCCTCCAGACGGACGAAGCCATAGCTGCCGCTGCTTTCCGGCGTGGCTCCACGGGCAATACCGCCGTTGTTATCGTGACCGAGATGACCGCCCTGAATGCTGAGACGGACGCTGTTATTTTCACCGCTTACACCGGTCTGATGGCTGCGGGAGCCTGCCAGAATCCGGTCATAGTCCATTGCCTGTGTCAGCATGGAGGCATACAGGGGGACTTCAGCACGATAAGCATTTTCACTGCGCAGGTACCAGTCTTCATCGCTGTCACGGTTCAGGGTGTAGTTAAAGGCGCCGGCCTGAAGCGGGCGACTCAGGGCAAATGCACCTTCTTCTGTGGTGGCACCATTCTGTGCATCCACAACCCGGATACCCTGTCCGGAGGTTGCCACCCCGAGGTTACTGTTTCCGACATTTGTAAACGCAAGCCAGGTTTTGCCGGTTGCCTGACCACCATTAATCACCAGCTGGTCAGAGGCATTGCTGCCATCAAGGCGAACACGCATATTGATGGTGCCACCCTGACCGGTGAGGTTACTGGTGGTCAGTTTATGGAACGTTACCGGGGAGTCGCCTTTTGCAACAGCACGGCTCAGCGCGGCTTCCTGTGTCGTCTGATTATCAAAGTGAATCTCTCCTGCGTTAACAATATCGCCGGTACTGACCACATCGCCATTCAGTACCATGCTGGCACCTTTACTGAGCTGTGTTCTGCCACTCAGACTTCCCCCGGCAGCCAGCGTCAGTGTTCCACGATGTCCGACAGTGGTGTTGCTGGCCAGTCCTCCGGCATTAACCGTAAAGCTGCCGCCATTTTCCAGCAGCAGTCCGCTGGCCTGACCGGATGTGCCATCAATACTGAACTTACCGCTGGCATTGGTCCCCTCAACAGTGGCACCACTGTCTGCAATCAGGGCACCACCGGATGTTATGGTGACACTTGTCGCCTTACCACCGGCAGACACTGCCAGGGTTCCGCCGTCATCCACCAGAGTTTTCCGGGCTGAATGGCCCTCCAGTACATCCAGGCGACCGCCGGACTCCAGAACAACACCGTCAGCATTACCGTTTTCCACTGTGAAATTGCCCAGACGGTTGCTGCCGGTGACGGTTGCCGCCGTACTGGTGACCAGTGCGCCGCCCTGCTTCAGGGTGACATTCGTGGCTGTACCACCGGCGTTCACCTGCAGTTTGCCTTTCTGGTTAACGGTGGTGAAATCCGCCAGACCACCTTCCTTGACAATCTGCCAGCCGTCACTGTTTACAACCGTGTCAGAGGCTGTGCCTCCGTTGCGCACATACTGGTAACCGCCATTCAGTGTGGTATCCAGCGCATGCCCGTGTACCGTCTGGTCGCCGCCGGCATAAACCACAGTGGTATTTGCTGTTCCTTCAACAGCCACAATCTGACGACCATTTTTATTGATGGCGGTACGTACGGCATTTCCGCGAACAAACTGCCCGGTATCACCATTGTCTGCATCTGGTCCCCCTTCCGCGCCGGTATTCACAACCGTGTCGGTTGCCATTGCGCCGGATTTGACGGCCTGCCAGCCCTTCTCATTAATGACGGTACCCGTTGCAATCCCGCCTTCATGTACCCACTGCTCACCGCCGTTCAGAGTGGTGTTCACTGCCTGCCCCTGAAGGCTCTGTCCGCCTCCGGCACTGATAACCGTGTCTGAAACGCTTCCTCCGGCATTCACTCTCTGAAGACCACCACCGGTGACAGTAGTGTTGTTGGCGATACCGCCATTTTGTATCCATTGTCCGCCGGTATTGGCCTCGTTATCCGGCCCATACTCCAGACCGGTACTGATGGTCATTCCGTTGGCCGTACCGAGAACAATCTGGTTGTCATGATTTGTCAGTGTTCCGCCGCTCACGGTTTCTCCCGCCTGTACGACCGTGTCAGCAGCCAGTACCGGGACTGACGTGACAGCAGCAAGAGACAGCGCAACCGCCACACCGGTGCGTTTTCCCCGTGAGCGCGCCAGTTCGGAAGCCACCACCAGGGTGCCCGTAATGTGATTCCATACCAGCCTGTAGCTGGTGTTCAGATGTCGTTTCATCAGCTTTTCCTTACAGAGGGTGAATAAAAAAGCCGGTACCCACAAATGTGGATACCGGCAGGTACAAAACAGCATGGTCAGATAAAGTGGTTTTTCCCGGACATAAATGCTTCCCCTCTCTCATCCGCCAGAGAAGTATCAGTCCGTTGTGTGCAATTCCGTTCTGCATGATGAAGAGATTCAACTGCCTTTTCGCAGGCCATTAACCACTATAAACGATCGATAGCAACGATCGATACCTGTTTTATCGATTGTTTTACTCTATTAACAGCAAGACAGTCACGCAAGAGAAAGAGGTGGATATGAGGGGGGTGTATCATGTTTTCAGTTGGTTAACGCAATGTAATCAGGCATTTCCCTGGCAGACTGTTCAGAAGAAAATCCAGTTCCATACAGCGCGGGCAACAGAGACCACCGAGTCACGGACGGCACGCAGAACCGTGCGTGCAACAGAGGCAATACAGACGCTCTCCGCCGTGTCAAATATCCGGTCCACCGCACCGGTAAACTGTTCACGGGCCTGAGACCGGACAGATTCCGTGCGCAGCTCGTCCTGCAGGCGGGTCATCAGGGGACTGGCGGCATGGTCGGGAAGCGCTGTCATGAGCGCACTGACCAGCGTATCCAGTTCCCAGCCGGTGCAGGCCGATACGGCCACAACCGGATGTACGGGCCGGAACAGCCGGAATACCGCATCTGTTTTCTCACGAATGTTCTGTGCCTGTGCGGGAGAAGGCTGAATGCCGGCCATATCCCATTCATGGCAGGGCTCCGTTTTGTCGGCCTGCGTCACCACAAACAGCACCTGCTGATGTCCCCGGTGCAGGATGTGTCGCCAGAAATACTCATCCACAGACAGGGCACGGTCATCGGCTTTAATCAGCCACAGTACCAGGTCCAGTTCAGGCAGAATGTCACGGTACAGAGCTTCATACTCTGCATCCCTGTCCCGACTCTCGCCCACCCCGGGCAGGTCAGTGATAACCATGCTGTGACCATAGCCACTCAGACGGAAGCGCTGCACTTCCCGGGTGCCGGCGTGAACATCACTGACCGGGGTGACCTCCCCCTGAAACAGTGCATTACAGAGTGAGGATTTACCGGCCCCGCTTTTACCCATAATGCCAATCACGGGTTCGTGACTGGTGAGTTTGCGCAGATGTTCCAGGATGTGACGGGAAAGCGAGTAAGGCAGGGAGGAGAGCGGTTTTTCAATTGCCTCAATGGCATCAGACGGATTCATACATGTATTCCCGGTGAAAAAAGACAAAACCCCCGCACACCGGAAAGGAGGCGGGGGACTCACGGAGATAATATCTGTCTGAAATTATTTTGAATGTCCCTGGTGCACTGTAAAAGAAAGGCAGTGTTCCGTTCCTTCTCCCTGTCATGAATAACCTGGTGTATCTCACAATATCTGCTGACTTGCTCCGGGGCTGCCTGAATCACAAGATTGCTGTAGTATTGCCCCCGGAGATTCAGTTCAGACCAGAAAAAACAGGTTAAAAATGACAAGTATTCAACAACGAGCAGAGTTACACCGCCAGATATGGCAAATTGCTAACGATGTCAGAGGTTCTGTCGATGGATGGGATTTTAAGCAATACGTTCTGGGCGCACTTTTCTACCGTTTTATCAGCGAAAATTTTTCCAGCTATATTGAAGCCGGTGATGACAGTATCTGTTATGCGAAACTGGATGACAGCGTAATTACTGATGATATTAAAGACGATGCCATCAAAACCAAAGGCTACTTCATCTACCCCAGTCAGCTTTTCTGCAACGTAGCTGCGAAAGCAAATACCAATGACAGACTGAATGCGGATTTAAACAGCATCTTCGTTGCTATCGAAAGTTCTGCTTACGGTTACCCTTCAGAAGCTGACATCAAAGGTTTGTTTGCTGATTTCGATACCACCAGTAACCGCCTGGGTAACACCGTTAAGGATAAAAATGCCCGCCTGGCCGCGGTTCTGAAAGGGGTTGAAGGGTTAAAGCTTGGCGACTTTAACGAACATCAGATTGACCTGTTCGGCGATGCCTATGAGTTCCTGATTTCTAACTATGCCGCGAATGCCGGTAAGTCAGGCGGCGAGTTCTTTACACCGCAGCACGTCTCTAAGCTGATTGCACAACTAGCAATGCACGGCCAGGCCCACGTTAACAAAATCTACGACCCGGCAGCAGGTTCCGGTTCGCTGTTGTTGCAGGCGAAAAAACAGTTTGATAACCATATCATCGAAGAAGGTTTTTTTGGTCAGGAAATCAACCATACGACCTATAACCTGGCGCGTATGAACATGTTTTTGCACAACATCAACTACGACAAGTTTGATATCAAGCTGGGCAATACGCTGACTGAGCCGCACTTCAGAGATGAAAAACCGTTTGATGCCATCGTTTCTAACCCGCCGTATTCGGTGAAATGGATTGGCAGCGATGACCCAACGCTGATTAACGATGAGCGTTTTGCCCCGGCTGGCGTTCTGGCCCCCAAATCCAAAGCTGACTTCGCCTTTGTACTACATGCGCTGAACTATCTTTCTGCCAAAGGTCGTGCTGCGATTGTTTGCTTCCCGGGTATTTTTTACCGTGGCGGCGCGGAGCAGAAAATCCGTCAGTATCTGGTCGATAATAACTATGTCGAAACCGTAATTTCACTGGCTCCGAACCTGTTCTTTGGCACCACCATTGCCGTAAACATTCTGGTTCTGTCTAAACATAAAACGGATACCAACGTTCAGTTTATTGACGCCAGCGAACTGTTCAAAAAAGAGACTAACAACAATATCCTGACCGATGCCCATATAGAAAAAATTATGCAGGTATTTGCCAGCAAGGAAGATGTTGCTCATCTGGCGAAATCTGTCGCGTTTGAAGCCGTTGTAGCGAATGACTATAACCTGTCGGTGAGCAGCTATGTGGAAGCGAAAGATAACCGCGAAATTATCGATATCGGTGAGCTGAATGCTGAGCTGAAAACCACGGTCAGCAAAATCGACCAGTTGCGCAAAGATATTGATGCGATTGTGGCTGAAATTGAAGGCTGCGAGGTGCAGAAATGAGCGAGATGAGTTATCTGGAAAAATTGTTGGATGGGGTTGAGGTTGAGTGGGTAACATTGGGTTCTATGGCAGATATCGGTACTGGAAGCTCAAATCGTCAGGATGAAAGCGAAAATGGAATTTATCCATTCTATGTTCGCTCAAAGAATATCTTGAAGTCAGATACCTTTGAATTTGATGAGGTAGCAATAGTCATTCCTGGTGAAGGTGGAATTGGCGACATATTTCACTATGTTGAGGGGAAATATGCTCTACATCAAAGGGCGTATAGAATTCGTATCACAACTAATGCCGTAGACACGAAGTTTTTGTATTACTTCATGTCATCTAGCTTTAAGCAGTACATCTTGACAAAAAGTGTGGGTGCTACCGCCATTTCGATAAGAAAACCCATGCTGGAAGGATTTAAAGTTCCCATTCCTAGCCCGGACAACCCGGAAAAGTCCCTTGCCATCCAGTCTGAAATCGTTCGGATTCTGGATAAATTTACTGCACTTACCGCTGAGCTTACCGCTGAGCTTAACATGCGTAAAAAACAATACAACTACTATCGCGACCAGTTGTTGAGTTTTAAAGAGGGTGAGGTTGAGTGGAAGACTTTGGGGGAAGTGGCTCAGTTTAAGCGAGGAACGGCAATTACCCAAAAACAGACAACACCAGGAGAAATACCAGTAGTTGCCAATGGACCAATTCCTACTTATTTTCATAGCGAGAGCAACAGACAAGGTGAAACAATCGTTATAGCCAGATCTGGTGCCTATGCAGGATATGTCAGCTTCTGGGATCAGCCAATATTTTTAACCGATGCCTTTAGTGTTCATTCCGACTTAAAAATTGTAAAACCAAAGTTTATTTACCACGTGCTACAAAATAAACAAGAGCACATCCATGCAATGAAAAAAGGTGCGGGTGTGCCTCATGTCCGAGTGAAAGAGTTTGAAACCTATGATATACCTATACCTCCTATCACCGAACAAGAACGTATTGTTTCTATACTCGATAAATTCGACACCCTTACCAACTCCATCACCGAAGGTCTTCCGCGTGAAATCGAGTTACGCCAGAAACAATACGAGTACTATCGTGATTTACTGTTCAGTTTCCCAAAACCTGAAACTGTCAGTAAATAATTGACCATTGCTACCAACCGGGCCTCCTTAACATCCGGTCAGTATATAGACTATTTTTTACGCGCCGGAAGTCACCCTTAACTCCCTTCCGGCCCTTGCCAGACGGCACAAAGGATGCGCTATGACTCATCAAACACACACCATTGCTGAATCCAATAACTTTATCGTTCTTGATAAGTACATCAAAGCTGAGCAAACAGGCGACAGCTATCAGAGCGAATCGGACCTGGAACGGGAACTGATTCAGGACCTGCGAAATCAGGGTTATGAATTTATATCCGTAAAATCTCAGTCAGCGATGCTGGCCAACGTTCGGGAACAGCTTCAGAACCTCAATGGTGTGGTGTTTAATGACAGCGAGTGGCGGCGTTTCACGGAGCAGTTTCTGGATAATCCGAGCGATGGCATCCTGGATAAAACCCGTAAAATTCATATCGACTACATCTGCGACTTTATTTTTGACGACGGGCGTCTTGAGAACATCTATTTGATAGATAAAAAGAATCTCATGCGCAATAAGGTGCAGATTATCCAGCAGTTTGAACAGACGGGTTCTCATGCTAACCGTTATGACGTCACGATCCTGGTTAATGGCTTGCCTCTGGTGCAAATCGAACTGAAAAAACGCGGCGTGGCGATTCGTGAGGCTTTCAACCAGATACATCGTTACAGTAAAGAGAGTTTTAACAGCGAAAATTCCCTGTTTAAGTATCTGCAACTGTTTGTCATTTCTAACGGCACCGATACCCGTTATTTTGCCAACACAACAAAGCGCGATAAAAACAGTTTTGACTTCACCATGAACTGGGCGAAATCAGACAACACGCTGATTAAAGACCTCAAAGATTTTACCGCTACCTTTTTCCAGAAACATACTCTGCTTAATGTTCTGGTGAACTACAGCGTTTTTGACAGCAGTCAGACGCTACTGGTGATGCGACCGTACCAGATTGCTGCCACCGAGCGCATTCTGTGGAAAATTAAGAGCTCCTTTACAGCGAAGAACTGGTCAAAACCGGAAAGCGGTGGGTATATCTGGCACACTACCGGTTCTGGTAAAACCCTCACCAGCTTTAAAGCCGCGCGTCTGGCAACAGAGCTGGACTTTATTGATAAAGTCTTCTTCGTGGTCGACAGGAAAGACCTCGATTACCAGACCATGAAGGAATATCAGCGTTTTTCGCCAGACAGCGTCAACGGCTCGGAAAATACCGCAGGCCTTAAACGAAATCTGGATAAGGACGATAACAAAATTATCGTCACTACTATTCAGAAACTCAATAACCTGATGAAAGCAGAAAGCGACCTGCCTGTATATAATCAGCAAGTGGTGTTTATATTTGATGAATGCCACCGCAGCCAGTTTGGAGAAGCGCAGAAAAACCTGAAGAAGAAATTCAAACGCTATTATCAGTTTGGTTTTACCGGCACCCCTATTTTCCCGGAAAACGCCTTAGGCTCAGAAACAACCGCCAGCGTATTTGGTCGTGAATTGCATTCGTATGTAATTACCGATGCGATTCGTGACGAAAAAGTGCTCAAATTCAAGGTGGACTACAACGATGTGCGGCCACAGTTTAAGTCTTTAGAGACAGAAACTGACGAGAAAAAACTGAGTGCGGCTGAAAATCAGCAGGCGTTTCTTCATCCCATGCGTATTCAGGAAATCACGCAATATATTCTGAATAATTTCCGCCAGAAAACCCACCGTACCTTCCCTGGCTCAAAAGGTTTTAATGCTATGTTGGCAGTGAGCAGCGTGGATGCTGCAAAAGCCTATTACGCGACGTTTAAACGGTTACAAGAGGAAGCAGCTAATAAATCGGCCACCTATAAACCGCTGCATATTGCGACAATCTTCTCCTTTGCCGCTAATGAAGAACAAAATGCCATTGGTGAAATTTCCGATGAAACTTTTGATACCAGCGCAATGGACAGCAGTGCTAAAGAGTTTCTTGACGCTGCAATTCGTGAGTATAACAGCTATTTTAAAACTAACTTCAGCACCGACGGTAACGGTTTTCAGAACTACTATCGTGATTTAGCCCAACGGGTTAAAAATCAGGATATCGATCTGTTAATTGTCGTTGGGATGTTTTTAACCGGCTTCGACGCTCCAACATTGAACACGCTATTCGTCGATAAAAACTTGCGTTTTCACGGCCTGATGCAGGCATTTTCCCGCACCAACCGCATTTATAACGCCACTAAAACCTTCGGTAATATCGTCACTTTCCGGGATCTGGAACGCTCAACTATTGATGCCATAACGCTGTTTGGTGACAAAAACACCAAAAATGTGGTGTTAGAAAAGAGTTATGCCGAGTATATGGAAGGCTTTACTGATGCTGCCACTGGTGAAGCTAAGCGCGGCTTTATGGCAGTAGTTTCCGAACTGGAACAACGGTTCCCTGACCCCGCCAGTATTGAAAGTGAAAAAGAGAAGAAAGACTTCGTTAAACTGTTTGGCGAATACCTGCGTGCCGAGAACATCCTGCAAAACTATGATGAATTTGCCACGCTAAAAGCCCTGCAACAAATCGATCTTAGCGATCCTGTTGCGGTAGAAAAATTCAAAGCAGAACATTATGTGGATGATGAAAAGTTCGCTGAATTGCAAACAATTCGTCTCCCTGCTGATCGCAAGATTCAGGATTATCGTTCGGCCTATAACGATATTCGCGACTGGCAGCGCCGTGAGAAAGAAGCTGAGAAAAAAGAGAAATCAACCACTGACTGGGATGACGTAGTTTTTGAGGTCGATTTGCTGAAGTCTCAGGAAATAAACCTGGATTATATCCTTGGACTGATTTTCGAACACAACAGACAAAACAAAGGTAAGGGCGAAATGATCGAAGAGGTCAAACGCTTAATTCGTTCAAGCCTGGGAAACCGGGCGAAAGAGGGTCTGGTGGTCGATTTTATTCAGCAAACGAACCTGGATAATTTACCAGACAAAGCCAGTATCATTGAGGCATTCTTTACGTTTGCTCAACGCGAACAGCAACATGAAGCAGAAGCGTTGATAAAAGAAGAAAATCTCAATGAAGAAGCGACCAAACGCTATATTCGCACGTCTTTAAAACGCGAATATGCTACAGAAAATGGCACAGAATTAAACGAGACACTGCCCAGACTCAGTCCTTTAAATCCGCAATATAAAACGAAAAAACAGACTGTTTTTCAAAAAATTAGCGCATTTATTGAAAAATTTAAGGGGGTGGGTGGAAAGATTTAGTAGTAACAAAAGGAACAACTACTGACCGTTTGCCCAACCAACTCAGATAAAATGTCAGCAACGTTATTAAAGGATATTTACCAGGGCAAAGAAATCGTCGTAAAATTATTCAACAAATAATTTAACTGTACTTGCTCAATTTGCAGGTAATGACTCCAACTTATTGATAGTGTTTTATGTTCAGATAATGCCCGATGACTTTGTCATGCAGCTCCACCGATT
>NZ_JAEOHX010000079.1:0-526 GCF_019366485.1 Escherichia sp. GZ89 | reverse complement strand
GCATCGTCATCCTGATGGCTTAGCTGCTGCATCTGCGCCAAGCGCTCCGCCTCTTCGCGACGCTGCATTTCCATCGCTTCGACCTCTTCCGGCATACGTACCTGGACTTTGCTCAGGGTACTGATCACTTCATATTTCAGCGATTCCAGCATCGCGGCGAACATAGCGAAGGATTCGCGCTTGTATTCCTGCTTCGGATCTTTTTGCGCATAGCCGCGCAGATGAATACCCTGACGCAGGTAATCCCTCGCCGCCAAATGCTCTTTCCACAGGGACTCGAGCGTTTGCAGCATCACGCCTTTTTCGAAATGACGCATCATTTCAGCGCCAACCACCTCTTCTTTACGCTGATACACCTCGATGGACTGCGCCAGGATGCGCTCACGCAGCGTCTCCTCATGCAGCTCCGGCTCTTTATCCAGCCATTCGGCAATCGGCATCTCCAGGTCGAAGTCGTTTTTCAGGCGTTCCTGCAAACCCGGGATATCCCACATCTCTTCCAGCGACTGCGGCGGAATGTAGGCGT
>NZ_JAEOHX010000078.1:0-527 GCF_019366485.1 Escherichia sp. GZ89 | reverse complement strand
TGGGGGCAACAATGAGCAGAGTAACCGCGATTATCTCCGCTCTGGTTATCTGCATCATCGTCTGCCTGTCGTGGGCGGTCAATCATTACCGTGATAACGCCATCGCCTACAAAGAACAGCGAGATAAAAAAGTCAGTGAGCTGAAGCAGGCGACCGCCACCATTACTGACATGCAGCAGCGCCAGCGTTCTGCTGATGCACTCGATGCTAAATACACGAAGGAGTTAGCTGATGCGAAAGCTGAAAATGATGCTCTTCGGCGCAAGCTTGATAATGGTGGTCGGGTGTTCGTCAAAGGAAAATGCCCTGTGCCATCCTCAGCCGAAACCTCCAGCGCCTCCGGCATGGGCAATGATGCCACCGTCGAACTCTCTCCAGTTGCTGGACGAAACGTTCTCGGTATCCGGGACGGAATTATCCGCGACCAAACAGCACTGAGAACGCTTCAGGAATACATCAGGACGCAATGCCTTCGATGATAGCGATAATTTTACTCATCATCCTTCACATCTGGCTCTGTAGACAGG
>NZ_JAEOHX010000077.1:0-528 GCF_019366485.1 Escherichia sp. GZ89 | reverse complement strand
TGTGCCAGACATTCGGCACCGGACATCCAGGTCTCATCCGCCAGCATGGCAGCAATTTCATCGGTGGTTTTCCCGGTTTTCTGTGCATAAGCGGGTAACAGAACCGCCTCAACCTTATCGAGCAGGTCGGCATAGGTGCGCATGTCCTCCGCATCACCGCCCGTAAAGCCAAATGGTTTATGAATCATCATGAAGGTGTTTTCCGGCATAATGACCGGGTTTCCCACCATCGCAATGACCGACGCCATTGACGCCGCCACACCGTCGACATAAACGGTAATGGACGCACCATGTGTTTTCAGCGCATTAAAAATGGCGATGCCTTCAAAGACATCGCCACCCGGTGAATTAATATGGAGATTAATGTGGGTGATATCGCCCAGTGCATTCAGATCACTGATAAACTGCTTCGCTGTAACACCCCAGAAACCAATCTCGTCATAAATATAAATATCCGCGTCACTCTGGTGACCAGCCTGCATCCTGAACCAGGAATTATTCTTCGGACTGGTCGTCGGTGTGCTGCGG
>NZ_JAEOHX010000076.1:0-531 GCF_019366485.1 Escherichia sp. GZ89 | reverse complement strand
CGAGCTAAAAAAAATGGGCATCTATAAACGCAAAGATCCCAACGGCCACTTTGTCGCCTATAAAAAATTTCGTGAAGATCCGCAGGCCAATCCGTTAAAAACGCCGTCCGGTAAAATCGAAATCTACTCAAGCAAACTCGCTCACATCGCCAGTACCTGGGAGCTGGCGGAAGGCGACGTGATAAGCCCACTGCCGATTTATACCCCTACTTTTGAAGGATGGGACGATCCGAAGCGGAGCACCTTCCCGCTACAGCTGTTTGGCTTTCACTATAAATCCCGTACCCATTCAAGCTACGGCAATATTGATGTTCTGCAGGCCGCCTGTCGCCAGGAGGTGTGGATAAATCCGCTTGATGCGCAAAAACGTGGTATCGCGAATGGCGATAAGGTTCGCGTCTTTAACGATCGTGGAGAAGTGCGTCTACCCGCCAAGGTCACGCCGCGTATTCTGCCGGGCGTCAGCGCGATGGGTCAGGGCGCATGGCATAATGCGGATATGGCTGGCGATAAAATTGACCACGGCGCCTG
>NZ_JAEOHX010000075.1:0-533 GCF_019366485.1 Escherichia sp. GZ89 | reverse complement strand
CACCAGAAAAGCAGCAGTAAAAAACTGATCGTCTACGAAGCTGATGGTGGTACCCGTGAAAGCGACAAAAAGCTCAAAGGCGGTAAGGTTACCAGCGCTGACTCACTTAAAGTTAACAGCCGCGTCAGCGACCCGGACAGCGCCCGGATTAAAGCGGATTCAGCACTGGCCAGACATAACGAATACCAGCAGAACGGCTCCCTGACGCTGACGGGAACGCCTCAACTGACAGCAGGCAACAAAATTGAACTGGTGGGCTTTGGACAGTTATCCGGTCCATGGCTGATAATCACTGCCCGCCATGCGTTTGAGCGTAACAGCGGCTACACCACAGAGCTGGAAGTGGCACGGGGGCCAGTCACAAGAGGGAAAAAACAAAAAACTCAGAAACTCACGGTTTATCACCCGGATGGCAGTACATCGACGGTGATTAAGGAGAAGAAAAAATGACTGGTGTCACCCGTCAGATCGGTACGGTCAGTGCCGTTGATGCCGACAGGGTTCAGGCCCGCGTTCGTCTGCCTGAATGCGAT
>NZ_JAEOHX010000074.1:0-534 GCF_019366485.1 Escherichia sp. GZ89 | reverse complement strand
CTGGATGATGACGAGCGTGACGAATTTATGGCTGAACTGGGTCTGGAAGAACCGGGGCTGAACCGCGTTATTCGCGCTGGTTATCGCCTGCTGAACCTCCAGACCTACTTCACCGCCGGGGTGAAAGAAGTTCGCGCATGGACCATTCCGGTTGGCGCAACCGCGCCGCAAGCAGCAGGTAAAATCCATACCGACTTCGAAAAAGGCTTTATCCGCGCTCAAACTATCGCCTTTGACGACTTTATTACCTATAAAGGTGAACAAGGCGCGAAAGAAGCCGGTAAGATGCGAGCGGAAGGCAAAGATTATATCGTTAAAGATGGCGATATAATGAACTTCCTGTTCAACGTCTAAGTAAAAATTGTTGTCTTATGAGGTTTTGCTGAATCTCATAAGAGGCAAAGAAACTCATAAAATCCACGCAGCCGCGTGGATTTTTTATTTCATAATATCTCAACTCATACTGACAGGCTCAATTAACGCAGAGCTAACAGGGTAAGTTTTTTTCTTAATTACCAGTCGACATTCACTGTA
>NZ_JAEOHX010000073.1:0-534 GCF_019366485.1 Escherichia sp. GZ89 | reverse complement strand
GCTGGCGTGCAGTTTAACCCGACCGAATCCGTGGCCATTGATATTGCTTATGAAGGCTCCGGCAGTGGTGACTGGCGCACTGACGGTTTCATCGTGGGTGTCGGTTATAAATTCTGATTAGCCAGGTAACACAGTGTTATGACAGCCCGCCGGTTCAGGCGGGCTTTTTTGTGGGGTGAATATGGCAGTAAAGATTTCAGGTGTACTGAAAGACGGCACAGGGAAACCGGTACAGAACTGCACCATTCAGCTGAAGGCAAAACGTAACAGTACCACGGTCGTGGTGAACACGCTGGCCTCAGAAAATCCGGATGAAGCCGGGCGTTACAGCATGGACGTTGAGTACGGTCAGTACAGCGTTATTCTGATGGTGGAAGGATTCCCGCCGTCACATGCCGGGACCATCACCGTGTATGAGGATTCAAAGCCGGGGACGCTGAATGATTTTCTCGGTGCCATGACGGAGGATGATGCCCGTCCGGAGGCACTGCGCCGTTTTGAACTGATGGTGGAAGAGGTGGCGCGTAACGCGTC
>NZ_JAEOHX010000072.1:0-538 GCF_019366485.1 Escherichia sp. GZ89 | reverse complement strand
CCCCTGCGTCTGCGCGGCGGTTTTATCGGCGGCGACATTGAGGTTGATGGTAGCGTTTCCAGCCAGTTCCTGACCGCTCTGCTGATGACGGCGCCGCTGGCGCCTGAAGACACAATTATTCGCGTTAAAGGCGAACTGGTATCAAAACCTTACATCGATATCACGCTAAATTTAATGAAAACCTTTGGCGTGGAGATAGCGAACCATCACTACCAACAATTTGTCGTGAAGGGCGGTCAGGGCGATGCCTCGTCAGCGTCCTATTTTCTCGCCGCTGGGGCGATAAAAGGCGGCACGGTAAAAGTGACCGGGATTGGCCGCAAAAGTATGCAGGGCGATATTCGTTTTGCCGATGTGCTGGAGAAAATGGGCGCGACCATTACCTGGGGCGATGATTTTATTGCCTGCACGCGCGGCGAATTGCACGCCATAGATATGGATATGAACCATATTCCGGATGCGGCGATGACGATTGCCACCACGGCGTTGTTTGCGAAAGGAACCACGACGTTGCGCAATATTTATAACTGGCGAGTGA
>NZ_JAEOHX010000071.1:0-539 GCF_019366485.1 Escherichia sp. GZ89 | reverse complement strand
AGGACTCATTATGTTTTCCGCAACGCGCCGCTTTGCCGTCATTCTGGCGCTCGGCGTAGGCTTTATCCTTCCTGCACAAGCAGCATCACCAGGGCCTGGTGAAATAGCGAATACTCAGGCACGACATATCGCCACCTTTTTTCCCGGGAGAATGACTGGCTCCCCCGCCGAGATGTTGTCTGCCGATTATTTACGCCAACAATTTACCCAGATGGGATACCAAAGCGATATTCGAACGTTTAATAGCCGATTTATTTATACCACGAAGGATAATCGCAAAAACTGGCATAACGTGACGGGCAGTACGGTCATCGCCGCCCATGAAGGGCGCGTGCCGCAGCAGATCATCATTATGGCGCATCTGGATACCTACGCTCCGCAGAGCGATGCTGATGTCGATGCCAATCTGGGCGGTTTAACGTTACAGGGAATGGATGATAATGCCGCGGGATTAGGCGTTATGCTGGAACTGGCGGCGCGTCTGAAAGATATACCGACCCATTATGGGATTCGTTTTATCGCCACCAGCGGGGAAGAAG
>NZ_JAEOHX010000070.1:0-543 GCF_019366485.1 Escherichia sp. GZ89 | reverse complement strand
CTCTGGCTGGCGCATCAGTTCGGGCATAAAGAGGCCTGGGGCTTGTTCCTGCTGAATATTTTTGAAGTGAAGGATATTACGCTGGCGCATAAGCATCTGGAACTGGTGCAACAAGAGGCCAACAAAGGCACGCTACACGCTATGGTGACCCTATCGCGCCTGCACGGTAATAAACACGATCGAACGCTGTTTAATATGAAGCTAAGCGCACGCTGGGCACATTTTGCCTTCACGCTTTACCCGGATAATGAAATCGTTATGGATTGCCTGGACCACCTTCATTTCGATTCTTTCTGGAAACGCTTTCGTTTCGCCTGGTATACCGTCCGTATCCCGAATTCAGAGCTGCCGGGACAGGTCAACTCAATGGTGTAATGGAGTGATAATACAAAGAAAATCTCTATTTCTTTGCGCCCTGCTTCTACTCTTCGCCACCGCCAGGGCTGAAATTACGGAGCAGCAGATCGAGGCCGACTGCGCAAAAATTCCAGTTTTGGCCAGCCAGGGCGAACAGCTTTACAAGACCCAAAAGTATGCCAAAGC
>NZ_JAEOHX010000006.1:0-263952 GCF_019366485.1 Escherichia sp. GZ89 | reverse complement strand
GTTGTTCCGTGTCAGTGGTGGCGCATTATAGGGAGTTATTCCGGCCTGACAAGAGGAAATTTAAAATAATTTTCTGACCGCGTATTTTTCCATCAAAACTGGTCATAACTTGCTATAAAACAGACAATTTGCTGTTTTTACAACCGCAATTACACGTCAAGGTGGCATACTAATCATTAAGAAAGGAAGGAAGGAAGACGAAGAATGCCTTTAAGTGCACAACAGTTAGCCGCACAGAAAAACTTATCTTATGTTCTGGCAGAGAAGCTGGCGCAGCGAATTTTAAAAGGCGAATATGCCCCTGGTACTATTCTGCCTGGTGAAATTGAACTGGGTGAGCAATTCGGCGTTAGTCGTACAGCAGTAAGAGAAGCCGTTAAAACGTTAACTGCAAAAGGGATGGTATTACCACGTCCACGTATTGGTACGCGTGTAATGCCACAAACGAACTGGAATTTTCTCGATCAAGAATTACTCTCATGGTGGATGACGGAAGATAATTTCCAACATGTTATCGAGCATTTTCTGGTAATGCGTATTTGTCTTGAGCCACAAGCATGTTCCCTTGCGGCAACAATTGGTACAGCAGAACAAAAAGCTCATCTGAATACGTTAATGGCAGAAATGGTAGCGCTGAAAAAGAACTTTAAGCGCGAACGTTGGATTGAAGTCGATATGGCCTGGCACGAACATATCTATGAAATGAGTGCGAATCCATTTCTGACCTCCTTTGCATCATTATTTCATTCGGTATATCAAACTTACTTTACATCGATTACCTATAATGGTGTGGTAAAACTGGATTTGCATCAGGCTATTGTTGATGCCATTGCTCAGAGTGACGGTGCACGCGCATTTAAAGCGTGTCAGGATTTACTTGCGGCTCCTAACGAGCGTCCGGATAAATAAACAGAGCGGTATGGATATGGATCTGTCCATATCGTTTGATTTAAACCGAACCACGGGCCATTAAAACGGGTGTCAGTTGTAGACGCTGCTGTTGCATTTCAGGTTTCGCCATTCGATGTATCAGCACATCAATCGCCAGTTCACCCAGTTCATCTTTTGGTTGATGAATTGTGGTCAATGGTGGAGTCATATAACGCGCAAGTTCAATATCATCGTAACCGACGACGGCGATATCCCGAGGAATTTGTAGCCCTGCCTGATAGAGTGCCTGATAAGCGCCGACAGCCATCGCATCGTTTCCGGCAAATACCGCCTGTGGTCTTTCTTTATGCATAAGCAGCGTTTGCATCGCTTCAAAACCACCACCAAACTCAAAATTCCCCGTAATTTCATAGCCTGCAGGAATAGTTAAGCCTGCACGCTGCATTGCCGTACGATACCCTTCCAGACGCAATCGAGCTGGTGTTTTATCCAGCGGCCCCGTTATACAGGCGATTCGCGTAAAACCATTATCAATAAGATGTTGCGTCGCTAAATCTCCGCCCAGCAACGAATTATCCTGAATGAGATCGCTGTCGCCATCGAACGGTGCCCAGTCCATCATCACGGTAGGCACTGTCGGATAACGTTGCATGATTTCACGCGAAGGCTGATGTGTTTCTGTGCACAGTAACAGCAAGCCATCAACGCGCTTTTGCATCAGCGTTTCCAGATTACGATTCATCCGCTGCTCATCGCCTTCGGTATTGCAAAGAACAAGACTATAGCCGCGCTCGAAGCAGCTGCGTTCAACGCCACGCACCAGTTCAGAATAAAAAGGATTGGTACTGGCAGTAATCAGCATGCCAATGGTATGTGTTTGATTGAGCTTGAGGCTACGCGCCAGAGCTGATGGCGCGTAATTGAGTTCTTTAATTGCCGCTTCAACTTTGGCAGTAATCGCTTCACTGACGAAGCGATCTTTATTGATGACGTGAGAAACTGTTGAGGTAGAAACGCCCGCCAGGCGGGCAACATCTTTCATTGTAGCCAAGCGTCACCTCTGCCTGTCTAAAAATGCGTCGATCTCTTCACGCCATGGAACGGAAGGTTGTGCGCCTTTGCGCGTTACAGCAATCGCTGCGGCGGCATGAGCAAAACGAATCGCCTCCGGCAACGGTTTTTCTTCCAGCAACGCCGTGATTAACGCGCCGTTAAAGGTATCTCCGGCAGCAATGGTATCGACAGCCTGAACCCGGAATCCAGGAACGCGCTGACCTTCACCATTCACGCTAGCCCACACACCACGACTTCCTAAGGTGATCAGTACGGTACGGATACCTTTTTCATGCAGTACCTGCGCCGCCTTCGCTGCATCTTCATCATTTTCAACACGGATACCGGTGAGCTTTTCTGCTTCCGTTTCGTTTGGCGTAATAATGTCCACCAGCGCCAGCAGTTCGTCAGGAAGTTCGCGAGCCGGAGCAGGGTTAAGCGCAACGATAGTCTTATTTTGATGGGCGATTTTCGCCGCTGCCATCACACTTTCGAGTGGTGATTCCAGCTGCATTAATAATGCCGATGCGTTAGCAATACGTTCACGTTGCGCCTCCACCAGCGCAGGGGAAAGGGCTGCGTTAGCGCCGGCATGAATACCAATGACATTCTCACCTTCGCCATTAACAAAAATCAGCGCCACACCTGTTGATTCGCCTTTGATCACGCTCACCGGAGAAATATCGATGTTATCAGTGGCGAGCTGCTGACGAACGCTTTCACCAATGCTGTCATCACCCGTACAGGCAATAAACGCGATATTCGCACCGCTACGCCCAGCAGCCACTGCCTGATTCGCGCCTTTGCCGCCAAATGCAACCTGATAGTGGTTACCGGTTACGGTTTCGCCTGGAGTAGGAAAAGATTGAAGATTAAGAATGTGGTCAGCATTAATGCTGCCAAGAACAACGAGGCTGCCTGCGTTTTGCATATTCGGGATGTCCATAAAATGCGCCACCGTGTTAGGGTGGCGCGTGCCCTGCTTTTCTTTATTTTACACGTTCATCTGTCGATGACGTATTTATGTCACCATCAGGTCATACAACCTGATTAAAACTACTGCTTAACAACCAGTTTCAGATCAACCGGATACTTAGCCTGAACTTTCTCGCCTTTCAGCACTTTATCGGCGGTTTCGACGCCTTTCGCGCCAATCTGATCGGGTAGCTGAGCGATAGTCGCTGCTAGTTTGCCATCATTCACCGCTTTTTCGCCATCCGGTGTACCGTCAAATCCGACGACCATCACATCCGATTTACCAGCAGTTTGCAGTGCGCGCAGCGCGCCCAGCGCCATTTCATCATTCTGCGCGAACACAGCCTGAACATCCGGATGAGCGGTCAACAGGTTCTGCATTACGTTCAAACCTTTGGTGCGGTCAAAGTCCGCTGGCTGGCTGGCAAGAACATTAAACTTGTGAGCAGCAACGGCCTGCTGGAAACCTTCGCCACGCTCACGGGCTGCGGAGGTACCGGCAATGCCTTGCAGCTCGATAACTTTGGCTCCTTCGCCCGCTTTCTTCGCGATGTAATCACCGGCGATTTTGCCGCCCAGTACGTTATCAGAAGCAATATGGCTCACTACTTCACCTTTCGTTGCCTGGCGGTCAAGAGTGATAACCGGGATGTTCGCCTGGTTAGCCATCTTCACAGCATTACCCACTGCGTCGGAGTCGGTCGGGTTAATTAGCAGAATTTTGGTGCCGCGAACGGTTAAGTCCTGCACGTTCGCCAGCTCTTTCGCCGGGTTATTCTGGGAGTCCAGCACCACCAGGTTATAGCCGAGTTTATCCGCCTCTTTCTGCGCGCCATCTTTCAGCGATACAAAGAACGGGTTGTTAAGCGTGGAAACCACCAGCGCGATGGTGTCTTTTGCCATCGCATTCGCACTGACGGTGGCGCTTAGCGCAACAGCGGAAACCAGGGTAGCCAGTTTTTTCATGTTCATATTCAAGATGTCCTGTAGTCGTTATTACTGTTTTTTGTTGTCTACCAGCACCGCCAGCAAAATCACCACCGCTTTGACGATCATCTGGTAATAGGAGGAAACACCTAACAAATTCAATCCATTATTAAGGAAGCCAAGAATTAATGCGCCGATCAACGTCCCAACAATGCGACCTTTTCCGCCCGCCAGACTCGTACCGCCCAGAACCACCGCAGCAATAGCATCCAGCTCATAGCCAGTTCCCGCAGTGGGTTGTGCGGAGGAGAGACGCGCCACTTCAATGATCCCGGCCAGCGATGCCAGCAGACCACAAAGAGAATAGACGATGATTTTGATTTTATTGACGTTGATACCAGAAAGACGCGTAGCCGCTTCGTTGCCGCCCAGCGCGTAGATGTAACGCCCCAAACGTGTGTGATGCAGCATGTACCAGGCCGCGAGGAACACAATCCCCATGATCCAGACTGGCGTCGGTACGCCCAGCGGACGACCAATACCAAACCAGCCGAACAGATCGGCGTTCTCAGTAAAGCCGGTATTCACTGGGCTACCGTTGGTATAAACCATGGTCACGCCGCGCAGTAAAAGCATCATAACCAGCGTAGCGATAAACGCCTGGACGCGACCTTTCGCTACAATCACCCCGGTTACCGCACCAATAGCGGCACCTAACGCGAGAGCGGCAGCGACAGCCACCAGCGCATTGACTTCAATGCCGACGATAGATGCAGCCACTGCGCCAGTCAGCGCCAACAGAGAACCTACCGACAAGTCGATACCCGACGTCAGGATCACCAGCGTCATCCCGACCGCCATAATGGCGTTCACCGAGGTTTGCTGGAGAATATTGAATAAGTTATTGATGGTGAAAAAGTTCGGGCTTAACGTCGAGACAATCGCGATCAGCACCAGCAGAGCGATAAGCGATTTCTGCTCCATCAGCCACGCTTTCGTGAAATAACGGCGACCAGAGACAGTCTGGGTTGTCATTTTTTTACTCCTGATTCACGCGATTAAGCTTGCCCACAGCGGCAGCCATTAACACTTCCTGGGTGGCCTGCTCACGAGTAAATTCCCCGCTGAGATGCCCTTCATGCATGACAATGATGCGATCGCTCATGCCTAATACTTCTGGCATCTCCGATGACACCAGAATGATGCTCAAGCCATCGGCTTTGAACTGGTTAATCAGTTGATAGATCTCTTTTTTCGCACCAACATCTACGCCACGGGTAGGTTCATCAAGAATCAACACTTTGGGGCGTGTCATCAGTCCACGGGCAATCGCCACTTTTTGCTGATTGCCACCGGAGAGCAAACCAATTGCCTGTTCCATCGACGGCGTTTTCACATTAAACAGACGAATAAAATCACTCACTGCCTGCTGTTCATCGGCATGCTTCAAACTGCCGCCAGTACGGCTAAAGTAACGCAGCGCAGTCAGCGACATATTCTCTTTGACTGACATACCCAGCACTAAACCGTCACGTTTGCGGTCTTCGGAGATATACACAATGCCGTTTGCCAGGCCATCCTGCGGTGAACGGGTAACGACTTCATGCCCATCCAGAGTGACGTAACCGCTGGTGCGCGGCAGTGCGCCGTAGAGCACTTTCATCAGTTCGGTACGCCCCGCGCCCATCAAACCAGAGACGCCAAGAATTTCACCTTTGCGTAAGGTAAATGAAACATCATTAACGCCAGGTCCGCAGAGATTATCGACTTTCAGGCGGATATCGCCCGGCGCTTTGTCCAGGTGTGGATATTGATCTTCCAGCTTGCGGCCCACCATCATCTCAATCAGCGAATCTTCGGTCAGTGATGCCACTTCGCGCTCAGCAATAAATTGCCCGTCACGAAAAACAGTAACGTCATCGCAAATTTCGAAGATTTCTTTCATGCGGTGGGAGATATAGACAATACCGCGACCTTGCGATTTCAGCTCGCGGATGACGCGGAACAGGGATTCGGTTTCGGTATCGGTCAGCGCATCGGTCGGTTCATCCATAATGATGACTTTCGACTCAAAGCTCAGAACTTTGGCTATTTCAACCATTTGCTGGTCACCGATGGAAAGATCGCCTACCAACTTGTCGCTTTTAAAGCGCAGGTTCAGTTTAGTCAGCAATTTATCCGCTTCGGCATACATGGTTTTCCAGTCAATTTTGCCAAAGCGATTAACAAACTCACGACCGAGGAAAATGTTTTCTGCAATGGTCAACTGCGGGATCAGGTTCAGTTCCTGATGGATGATTCCAATGCCGGCTTCCTGGGAAGATTTCGGCCCGGTAAACGTTGTTTCTTTCCCCAGCCATAAAAGCGTACCTGCATCACGCGTATAGATACCAGTAAGCACTTTCATCATGGTGGATTTACCCGCGCCGTTTTCACCCACCAGCGCCATTACACGCCCCGGATAGACATTTAACGCGGCGCCCGAGAGGGCTTTTACGCCCGGAAAGGCTTTATCAATGCCTTTAAGCTGTAGTAATGCTTCCATGACGGCCTCAGAACGTCACGCCAGCACAGAGAATGATATTCGCATACGGAGAACATTCTCCGCTGCGAATTACCGCCTGACTTTCTGCGGTTTGTTGTTTGAATTGTTCATGCGTGGTGTAACGAATTTCAATGGTATTTCCCTGGTGTTTTTGCAGCTGCTCGAGGTGGGTGAGCAACGTTTCGTGGAGTTGCGGATTATGTTGTTTGATCTCTTCCGCGATAATGGCAGCCTCGACCTGCATTTCATTTGTGACGACGCCCAGCACCTGCATAAAAGAAGGTACACCCTGGGTTAATGCCATATCGATACGCGTTGTACTTTTGGGGATGGGTAAACCAGCATCACACACCACCAGCGTATCGGTATGTCCCAGACGGGAGATCACCGATGAAATATCAGAATTAAGAACGGTGCCTTTTTTCATTTTTTTCTCCATCAGCGAAACGTTTCGCTGACCCGCAGTTTAATCCTGACTGAGTTGGGAAAACCATCGTGACGTTACGGAAATGTGATCAACCTCGAAACGTTTTACATAATGATTAAAAATGAAAACAAAAACGCCCCCTTATGGAGAAAGGAGGCGTCTGGCGTTAGATTTCGACCTGAGTACCCAGTTCGATAACCCTGTTTGGCGGGATTTCAAATTGATCCGGTGCTCGCAGAGCATTACGTTGCAACAGCAAGTACAGCTTGCCACGCAGACGCAAATACCACGGGCGTTTGCCGAGGATCAGTGATTCATGCGACATAAAGAAAGAGGTTTCCATCATCCGGCAACTTAATCCTTCCAGACCGCAGCGGTGGAAAACTTCTTCCACATTTGGCGTTTCTCGCCAACCATAACTTGCCACCACGCGCCAGAAAGTAGGCGACAATTGTTCAATCTGTACGCGACGGACGTTATGGACATATGGCGCGTCTTCGGTGCGCAGAGTTAACAGAATCACCCTCTCATGCAATACCTTGTTATGTTTAAGGTTATGCATCAACGCAAAGGGAATAACGTTGATTGCACGCGACATATACACCGCGGTCCCGGGCACGCGAACGGGCGGAGATTTCTCCAGCGAAGCAATCATCGCTTCCAGAGAGTTACCATGTTCATGCATCCGCCGCAGCAAGCGGAAACGTTCGCTCTTCCAGGTGGTCATCACGATAAACATCACCGTACCGAGGCTCAATGGCAACCAGCCGCCGGAGAGCAGTTTATCGAGGTTAGCGGTGAACAATGGAATATCGACACAAAGGAAAGCAATCAGGATCAGCGCAACAAAATACTTATTCCAGTGCCAGTTCTGACGTGCCACGGTAGTCGAGAGAATAGACGTCAGCACCATGGTTCCGGTCACCGCAATCCCGTACGCCGCCGCCAGGTTGCTGGAGTGCTCAAAGCTGACAATCACAATCACGACCGCGACATAAAGCATCCAGTTCACAAACGGAATGTAGATTTGCCCTGACTCCATTTCGGAGGTGTGAATAATGCGCATCGGCGACAAATATCCCAAACGTACCGCCTGACGCGTCAATGAGAAGACGCCAGAGATAACCGCCTGCGAGGCAATTACCGTCGCCAGCGCGGCGATGATCAGAAGCGGGATCAGCGCCCAGTCCGGTGCCAACAGGAAGAACGGGTTCTTAATTGCTTCCGGGTTCTTTAACAACAGCGCTCCCTGGCCGAAGTAATTAAGGGTTAAGGAAGGCAATACGACGGTGAACCACGCCAGACGAATCGGGAACTTACCAAAGTGCCCCATATCAGCGTACAGCGCCTCGACCCCCGTTATCGACAGCACCACTGCCCCTAACGCAATAAACGAAACCGTTTTGTATTCAAGGAAGAAATGCACCGCCCACATCGGATTCAGAGCATGCAGCACTTCTGGGTTAGCAATAATGCTACGCAACCCCAGTCCCGCCAGAATCAAAAACCAGGTCAGCATGATAGGCGCAAACAGCTTACCGACCATAGCAGTGCCATGTTTTTGAATCATAAACAGTAAAGTCAGAACGATGATTGAGAGGGGAACTATCCAGGTATCCAGCTGCGGGGCGACGATTTCCAGACCTTCAATGGCAGACATCACCGAAATAGCGGGTGTTATGACGACTTCACCATAGAAAAAGCTGCCGCCGATTAGCCCCATAATCACCAGCATTGATGTCGTTCGCGCCGACGTATTACGCCCGGCAAGCGACATCAACGTCAGGATTCCCCCTTCACCGGCGTTATCTGCCCGCATTACGAAGGTGAGATATTTAATGGAAACCACAAAGATTAGCAGCCAGAAGATCAGTGATAAAAAGCCAAACACAGCATCGCGTTCAACGCCAAAACCAAACTGACCGGACAAACATTCACGAAGTGTATATAGCGGGCTGGTACCAATATCACCGTAGACAACCCCAATTGCTGCGAGGGTAATCGCAGGTAATGATTGTTTATTCTCAGTGCTCATAGACAAATTTTTCGTCGATATAAGAAATGTGTGCGTAGTCCCTTGGCCCACAAAAAGCGCACAGTATGCACGATTAATCGCAAAATCGTACCCCTAAATGAATCCATATTAACCTGGCTCAAAGAACAATTACCGCACCTTAAGACTCTTACAGTCAGCCTTACGAAACGTCTATACTCGCTGTTAATACATTACGTTTGGCGAAAGGACGCCACTTCATTATGGCTCACCCACATTTATTAGCGGAAAGAATTTCGCGTCTGAGCAATGCGCTGGAAAAGGGGCTTTTTGAACGTAGTCACGCCATTCGGTTGTGTCTGCTGGCCGCATTAAGTGGCGAAAGTGTATTTTTGCTCGGTCCGCCCGGTATTGCTAAAAGTCTGATCGCGCGTCGGTTAAAATTCGCCTTTCAGAATGCCCGGGCTTTTGAATATCTGATGACTCGCTTTTCCACACCGGAAGAAGTATTTGGTCCTCTTTCTATTCAGGCGCTAAAAGATGAAGGGCGCTATGAGCGTTTAACCAGCGGCTACCTGCCGGAAGCAGAAATCGTCTTTCTTGATGAGATCTGGAAAGCGGGACCGGCTATTCTAAACACACTGCTCACCGCCATTAACGAACGTCATTTCCGTAATGGTGCCCACGAAGAAAAAATTCCCATGCGCCTGCTGGTGGCTGCATCTAACGAATTACCAGAAGAAGATAGCAGCCTGGAAGCATTATATGACCGCATGCTGATTCGTCTGTGGTTAGATAAAGTGCAGGATAAAGCAAATTTTCGCTCAATGCTTACCAGCCAGCAGGATGAAAACGAAAATCCGGTTCCGGCGGCACTGCAGGTCAGCGATGATGAATATCAGCAGTGGCAACGCGATATCGGTAATATTGTTCTGCCGGATCATGTATTTGAACTTATTTTTACCCTGCGCCAACAACTGGATAATTTACCAAACGCACCTTATGTTTCTGACCGTCGCTGGAAAAAGGCGATTCGCCTGTTACAAGCCAGTGCCTTCTTTAGTGGCCGTGATGCCGTAGCACCTATTGATCTTATTTTGCTTAAAGATTGCCTTTGGTATGACGCCCAAAGCCTCAATTTGATGCAACAACAACTTGAAATATTGATGACCGGACACGCATGGCAGCAACAATCTATGCTTACCCGTCTGGGAAGTATTGTGCAACGGCGTATTCAGTTACAGCAGCTACAAAGTGATAAAACCGCGCTGACAGTGATACGTCAGGGAGGGATGTTCAGCCGTCGACAGCAATATCAGTTGCCGCCAGAGATCACCACAAACACACTGACGTTGATCCTGCAAAAACCGTTAAAACTCCATGATATGGAAGTGATCCACATTACCTTTGAACGAACGGTCCTTGAGCAGTGGCTTGCTAAAGGTGGGGAAATTCGTGGCAAGCTAAACGGGATTGGCTATGCGCAACCGCTCAATATGGAAGTGGATAGCGTCCAACACCTGGTTGTTCGCGATGTCAGTTTACAGGGATCTACGCTGGCATTACCCGGTTCTTCAGCAGAAAGTATGCCAGGCGAAATTAAGCAGCAACTGGAAGCTCTGGAAACACAATGGCGAGAACAGCACACCCTATTTAGCGAACAACAGAAATGTTTGTTTATTAACAGCGACTGGTTAGGTCGCATTGAAGCCAGCCTACAGGGCGTCGCCACACAAATCCGCCAGGCGCACCAATGCTGACGCTGGATACATTGAATGTCATGCTCGCGGTAAGTGAAGAGGGAATGATCGAGGAGATGATCCTCGCTTTGCTCTCTTCACCGGTGTTGGCCGTGATATTCGAAAAATCGCCTCGTTTAAAAAAAGCGATTACCAATGATCTGCCACGCTGGCGAGAAGCTTTACGTACACGCTTAAAAGATGTTCATGTTCCGCCAGAATTAACCGAAGAGGTGATGTGTTATCAGCAGAGCCAACTGCTTTCCACGCCACAGTTTATTGTTCAACTCCCCCAAATCCTGGCATTACTTTATCGCCTGCACTCTCCTTATGCAGACCAGGCTCAGCAACTGGTTGATGGCAATAGTCGTTTTACTCCGGCATTACATACCTTGTTTCTCCAGCGTTGGCGACTAAGCCTGGTTGTACAGGCAACAACGTTTAACCAACAATTACTGGAAGAAGAGCGGGAGCAATTGCTAAGTGAAGTCCAGGAGCGTATGACCCTGAGTGGGCAACTGGAGCCAGTACTGGTCGACAATGATAACGCAGCAGGTCATTTATGGGATATGAGTGCAGGGCAGCTCAAACGCGGCGATTATCAACTGATCGTAAAATATGGCGATTTTCTGGCACAACAACCAGAACTGCGGCAACTGGCTGAGCAATTAGGGCGTTCCAGAGAAGCGAAATCTGTTCCACGAAAAGATGCACCAATGGAAGCCTTTCGTATGCTGGTTCGGGAACCAGCCACCGTGCCAGAACAAGTCGAGGGGCTACACCAAAGCGACGACATACTTCGCCTTCTTCCCCCCGAACTAGCAACTCTGGGCATTTCCGAACTGGAGTATGAGTTTTATCGTCGTTTGGTGGAAAAACAGTTACTAACCTACCGCTTACAGGGTGAAGCCTGGCGTGAAAAAATCACCGAACGTCCGGTCACTCATCAAGATTTTGAGGAGCAGCCACGCGGACCATTTATCGTCTGCGTAGATACTTCGGGTTCGATGGGCGGTTTTAATGAACAGTGTGCGAAAGCATTCTGCCTGGCACTAATGCGTATTGCGTTAGCTGATAATCGCCGTTGTTTCATTATGCTGTTTTCCACCGAAATAGTGAGCTACGAACTCTCCTGTCCACAAGGGATCGAACAGGCGATCCGTTTTTTAAGCCAGCGTTTTCGTGGTGGTACTGATCTTGCTAGCTGTTTTCGCACCATTATCGAACGTATGCAGGGGGGGGAATGGTTTGATGCTGATGCGGTAGTGATTTCAGATTTTATCGCCCAACGATTACCCGATGATGTGGTAAATAAGGTTAAAACGTTGCAGAAGGAACATCAGCATCGCTTTCATGCCGTGGCGATGTCGGCACATGGCAAACCCGGCATCATGCGCATTTTCGATCATATCTGGCGCTTTGATACCGGGATGCGAAGCCGCCTGCTCAGACGCTGGCGGCGATAAATTATTACAGCAGAGAAGGGACACTCTCGCGAACAGCAGCTGGCCATACACCACACTGAACCTGACCGATATGCGGCAGTTGCAGCAGCAGCATGGTCAAACGAGACTGGCCGATACCGCCGCCGATGGTCTGCGGCATTTCACCGCGCAGCAGCGCCTGATGCCAATCCAGCTGCAGGCGATCTTCGTCACCGGTCAGCGTCAGCTGATGCTTCAGCGTTTCGGCATCCACGCGAATCCCCATGGAAGAAAGCTCAAACGCATCTTCCAGTACCGGGTTCCACACCAGAATATCGCCGTTCAAACCCGCATGGCCCAGCTCTGACGGGGTGCTCCAGTCATCATAATCCGGTGCGCGCACGTCGTGGCGATGACCATCACTCAACTTACCGCCAATCCCAACGAGGAAAACCGCGCCAAGATCTTTAGCAATCGCCCGCTCACGCCCTTTGGCATCGAGATCCGGATAACGAGACAGTAACTCCTGGCTATGTACGAAGTGGATCTGATCCGGCAGGAACGGTGCCAGGCCAAACTCTTCGCTAACCGCAGCTTCGGTTGCTTTAATTCCCGCCCAGATCGCCTCTACCGTGCTTTTCAGAGTCGAGAATTGACGCTCGCCATCGCCCATTACGCGCTCCCAGTCCCACTGGTCTACATAGACCGAGTGCAGCGGGGAAAGACGGTCTTCATCAGGGCGAAGGGCTTTCATGTGCGTGTACAGCCCTTCGCCCACGCTGAAGTCATGTTGCCCTAAGGTCTGACGTTTCCACTTCGCCAGTGAATGAACCACTTCGAACTGGGCATCAGGCAGAGCTTTCACTTTTACCTGCACCGCTTTTTCACAGCCCGACAAGTTATCCTGCGTGCCATCCCCCACACGGCTAAGAATCGGCGCCTGGACTTCGATCAGCCCCAGACGTTCTTCCAGTTGACGAGAAAAGTGAGATTTCACGAAGCTAATTTGACGTTGTTTGGCAATGTAAGCGGTTTTCATTATTTATACTCCTGCGTCCTGTTGCTTATGATTAAGCAACAAAAACCGACACACATGCAATAATCATTCAATAAAAAGCCTCACACACTTTTGATTCATTAAAAAAGAAGTCTAAAATAGAATTATTCTTCAATCTGCATAAGAAAATCCTATGGAAAATTATCTGATCGACAATCTGGACCGCGGCATCCTGGAAGCATTAATGGGTAATGCGCGTACCGCTTACGCCGAACTGGCAAAACAATTTGGCGTCAGTCCAGGGACGATTCACGTTCGTGTAGAGAAAATGAAGCAGGCGGGGATCATCACTGGGGCACGCATCGACGTCAGTCCGAAGCAGCTCGGTTATGACGTAGGCTGCTTTATCGGCATTATATTAAAGAGCGCCAAAGACTATCCTTCCGCGCTGGCAAAGCTGGAAAGCCTTGAGGAAGTCACTGAAGCCTATTACACCACCGGCCACTACAGCATCTTTATCAAAGTGATGTGCCGTTCGATCGACGCCCTTCAGCATGTACTTATCAACAAGATCCAAACAATTGATGAAATTCAGTCCACTGAGACTCTGATCGTCCTGCAGAACCCGATCATGCGTACCATCAAACCATGAGTGGCTTTTTTAATCCCATACTTTTCCACAGGTAGATCCCAGCGCGTTCACAGCGTACAATACGCCACTCTTAATAAAGGTGGCGGTTTATGGCAGATATCACTCTTATCAGCGGCAGCACCCTCGGCGGTGCCGAATATGTAGCAGAACACCTGGCTGAAAAACTGGAAGAGGCGGGTTTTACCACCGAAACGCTGCACGGTCCGCTGTTGGAAGATTTATCAGCCTCTGGGATCTGGCTGGTTATCAGCTCAACCCACGGTGCCGGAGATATTCCGGACAACCTTTCTCCTTTCTATGAAGCATTGCAGAAACAGAAGCCCGATCTTTCTGCGGTCCGCTTTGGCGCAATCGGTATTGGTAGTCGTGAATATGACACCTTTTGTGGGGCTATCGATAAACTCGAGGCTGAACTCAAAAATTCCGGTGCAAAACAGACAGGCGAAACACTGAAGATCAACATTCTTGATCACGACATTCCGGAAGATCCGGCAGAAGAATGGCTGGGATCGTGGATTAATTTACTCAAATAAGTATACAGATCGTGCGACCTACTGTGGATAACTCTGTCAGGAAGCTTGGATCAACCGGTAGTTATCCAAAGAACAACCGTTGTTCAGTTTTTGAGTTGTGTATAACCTCTCATTCTGATCCCAGCTTATACGGTCCAGGATCACCGATCATTCACAGTTAATGATCCTTTCCAGGTTGTTGATCTTAAAAGCCGGATCCTTGTTATCCACAGGGCAGTGCGATCCTAATAAGAGATCACAATAGAACAGATCTCTAAATAAATAGATCTTCTTTTTAATACCCAGGATCCCAGGTCTTTCTCAAGCCGACAAAGTTGAGTAGAATCCACGGCCCGGGCTTCAATCCATTTTCATACCGCGTTATGCGAGGCAATCACCATGTTTTATCCGGATCCTTTTGACGTCATCATCATTGGCGGGGGTCATGCAGGCACCGAGGCCGCGATGGCTGCGGCGCGTATGGGTCAACAGACTCTGCTTTTGACACACAATATCGACACTCTGGGACAGATGAGCTGCAACCCGGCGATCGGCGGTATTGGGAAGGGACATCTGGTTAAAGAAGTGGATGCACTCGGCGGTCTGATGGCGAAAGCGATCGATCAGGCGGGTATCCAGTTTAGGATACTAAACGCAAGCAAGGGGCCAGCGGTTCGCGCTACCCGAGCTCAGGCGGATCGTGTGCTCTACCGTCAGGCGGTACGTACAGCGCTGGAGAACCAACCGAACCTGATGATCTTCCAGCAGGCGGTTGAGGATCTTATTGTCGAAAACGATCGCGTGGTCGGTGCTGTTACCCAAATGGGACTGAAGTTCCGTGCTAAAGCTGTGGTGCTCACCGTTGGGACTTTCCTGGACGGTAAAATTCATATCGGTCTGGATAATTACAGCGGTGGCCGTGCTGGTGATCCGCCGTCTATTCCGCTTTCTCGCCGTTTGCGTGAACTGCCGCTGCGTGTTGGTCGTCTGAAAACCGGGACTCCGCCGCGTATTGATGCTCGAACCATCGACTTTAGCGTGCTGGCGCAACAGCATGGCGATAACCCAATGCCGGTATTCTCGTTTATGGGTAATGCGGCACAACACCCGCAACAAGTACCGTGTTATCTCACTTATACCAATGAAAAAACCCATGACGTGATCCGCAGTAACCTCGATCGTAGTCCGATGTATGCTGGGGTGATCGAAGGTGTCGGTCCACGCTACTGCCCGTCGATCGAAGATAAAGTCATGCGCTTCGCCGACAGAAATCAGCATCAGATCTTCCTTGAGCCGGAAGGATTGACCTCCAACGAAATTTATCCGAACGGTATCTCCACCAGCCTACCGTTCGATGTACAGATGCAAATTGTCCGTTCCATGAAGGGAATGGAAAACGCGAAAATTGTGCGTCCGGGTTATGCCATTGAGTATGACTTCTTCGATCCGCGCGATCTGAAACCGACGCTGGAAAGCAAATTTATTCAGGGGCTGTTCTTTGCTGGTCAGATTAACGGCACTACCGGTTATGAAGAAGCCGCTGCACAAGGTTTGCTGGCAGGCCTGAATGCCGCTCGTCTGTCCGCCGACAAAGAAGGCTGGGCACCGGCGCGTTCCCAGGCATATCTCGGTGTGCTGGTCGACGATCTGTGCACACTGGGTACCAAAGAACCGTACCGTATGTTTACCTCGCGCGCGGAATATCGTCTGATGCTGCGCGAAGATAACGCTGACCTGCGTTTGACCGAAATGGGCCGTGAGCTGGGTCTGGTGGATGACGAACGTTGGGCGCGCTTTAACGAGAAGTTAGAAAACATCGAACGTGAGCGTCAACGCCTGAAATCAACATGGGTGACACCATCGACAGAAGGTGTAGCCGAAGTGAATGCTCACCTGACTTCGCCGCTTTCTCGCGAAGCCAGTGGTGAGGATCTGTTGCGTCGCCCGGAAATGACCTACGAAACATTAACCTCGTTGGCACCTTTCGCACCAGCGCTGACTGATGAACAAGCCGCAGAGCAGGTTGAGATTCAGGTTAAGTACGAAGGTTATATCGCGCGTCAGCAAGATGAGATCGAAAAGCAGCAGCGTAACGAGAATACCCTGCTACCAGCGACGCTGGATTACCGCCAGGTATCCGGTCTTTCTAACGAGGTGATCGCCAAACTCAACGATCACAAACCGGCATCTATCGGCCAGGCTTCGCGTATTTCTGGTGTCACACCTGCGGCTATCTCCATTCTGCTGGTGTGGTTGAAAAAACAAGGTATGCTCCGTCGTAGCGCATAACGCATTAAAAATGGCGGGTGAGCACCTGTTTACCCGCCACTGCATTCAGAACAGGTAATCACCGTGCTCAACAAACTCTCCTCTCTGCTGAAAGATGCAGGAATTTCGCTTACCGATCACCAGAAAAATCAGCTTATTGCCTACGTTAATATGCTGCATAAATGGAATAAGGCCTATAACCTGACTTCAGTTCGTGATCCCAACGAAATGCTGGTTCGTCATATTCTTGATAGCATCGTGGTAGCTCCTTATCTGCAAGGTGAGCGCTTTATCGATGTTGGCACCGGACCGGGACTGCCGGGAATACCGCTTTCTATCGTGCGTCCTGAAGCCCACTTCACGCTGCTGGATAGCCTCGGTAAGCGCGTGCGCTTTCTGCGTCAGGTTCAGCATGAGCTGAAACTGGATAACATCACTCCAGTGCAAAGTAGGGTAGAGGAGTTTCCAGCTGAACCTCCTTTTGATGGCGTGATCAGCCGTGCATTTGCTTCGCTCGATGATATGCTGAACTGGTGTCACCACCTTCCTGGGCCATCCGGTCGTTATTACGCATTGAAAGGGCAATTACCAGAAGATGAAATTGCTTCATTACCAAAAGAATTTCAGGTCGAATCGGTAGTTAAATTACATGTTCCTGGGCTGGAGGGAGAACGTCATCTGGTGGTGATTAAGCCAAACAGAATTTAATTTTTATCAAAAATATGGACGAAAAACAGGTTTCAAAACTGTTAAAAAAACACCCATGCCAGGACGATATAAGTCGTTACACTTAACGCCATGTTCACTGTTTGTTTGCAACAACACAACGTGGCTTTTTTTACCAAAGATTTATTCTGTCAGTAACGAAAATATCAGACGGCTAAAAATCATTTAAGAAAACCAGTTTTTTTGTTAAAAATTAATTATAAAAGTCAATATTTAGTTTTTGGGTTGTAATAGTCGTTTTTAAAGCTGAATGCTTTTTTAAGGTTAAATATCAAAAAGTTGAAAAGGCATCATTAGCTAAGTAAATAATCAGGACAAAGACGAAGATGCGTAAATTGTGATCTGAAGCACGCTTTATCACCAGTGTTTACGCACCTTTTGCAGATTTGCATGATCGCTCACAGTTTCTTAAAAACTAAGAAATGTGGGCTGGAGAAAAATATTTAAACATTTATTCACGTTTTGGCTACTTATTGTTTGAAATCACGGGGACGCACCGTATAATTTGACCGCTTTTTGATGCTTGACTCTAAGCCTTAAAGAAAGTTTTATACGACACGCGGCATACCTCGAAGGGAGCAGGAGTGAAAAACGTGATGTCTGTGTCGCTCGTGAGTCGAAACGTTGCTCGGAAGCTTCTGCTCGTTCAGTTACTGGTGGTGATAGCAAGTGGATTGCTGTTCAGCCTCAAAGATCCCTTCTGGGGCGTCTCTGCATTAAGTGGAGGCCTGGCAGTCTTTCTGCCTAACGTTTTGTTTATGATATTTGCCTGGCGTCACCAGGCACATACACCAGCGAAAGGCCGGGTGGCCTGGACATTCGCATTTGGCGAAGCTTTCAAAGTTCTGGCGATGTTGGTGTTACTGGTGGTGGCGTTGGCGGTTTTAAAGGCGGTATTCTTGCCGCTGATCGTTACGTGGGTTTTGGTGCTGGTGGTTCAGATACTGGCACCGGCTGTAATTAACAACAAAGGGTAAAAGGCATCATGGCTTCAGAAAATATGACGCCGCAGGATTACATAGGACACCACCTGAATAACCTTCAGCTGGACCTGCGTACATTCTCGCTGGTGGATCCGCATAACCCCCCAGCCACCTTCTGGACAATCAATATTGACTCCATGTTCTTCTCGGTGGTGCTGGGTCTGTTGTTCCTGGTTTTATTCCGTAGTGTAGCCAAAAAGGCGACCAGCGGCGTGCCAGGTAAGTTTCAGACCGCGATTGAGCTGGTGATCGGCTTTGTTAATGGTAGCGTGAAAGACATGTACCATGGCAAGAGCAAGCTGATTGCTCCGCTGGCCCTGACGATTTTCGTCTGGGTATTCCTGATGAACTTGATGGACTTACTGCCTATCGACCTGCTGCCGTACATCGCTGAACATGTACTGGGTCTGCCGGCACTGCGTGTGGTTCCGTCTGCGGACGTGAACGTAACGCTGTCTATGGCACTGGGCGTATTTATCCTGATTCTGTTCTACAGCATCAAAATGAAAGGCATCGGCGGCTTCACGAAAGAGTTGACGCTGCAGCCGTTCAATCACTGGGCGTTCATTCCTGTCAACTTAATCCTTGAAGGGGTAAGCCTGCTGTCCAAACCAGTTTCACTCGGTTTGCGACTGTTCGGTAACATGTACGCCGGTGAGCTGATTTTCATTCTGATTGCTGGTCTGTTGCCGTGGTGGTCACAGTGGATTCTGAATGTGCCGTGGGCCATTTTCCACATCCTGATCATTACGCTGCAAGCCTTCATCTTCATGGTTCTGACGATCGTCTATCTGTCGATGGCGTCTGAAGAACATTAATTTACCAACACTACTACGTTTTAACTGAAACAAACTGGAGACTGTCATGGAAAACCTGAATATGGATCTGCTGTACATGGCTGCCGCTGTGATGATGGGTCTGGCGGCAATCGGTGCTGCGATCGGTATCGGCATCCTCGGGGGTAAATTCCTGGAAGGCGCAGCGCGTCAACCTGATCTGATTCCTCTGCTGCGTACTCAGTTCTTTATCGTTATGGGTCTGGTGGATGCTATCCCGATGATCGCTGTAGGTCTGGGTCTGTACGTGATGTTCGCTGTCGCGTAGTAAGCGTTGCTTTTATTTAAAGAGCAATATCAGAACGTTAACTAAATAGAGGCATTGTGCTGTGAATCTTAACGCAACAATCCTCGGCCAGGCCATCGCGTTTGTCCTGTTCGTTCTGTTCTGCATGAAGTACGTATGGCCGCCATTAATGGCAGCCATCGAAAAACGTCAAAAAGAAATTGCTGACGGCCTTGCTTCCGCAGAACGAGCACATAAGGACCTTGACCTTGCAAAGGCCAGCGCGACCGACCAGCTGAAAAAAGCGAAAGCGGAAGCCCAGGTAATCATCGAGCAGGCGAACAAACGCCGCTCGCAGATTCTGGACGAAGCTAAAGCTGAAGCAGAGCAGGAACGTACTAAAATCGTGGCCCAGGCGCAGGCGGAAATTGAAGCCGAGCGTAAACGTGCCCGTGAAGAGCTGCGTAAGCAAGTTGCTATCCTGGCTGTTGCTGGCGCCGAGAAGATCATCGAACGTTCCGTGGATGAAGCTGCTAACAGCGACATCGTGGATAAACTTGTCGCTGAACTGTAAGGAGGGAGGGGCTGATGTCTGAATTTATTACGGTAGCTCGCCCCTACGCCAAAGCAGCTTTTGACTTTGCCGTCGAACACCAAAGTGTAGAACGCTGGCAGGACATGCTGGCGTTTGCCGCCGAGGTAACCAAAAACGAACAAATGGCAGAGCTTCTCTCTGGCGCGCTTGCGCCAGAAACGCTCGCCGAGTCGTTTATCGCAGTTTGTGGTGAGCAACTGGACGAAAACGGTCAGAACCTGATTCGGGTTATGGCTGAAAATGGTCGTCTTAACGCGCTCCCGGATGTTCTGGAGCAGTTTATTCACCTGCGTGCTGTGAGTGAGGCTACCGCTGAGGTAGACGTCATTTCCGCTGCCGCGTTGAGTGAACAACAGCTCGCGAAAATTTCTGCTGCGATGGAAAAACGTCTGTCACGCAAAGTTAAGCTGAATTGCAAAATCGATAAGTCTGTAATGGCAGGCGTTATCATCCGAGCGGGTGATATGGTCATTGATGGCAGCGTACGCGGTCGTCTTGAGCGCCTTGCAGACGTCTTGCAGTCTTAAGGGGACTGGAGCATGCAACTGAATTCCACCGAAATCAGCGAACTGATCAAGCAGCGCATTGCTCAGTTCAATGTTGTGAGTGAAGCTCACAACGAAGGTACTATTGTTTCTGTAAGTGACGGTGTTATCCGCATCCACGGCCTGGCCGATTGTATGCAGGGTGAAATGATCTCCCTGCCGGGTAACCGTTACGCTATCGCACTGAACCTCGAGCGTGACTCTGTAGGTGCGGTTGTTATGGGTCCGTACGCTGACCTTGCCGAAGGCATGAAAGTTAAGTGTACTGGCCGTATCCTGGAAGTTCCGGTTGGCCGTGGCCTGCTGGGCCGTGTGGTTAACACTCTGGGTGCACCAATCGACGGTAAAGGTCCGCTGGATCACGACGGCTTCTCTGCTGTAGAAGCTATCGCCCCGGGCGTTATCGAACGTCAGTCCGTAGACCAGCCGGTACAGACCGGTTATAAAGCCGTTGACTCCATGATCCCAATCGGTCGTGGTCAGCGTGAATTGATCATCGGTGACCGTCAGACCGGTAAAACCGCACTGGCAATCGATGCCATCATTAACCAGCGCGATTCCGGTATCAAATGTATCTATGTCGCTATCGGCCAGAAAGCGTCCACTATTTCTAACGTGGTACGTAAACTGGAAGAGCACGGCGCACTGGCTAACACCATCGTTGTGGTAGCAACCGCGTCTGAATCCGCTGCACTGCAATACCTGGCGCCGTATGCCGGTTGCGCAATGGGCGAATACTTCCGTGACCGCGGTGAAGATGCGCTGATCATTTACGATGACCTGTCTAAACAGGCTGTTGCTTACCGTCAGATCTCCCTGCTGCTCCGTCGTCCGCCAGGACGTGAAGCATTCCCGGGTGACGTATTCTACCTCCACTCTCGTCTGCTGGAGCGTGCTGCGCGTGTTAACGCCGAATACGTTGAAGCCTTCACCAAAGGTGAAGTGAAAGGGAAAACCGGTTCTCTGACTGCGCTGCCGATTATCGAAACTCAGGCTGGTGACGTTTCTGCGTTCGTTCCGACCAACGTAATCTCCATTACCGATGGTCAGATCTTCCTGGAAACCAACCTGTTCAACGCCGGTATTCGTCCTGCGGTTAACCCGGGTATCTCCGTATCCCGTGTTGGTGGTGCAGCACAGACCAAGATCATGAAAAAACTGTCCGGTGGTATCCGTACCGCTCTGGCACAGTATCGTGAACTGGCAGCGTTCTCTCAGTTTGCATCCGACCTTGACGATGCAACTCGTAAGCAGCTTGACCACGGTCAGAAAGTGACCGAACTGCTGAAACAGAAACAGTATGCGCCGATGTCCGTTGCGCAGCAGTCTCTGGTTCTGTTCGCAGCAGAACGTGGTTACCTGGCGGATGTTGAACTGTCGAAAATCGGCAGCTTCGAAGCCGCTCTGCTGGCTTACGTCGACCGTGATCACGCTCCGTTGATGCAAGAGATCAACCAGACCGGTGGCTACAACGACGAAATCGAAGGCAAGCTGAAAGGCATCCTCGATTCCTTCAAAGCAACCCAATCCTGGTAACGTCTGGCGGCTTGCCTTAGGGCAGGCCGCAAGGCATTGAGGAGAAGCTCATGGCCGGCGCAAAAGAGATACGTAGTAAGATCGCAAGCGTCCAGAACACGCAAAAGATCACTAAAGCGATGGAGATGGTCGCCGCTTCCAAAATGCGTAAATCGCAGGATCGCATGGCGGCCAGCCGTCCTTATGCAGAAACCATGCGCAAAGTGATTGGTCACCTTGCACACGGTAATCTGGAATATAAGCACCCATACCTGGAAGACCGCGACGTTAAACGCGTGGGCTACCTGGTGGTGTCGACCGACCGTGGTTTGTGCGGTGGTTTGAACATTAACCTGTTCAAAAAACTGCTGGCGGAAATGAAGACCTGGACCGACAAAGGCGTTCAATGCGACCTCGCAATGATCGGCTCAAAAGGCGTGTCGTTCTTCAACTCCGTGGGCGGCAATGTTGTTGCCCAGGTCACCGGCATGGGGGACAACCCTTCCCTGTCCGAACTGATCGGTCCGGTAAAAGTGATGTTGCAGGCCTACGACGAAGGCCGTCTGGACAAGCTTTACATTGTCAGCAACAAATTTATTAACACCATGTCTCAGGTTCCGACCATCAGCCAGCTGCTGCCGTTACCGGCATCAGATGATGATGATCTGAAACATAAATCCTGGGATTACCTGTACGAACCCGATCCGAAGGCGTTGCTGGATACCCTGCTGCGTCGTTATGTCGAATCTCAGGTTTATCAGGGCGTGGTTGAAAACCTGGCCAGCGAGCAGGCCGCCCGTATGGTGGCGATGAAAGCCGCGACCGACAATGGCGGCAGCCTGATTAAAGAGCTGCAGTTGGTATACAACAAAGCTCGTCAGGCCAGCATTACTCAGGAACTCACCGAGATCGTCTCGGGGGCCGCCGCGGTTTAAACAGGTTATTTCGTAGAGGATTTAAGATGGCTACTGGAAAGATTGTCCAGGTAATCGGCGCCGTAGTTGACGTCGAATTCCCTCAGGATGCCGTACCGCGCGTGTACGATGCTCTTGAGGTGCAAAATGGTAATGAGCGTCTGGTGCTGGAAGTTCAGCAGCAGCTCGGCGGTGGTATCGTGCGTACCATCGCAATGGGTTCCTCCGACGGTCTGCGTCGCGGTCTGGATGTAAAAGACCTCGAACACCCGATCGAAGTCCCGGTAGGTAAAGCGACTCTGGGCCGTATCATGAACGTACTGGGTGAACCGGTCGACATGAAAGGCGAGATCGGTGAAGAAGAGCGTTGGGCGATTCACCGCGCAGCACCTTCCTACGAAGAGCTGTCAAACTCTCAGGAACTGCTGGAAACCGGTATCAAAGTTATCGACCTGATGTGTCCGTTCGCTAAGGGCGGTAAAGTCGGTCTGTTCGGTGGTGCGGGTGTAGGTAAAACCGTAAACATGATGGAGCTTATTCGTAACATCGCGATCGAGCACTCCGGTTACTCTGTGTTTGCGGGCGTAGGTGAACGTACTCGTGAGGGTAACGACTTCTACCACGAAATGACCGACTCCAACGTTATCGACAAAGTATCCCTGGTATATGGCCAGATGAACGAGCCGCCGGGAAACCGTCTGCGCGTTGCACTGACCGGCCTGACCATGGCTGAGAAATTCCGTGACGAAGGTCGTGACGTTCTGCTGTTCGTTGACAACATCTATCGTTACACCCTGGCCGGTACGGAAGTATCCGCACTGCTGGGCCGTATGCCTTCAGCGGTAGGTTATCAGCCGACTCTGGCGGAAGAGATGGGCGTTCTTCAGGAACGTATCACCTCCACCAAAACTGGTTCTATCACCTCCGTACAGGCGGTATACGTACCTGCGGATGACTTGACTGACCCGTCTCCGGCAACCACCTTTGCGCACCTTGACGCAACCGTGGTACTGAGCCGTCAGATCGCGTCTCTGGGTATCTACCCGGCCGTTGACCCGCTGGACTCTACCAGCCGTCAGTTGGACCCGCTGGTGGTTGGTCAGGAACACTACGACACCGCGCGTGGCGTTCAGTCCATCCTGCAACGTTATCAGGAACTGAAAGACATCATCGCCATCCTGGGTATGGATGAACTGTCTGAAGAAGACAAACTGGTGGTAGCGCGCGCTCGTAAGATCCAGCGCTTCCTGTCCCAGCCGTTCTTCGTGGCAGAAGTATTCACCGGTTCTCCGGGTAAATACGTCTCCCTGAAAGACACCATCCGTGGCTTTAAAGGCATCATGGAAGGCGAATACGATCACCTGCCGGAGCAGGCGTTCTACATGGTCGGTTCCATCGAAGAAGCTGTGGAAAAAGCCAAAAAACTTTAACGCCTTAATCGGAGGGTGATATGGCAATGACTTACCACCTGGACGTCGTCAGCGCAGAGCAACAAATGTTCTCTGGTCTGGTCGAGAAAATCCAGGTAACGGGTAGCGAAGGTGAACTGGGGATCTACCCTGGCCACGCACCGCTGCTCACCGCCATTAAGCCTGGTATGATTCGCATCGTGAAACAGCACGGTCACGAAGAGTTTATCTATCTGTCTGGCGGCATTCTTGAAGTGCAGCCTGGCAACGTGACCGTTCTGGCCGACACCGCAATTCGCGGCCAGGATCTCGACGAAGCGCGAGCCATGGAAGCGAAACGTAAGGCTGAAGAGCACATTAGCAGCTCTCACGGCGACGTAGATTACGCTCAGGCGTCTGCGGAACTGGCCAAAGCGATCGCGCAGCTGCGCGTTATCGAGTTGACCAAAAAAGCGATGTAACACCGGCTTGAAAAGCACAAAAGCCAGTCTGGAAACAGGCTGGCTTTTTTATATGTATTTCGCTGATATATACATAAATTTTATTACTCATCAAAAAGTTAGTATCTTGCTAAGTCGTTAATTGTCTCCTTTTCTCCATAGTGATATCGTCCCTGTTGTTATTATTATTTCTGTAATTATATGAGGGATCATATCTATGTCTTTTAAAACGTCTTTTGAAGGTGTCCAACCGGTTGTGATGACCGATCGCGCCACCTTTATCCGCCGTGCTTATATGCATCTGGCTGGGGCTGTTGTCGGGTTCATCATTCTCAGCGCGCTGTTTATCTTTAGTGGGCTTGGCAAAATGATGCTTAGGGTACTGATGAACAGTGGTCAATTTGGTTGGCTGGTGGTGCTGGGTGCTTTTATTCTGGTCAGCATGCTGGCGACTCGTCTGGCAGATAACGTGGAATCTAATCAGACCCAACTGATTGGACTGGGGATATATGTACTGGCAGAAGCGTTAATTTTTGCGCCTTTACTGACACTGGCAGCGTATATTAATCCAGCAATTATTGGCGCGGCGGGCATCACCACAGCATTGCTGGTGGGTGGTCTGACATTCACGGCCTTCACGACCAAAAAAGATTTCTCTTTCATGCGTTCGTTTTTAACCATGGCGGGCTTTATCGCTTTCGGTGCCATTATCGCGAGCATTTTTATGGGATTCTCACTGGGCGTCTGGTTCTCGGCGGCAATGGTGCTTTTGTGTGCTGGCTTCGTGCTGTACGACACGTCTAATATTATTCATCATTATCCTACCGATCGTCCGGCAGGCGCGGCGCTACATCTCTTCGCCTCTATCGCTACCATGTTCTGGTATGTTCTGCGCATTTTCATGTCCCGCGATTAACCCTGCTTGTATAAACCAGCGAAATTATTCGCTGGTTTTCCCGTTTATTCATTGATCGAAATAAGAGCAAAAACATCCACCTGACGCTTAAATGAAGGTACTGCCTTAATTTTCTGCAGACAAAAGGCGTGACGATGGTCGAAAATGGCACTTTCGTCAGCGGGGATAATCCGTTATTGAACAATTTATCCTCTGTCCATTTCACGATGAAAAAAATGTAGTTTTTTCAAGGTGAAGCGGTTTAAATTCGTTCTCAAATTACAGTCAGGACGCGTATGTTGAATAATGCTATGAGCGTAGTGATCCTTGCCGCAGGTAAAGGCACGCGCATGTATTCCGATCTTCCGAAAGTGCTGCATACCCTTGCCGGGAAAGCGATGGTTCAGCATGTCATTGATGCTGCGAATGAATTAGGCGCAGCGCACGTTCACCTGGTTTACGGTCACGGCGGTGATCTGCTTAAACAGGCGCTGAAAGACGACAACCTGAACTGGGTGCTTCAGGCAGAACAGCTGGGTACGGGTCATGCAATGCAGCAGGCCGCACCTTTCTTTGCCGATGATGAAGACATTTTAATGCTCTACGGCGACGTGCCGCTGATCTCTGTCGAAACACTCCAGCGCCTGCGTGATGCTAAACCGCAGGGCGGCATTGGCCTGCTGACAGTGAAACTGGATGATCCCACCGGTTATGGTCGTATTACCCGCGAAAACGGCAAAGTTACTGGCATTGTTGAGCATAAAGATGCCACCGACGAGCAGCGTCAGATTCAGGAGATCAACACCGGCATTCTGATCGCCAACGGCGCAGATATGAAACGCTGGCTGGCTAAACTGACCAACAATAATGCGCAGGGCGAATACTACATCACCGACATTATTGCGCTGGCGTATCAGGAAGGGCGTGAAATCGTTGCCGTTCATCCGCAACGTTTAAGCGAAGTAGAAGGCGTGAATAACCGCCTGCAACTCTCTCGTCTGGAGCGCGTTTACCAGTCCGAACAGGCTGAAAAACTGCTTTTAGCAGGCGTTATGCTGCGTGATCCGGCGCGTTTTGATCTACGCGGTACGCTAACTCACGGGCGCGATGTTGAAATTGATACTAACGTTATCATCGAGGGCAACGTGACTCTCGGTCATCGCGTGAAAATCGGCACCGGTTGCGTGATTAAAAACAGCGTGATTGGCGATGATTGCGAAATTAGCCCGTATACCGTTGTGGAAGATGCGAATCTGGCAGCGGCCTGTACCATTGGCCCGTTTGCCCGTCTGCGTCCTGGTGCTGAGTTGCTGGAAGGTGCACACGTCGGTAACTTCGTTGAGATGAAAAAAGCGCGTCTGGGTAAAGGCTCGAAAGCTGGTCATCTGACTTACCTGGGCGATGCGGAAATTGGCGATAACGTTAACATTGGTGCAGGAACCATTACCTGCAACTACGACGGTGCGAATAAATTTAAGACCATTATAGGCGACGATGTGTTTGTCGGTTCCGACACTCAGCTGGTGGCCCCGGTAACAGTAGGCAAAGGCGCGACCATTGCTGCGGGTACAACTGTGACGCGTAATGTCGGTGAAAATGCCCTGGCGATCAGCCGTGTGCCGCAGACTCAAAAAGAAGGCTGGCGTCGTCCGGTAAAGAAAAAGTAATTCTGGCCGGGTAATCCGGCCATATGGGGTGAGGAGATAACATAATCTCCCGCCCACAAGCAGTAACTATAAAAATAACCCCACTCTCTACAAAGGCTCGGGGCGCCCGAAAAACGGGCATACAGGTTGACCGACAACGATATAAATCGGAATCAAAAACTATGTGTGGAATTGTTGGCGCGATCGCGCAACGTGATGTAGCAGAAATCCTTCTTGAAGGTTTACGTCGTCTGGAATACCGCGGATATGACTCTGCCGGTCTGGCGGTTGTAGATGCAGAAGGTCATATGACCCGCCTGCGTCGCCTCGGTAAAGTCCAGATGCTGGCCCAGGCAGCGGAAGAACATCCTCTGCATGGCGGCACCGGGATTGCTCACACTCGCTGGGCGACGCACGGCGAACCTTCAGAAGTGAATGCGCATCCGCATGTTTCTGAACACATTGTGGTGGTGCATAACGGCATCATCGAAAACCATGAACCGCTGCGTGAAGAGTTAAAAGCGCGTGGCTATACCTTCGTTTCTGAAACCGACACCGAAGTGATTGCACATCTGGTGAACTGGGAGCTGAAACAAGGCGGTACTCTGCGTGAGGCTGTTCTGCGCGCTATTCCGCAGCTGCGTGGCGCTTATGGCACGGTAATTATGGATACCCGTCACCCGGATACTCTGCTGGCGGCACGTTCTGGTAGCCCGCTGGTGATTGGCCTGGGTATGGGCGAAAACTTTATCGCTTCTGACCAGTTGGCGCTGTTGCCAGTGACCCGTCGCTTTATCTTCCTCGAAGAGGGCGATATTGCCGAAGTGACTCGCCGTTCGGTAACCATCTTCGATAAAACTGGTGCGGAAGTAAAACGTCAGGATATCGAATCCAATCTGCAATATGACGCGGGCGATAAAGGTATTTACCGCCACTACATGCAGAAAGAGATTTATGAACAGCCGAACGCGATCAAAAACACCCTTACCGGGCGTATCAGCCACGGCCAGGTGGACCTAAGCGAGCTGGGGCCGAACGCTGACGAACTGCTGTCGAAGGTTGAGCATATTCAGATCCTCGCCTGCGGTACTTCTTACAACTCCGGTATGGTTTCCCGTTACTGGTTTGAATCGCTGGCAGGCATTCCGTGCGACGTTGAAATCGCCTCTGAATTCCGCTATCGCAAATCTGCTGTGCGTCGCAATAGCTTGATGATCACTCTGTCGCAGTCTGGCGAAACCGCGGATACCCTGGCGGGCCTGCGTCTATCGAAAGATCTGGGTTACCTTGGTTCGCTGGCTATCTGTAACGTTCCGGGTTCTTCTCTGGTACGCGAATCCGATCTGGCGCTGATGACCAACGCCGGTACGGAAATCGGCGTGGCGTCTACTAAAGCATTCACCACCCAGTTAACTGTGCTGTTGATGCTGGTGGCGAAGCTGTCTCGCCTGAAAGGTCTGGATGCCTCCATTGAGCATGACATCGTGCATGGTCTGCAGGCGCTGCCGAGCCGTATTGAGCAGATGCTGTCTCAGGACAAACGCATTGAAGCACTGGCAGAAGATTTCTCTGACAAACATCACGCGCTGTTCCTGGGCCGTGGCGATCAGTACCCAATCGCGCTGGAAGGCGCATTGAAGCTGAAAGAGATCTCTTACATTCACGCTGAAGCCTACGCTGCAGGCGAACTGAAACACGGTCCGCTGGCGCTGATTGATGCCGATATGCCAGTTATCGTCGTTGCACCGAACAACGAATTGCTGGAAAAACTGAAATCCAACATTGAAGAAGTTCGTGCGCGTGGCGGTCAGTTGTATGTCTTTGCCGATCAGGATGCTGGTTTTGTCGGTAGCGATAATATGCACATCATCGAGATGCCGCATGTGGAAGAGGTGATTGCACCGATCTTCTACACCGTTCCGTTGCAGTTACTGGCGTACCACGTCGCGCTGATCAAAGGCACTGACGTTGACCAGCCACGTAACCTGGCAAAATCGGTTACGGTTGAGTAATACACAGATGCCCTGCTTTCGCAGGGCATTTTTCTATTCCCTCACTTATCGTCTCATCTTTAGCTATTTTTTAACTGTCACAGAAAGAAAATTTTTCTGCCAAATTGCTGTCACTATCGCTGCTAACTTATTGATTTTTAGCTGTATAAAAAGACTTTTCTTCTCTGTCATAAAACTGTCATAAACCTTACATATAACTGTCACCTGTTTGTCCTATTTTGCTTCTCGTAGCCAACAAACAATGCTTTATGAATCCTCCCAGGAGACATTATGAAAGTTATGCGTACCACCGTCGCAACTGTTGTCGCCGCGACCTTATCGATGAGCGCTTTCTCTGTGTTTGCAGAAGCAAGCCTGACAGGTGCAGGTGCAACCTTCCCTGCGCCGGTGTATGCCAAATGGGCTGACACTTACCAGAAAGAAACCGGTAATAAAGTTAACTACCAGGGTATCGGTTCTTCCGGCGGCGTAAAACAGATTATCGCCAATACCGTTGATTTTGGTGCCTCTGACGCGCCGCTGTCTGACGAAAAACTGGCTCAGGAAGGTCTGTTTCAGTTCCCGACTGTAATTGGCGGCGTGGTGCTGGCGGTTAACATTCCGGGGCTAAAATCTGGCGAACTGGTGCTGGATGGTAAAACCCTCGGCGACATCTACCTGGGCAAAATCAAAAAGTGGGATGATGAAGCCATCGCCAAACTGAATCCGGGTCTGAAACTGCCTTCACAGAACATTGCTGTAGTGCGCCGTGCAGATGGCTCCGGGACATCCTTTGTCTTCACCAGCTATCTGGCGAAAGTGAACGAAGAGTGGAAAAACAACGTCGGTACTGGCTCTACCGTAAAATGGCCGATTGGTCTGGGTGGTAAAGGAAACGACGGTATCGCCGCGTTCGTTCAGCGTCTGCCGGGTGCAATTGGTTATGTTGAATATGCTTACGCTAAGCAGAACAACCTGGCGTACACCAAACTGATCTCCGCTGATGGTAAACCTGTTTCGCCGACCGAAGAAAACTTTGCCAATGCGGCAAAAGGCGCAGACTGGAGCAAAACATTCGCTCAGGATCTGACCAACCAGAAAGGCGAAGATGCGTGGCCTATTACCTCTACCACGTTCATTCTGGTCCACAAAGATCAGAAGAAACCAGAGCAGGGCGTAGAAGTGCTGAAGTTCTTCGACTGGGCGTATAAAACCGGGGCTAAACAGGCAAATGATCTGGATTACGCCAGCCTGCCGGATAGCGTGGTTGAACAGGTTCGCGCTGCGTGGAAGACCAATATTAAAGACAGTAGCGGTAAGCCGCTGTACTAATAAAACTCCAGGCCGGGTGCGGTGTTTTACGCCGCATCCGGCATTACAAAATGACTTTGTAAACGCGTTTAACTGAAGAGTAACTTATGGCTGCAACCAAGCCTGCTTTTAACCCACCGGGTAAAAAGGGCGACATAATTTTCAGCGTGCTGGTAAAACTGGCGGCGCTGATTGTGCTATTGATGTTGGGTGGCATTATTGTCTCTCTGATCATCTCCTCCTGGCCGAGCATTCAGAAATTTGGTCTGGCTTTCCTGTGGACCAAAGAGTGGGATGCGCCGAACGATATCTACGGGGCGCTGGTGCCGATCTACGGTACGTTGGTGACCTCGTTTATCGCGCTGCTGATCGCCGTCCCGGTGAGTTTCGGTATCGCCCTGTTCCTGACCGAGCTTGCGCCTGGCTGGCTGAAGCGCCCGCTGGGTATAGCCATTGAGTTGCTGGCAGCCATTCCAAGTATCGTGTACGGCATGTGGGGCCTGTTTATCTTTGCGCCGCTGTTCGCCGTTTACTTCCAGGAGCCGGTCGGCAATATCATGTCGAATATCCCGATTGTTGGCGCGCTGTTCTCCGGCCCGGCCTTTGGTATCGGTATCCTCGCGGCAGGCGTGATCCTCGCCATCATGATTATTCCGTACATTGCAGCGGTAATGCGCGATGTATTCGAACAAACCCCGGTGATGATGAAAGAGTCAGCCTACGGTATCGGCTGCACCACTTGGGAAGTTATCTGGCGTATCGTTCTTCCGTTCACCAAAAATGGGGTTATCGGCGGCATCATGCTGGGTCTGGGGCGCGCGCTCGGTGAAACCATGGCGGTGACCTTTATCATCGGTAACACCTACCAGCTCGACAGCGCCTCGCTGTACATGCCGGGCAACAGTATCACCTCTGCGCTGGCGAACGAATTTGCGGAAGCGGAATCCGGTCTGCACGTTGCTGCACTGATGGAACTGGGCCTGATCCTGTTTGTGATTACCTTCATCGTCCTCGCCGCATCGAAGTTTATGATTATGCGCCTGGCTAAGAATGAGGGGGCACGCTAATGGCTATGGTTGAAACGCAAACCACTGCGGCGCTGGCAGAATCCCGCCGCAAAATGCAGGCGCGTCGCCGCCTCAAAAACCGTATTGCACTGACGCTCTCAATGGCGACGATGGCTTTCGGTTTGTTTTGGCTGATCTGGATTTTAATGTCCACCATCACTCGCGGTATCGATGGTATGTCGCTGGCGCTGTTCACCGAAATGACGCCGCCGCCAAATACGGAAGGCGGTGGTCTGGCAAACGCCCTGGCGGGTAGCGGCCTGTTAATTTTGTGGGCTACGGTATTCGGTACGCCACTGGGCATTATGGCGGGGATTTATCTGGCGGAATATGGCCGTAAGTCCTGGCTGGCAGAAGTGATTCGCTTCATTAACGACATTCTGCTCTCCGCGCCGTCGATTGTCGTTGGTCTGTTTGTTTACACCATCGTGGTGGCACAGATGGAGCACTTCTCTGGCTGGGCTGGCGTGATTGCCCTGGCGCTGTTGCAGGTGCCGATTGTTATCCGCACCACCGAGAACATGCTGAAACTGGTGCCGGACAGCCTGCGTGAAGCGGCTTATGCGCTGGGTACGCCGAAATGGAAGATGATCTCCGCGATTACGCTGAAAGCGTCGGTGTCCGGGATCATGACCGGTATCCTGCTGGCGATTGCCCGTATTGCTGGTGAAACCGCGCCGCTGCTGTTTACCGCGCTCTCCAACCAGTTCTGGAGCACGGACATGATGCAGCCGATCGCCAACCTGCCGGTAACGATCTTTAAGTTTGCGATGAGCCCATTTGCAGAATGGCAGCAATTGGCCTGGGCCGGGGTGTTGATTATTACCCTGTGCGTCCTGCTGCTGAACATTCTGGCGCGCGTTGTTTTTGCGAAGAATAAACACGGTTAACACTTTGCCGGATGCGGTGTGAACGCCTTATCCGGCCTACGGTAAGCCTGATTAGCGAAGTGCATCAGGCACGATGAGGAAAAGATTGCAATGAGTATGGTTGAAACTGCCCCGAGTAAAATTCAGGTTCGTAATTTGAACTTCTACTACGGCAAATTCCATGCCCTGAAAAACATCAACCTGGATATCGCCAAAAACCAGGTTACGGCGTTTATCGGGCCGTCCGGCTGCGGTAAATCGACGCTGCTGCGTACTTTCAACAAAATGTTTGAACTGTATCCGGAGCAGCGTGCGGAAGGTGAGATTCTGCTCGATGGCGACAACATCCTGACTAACACTCAGGATATCGCCCTGCTGCGTGCGAAAGTGGGCATGGTGTTCCAGAAACCGACGCCGTTCCCGATGTCCATTTACGACAACATCGCCTTTGGTGTTCGTCTGTTTGAGAAGCTCTCCCGTGCGGATATGGACGAGCGCGTGCAGTGGGCATTGACCAAAGCCGCATTGTGGAACGAAACCAAAGATAAATTGCACCAGAGCGGTTACTCTCTCTCTGGTGGTCAGCAACAGCGTCTGTGCATTGCGCGTGGTATCGCCATTCGCCCGGAAGTGCTGCTGCTCGACGAACCGTGTTCGGCGCTCGACCCTATCTCTACCGGGCGTATTGAAGAGCTGATCACCGAACTGAAGCAGGATTACACCGTAGTGATCGTCACCCACAACATGCAGCAGGCTGCGCGTTGTTCCGACCACACGGCATTTATGTACCTGGGCGAATTGATTGAGTTCAGCAACACGGACGATCTGTTCACCAAGCCAGCGAAGAAACAAACAGAAGACTACATCACCGGTCGTTACGGTTGATTCAGGAGTGCGTTATGGACAGTCTCAATCTTAATAAACATATTTCCGGCCAGTTCAACGCCGAACTGGAAAGCATCCGCACGCAGGTGATGACCATGGGCGGCATGGTGGAGCAGCAGCTTTCTGATGCAATCACCGCGATGCATAACCAGGACAGCGATCTGGCGAAGCGCGTCATCGAAGGCGACAAGAACGTCAACATGATGGAAGTGGCGATCGATGAAGCCTGCGTGCGCATTATCGCCAAACGTCAGCCGACGGCGAGCGACCTGCGTCTGGTGATGGTGATCAGTAAAACCATTGCCGAGCTGGAGCGTATTGGCGACGTGGCGGACAAAATCTGCCGTACTGCGCTGGAGAAATTCTCCCAGCAGCATCAGCCGTTGCTGGTAAGTCTGGAGTCGCTGGGCCGTCATACCATCCAGATGCTGCACGACGTGCTGGACGCGTTCGCGCGGATGGATATTGACGAAGCGGTGCGAATTTATCGGGAAGATAAAAAAGTCGATCAGGAGTACGAAGGTATTGTTCGTCAACTGATGACCTACATGATGGAAGATTCGCGCACCATTCCGAGCGTCCTTACCGCGCTGTTCTGTGCGCGTTCAATCGAACGTATCGGCGACCGTTGCCAGAATATTTGTGAGTTTATCTTCTACTACGTGAAGGGGCAGGATTTCCGTCACGTCGGTGGTGACGAGCTCGATAAACTGCTTGCAGAAAAAGATAGCGATAAATAATTCACCAAACAAATCCCAATAATTTAATTATTGGGATTTGTTATATATAACTTTATAAATTCCTAAAATTACACAAAATTAATAACTGCGAGCATGGTCATACTTTTATAAATAGAGCATTGCTATTTTCTCTGCACGCAACTAAATTAATTTTCGAACCTGGATGTTCGTTATAAAAACCATTAATAAATGACTGGATTGTTACTGCATTCGCAGGCAAAACCTGACATAACCAGAGAATACTGGTGAAGTCGGGTTTTTTTGTTTATAAAAAAGGTCCTTGCTATAAACATGCAAATCACCAAAATTCTCAACAATAATGTTGTGGTGGTTATTGATGATCAACAGCGGGAAAAAGTCGTCATGGGGCGCGGAATTGGCTTTCAAAAACGCCCTGGCGAAAGAATTAACTCAAGTGGAATAGAAAAAGAGTATGCCTTGAGCAGTCACGAACTGAACGGGCGATTAAGCGAACTCTTAAGTCATATGCCTATTGAGGTGATGGCAACCTGTGATCGTATTATCTCTCTGGCGCAGGAGCGCCTTGGAAAGTTACAGGACAGTATTTATATCTCGCTAACTGATCATTGCCAGTTTGCGATTAAACGCTTTCAGCAAAACGTGTTACTGCCCAACCCGCTGCTGTGGGATATCCAGCGGCTTTACCCGAAAGAGTTCCAGCTAGGGGAAGAAGCATTAACCATTATTGATAAACGGTTGGGCGTGCAGTTACCGAAAGATGAAGTGGGCTTTATTGCCATGCATCTGGTCAGTGCCCAAATGAGCGGGAATATGGAGGATGTTGCAGGTGTCACGCAATTAATGCGAGAAATACTGCAATTAATAAAATTTCAGTTCAGCCTTAATTACCAGGAAGAAAGCTTGAGTTATCAGCGACTGGTTACGCATCTGAAATTTTTATCCTGGCGTATTCTTGAACATGCATCGATTAACGATAGTGATGAATCATTACAGCAAGCAGTAAAACAAAATTATCCACAGGCATGGCAATGTGCGGAACGGATCGCCATTTTTATTGGTTTGCAGTATCAACGTAAAATCTCACCTGCAGAGATTATGTTTTTAGCCATAAATATAGAGCGCGTGCGCAAAGAACACTGAAACATTATTACTGAGTAAAGGATTGTTACCGCACTAAGCGGGCAAAACCTGAAAAAAATTGCTTGATTCACGTCAGGCCGTTTTTTTCAGGTTTTTTTTTTGGAGTTTTGCCGCAAAGCGGTAGAGGGAAAGTTATGACGGAGTTAGCCAGAACAATAGTCGCAGGAGTCGGGGGCGCAGATAACATTGTGAGTCTGATGCATTGCGCAACGCGATTACGTTTTAAGTTAAAGGATGAAAGCAAAGCGCAAGCTGAGGTACTGAAAAAGACCCCCGGTATTATTATGGTGGTGGAAAGCGGTGGCCAGTTTCAGGTTGTCATAGGTAACCATGTGGCCGATGTCTTCCAGGCGGTTAACAGCGTGGCAGGCCTTGGCGAAAAAGCGCAGCAGGCACCGGAAAATGATGATAAAGGTAATCTGTTAAACCGCTTTGTTTATGTTATTTCAGGTATTTTTACGCCTCTGATCGGTTTGATGGCGGCAACCGGGATCCTGAAAGGTATGCTGGCTCTGGCGCTCACTTTTCAGTGGATGACCGAACAAAGTGGTACTTATTTAATTTTATTCAGTGCCAGTGATGCCTTGTTTTGGTTCTTCCCGATAATCCTGGGATACACCGCAGGGAAACGCTTCGGCGGTAATCCATTTACTGCCATGGTGATTGGTGGAGCGTTAGTGCATCCATTAATTCTGACTGCCTTCGAGAATGGGCAAAAAGCGGATGCGCTGGGGCTGGATTTCCTGGGTATTCCGGTCACATTGTTGAATTACTCGTCATCGGTTATTCCCATTATTTTTTCTGCCTGGTTGTGCAGCATTCTGGAACGCCGACTTAATGCGTGGTTACCGTCGGCAATCAAAAATTTCTTCACACCCTTGCTATGTCTGATGGTTATCACGCCCGTCACCTTTTTGCTGGTGGGGCCGCTATCAACCTGGATAAGCGAACTGATTGCCGCCGGTTATCTCTGGCTTTATCAGGCGGTTCCTGCATTTGCGGGTGCGGTAATGGGCGGCTTCTGGCAAATCTTTGTGATGTTCGGTCTGCATTGGGGTTTGATACCTTTAATTATCAATAACTTCACCGTGCTGGGCTACGACACCATGATCCCGCTGTTAATGCCTGCCATTATGGCGCAGGTCGGGGCGGCGCTCGGCGTCTTCCTCTGCGAACGCGATGCGCAGAAAAAAGTGGTGGCGGGATCAGCGGCGTTGACGGGTCTGTTTGGTATCACCGAACCAGCGGTATATGGCGTCAACCTGCCACGTAAGTATCCCTTCTTTATCGCCTGCATCAGTGGAGCATTAGGGGCCACCATCATTGGCTACGCGCAAACGAAAGTCTACTCCTTTGGTTTGCCAAGTATTTTCACCTTCATGCAAACCATCCCATCAACGGGGATTGATTTCACTGTCTGGGCCAGTGTTATTGGCGGTGTCGTTGCCATCGGTTGCGCATTTGTCGGTACGGTGATGCTTCATTTCATCACTGCTAAACGTCAGCCAGCGCAAGTAGCCCCGGAAGAGAAAGCACCAGAGGTTATTACACCTGAGCAGGGCGGTATCTGTTCACCGATGACGGGAGAGATTGTGCCGCTCATTCACGTCGCTGATACCACGTTTGCCAGCGGCCTGTTGGGTAAAGGTATTGCCATTCTGCCCTCTGTTGGTGAAGTACGTTCTCCAGTTACGGGTCGAATTGCTTCGTTGTTCGCCACATTACACGCTATCGGCATTGAGTCAGATGATGGCGTGGAGATCCTGATTCATGTCGGTATCGATACCGTAAAACTGGACGGCAAATTCTTTTCCGCTCACGTCAACGTGGGTGACAAGGTCAATACAGGCGATCGGCTGATTTCTTTTGATATCCCTGCTATTCGCGAGGCCGGATTTGATCTGACGACGCCGGTATTAATCAGTAATAGCGATGATTTTACGGACGTATTACCTCACGGCACGGCGCAGATAAGCGCTGGTGAGCCGCTGTTATCCATCATTCGCTAACGATAAAAGGAGTTAATTATGAAAGCATTTCCAGAAACATTTCTTTGGGGTGGCGCAACAGCTGCTAATCAGGTGGAAGGCGCCTGGCAGGAAGATGGCAAAGGGATCACGACCTCAGATTTACAGCCTCATGGCGTAATGGGAAAAATGGAACCGCGCATCCTGGGGAAAGAAAATATCAAAGATGTCGCCATCGATTTTTATCACCGTTACCCGGAAGATATCGCGTTATTTGCCGAGATGGGCTTCACCTGTCTGCGTATTTCCATTGCCTGGGCGCGAATTTTTCCTCAGGGCGACGAAGCCGAACCGAATGAAGTGGGGTTAGCGTTTTACGATCGGCTGTTTGATGAAATGGCGCAGGCGGGGATCAAACCGCTGGTAACGTTATCCCATTACGAAATGCCATATGGACTGGTGAAAAACTACGGCGGTTGGGCTAATCGGGCGGTCATCGATCACTTCGAGCATTACGCCCGCACGGTCTTTACCCGCTACCAACATAAAGTGGCGTTATGGCTGACGTTTAATGAAATCAACATGTCGTTACACACGCCATTCACGGGCGTGGGGCTGGCAGAAGAGAGTGGCGAGGTGGAAGTTTATCAGGCGATCCACCATCAACTGGTTGCCAGTGCGCGGGCAGTTAAAGCCTGTCATAGCCTGATCCCCGAAGCGAAAATCGGCAATATGCTTCTCGGTGGGCTGGTTTACCCCCTCACCTGCCAGCCACAGGATATGTTGCAGGCCATGGAAGAGAACCGGCGCTGGATGTTCTTTGGTGATGTTCAGGCGCGTGGTCAGTATCCCGGCTATATGCAGCGTTTCTTCCGCGACCACAATATCACCATTGAGATGACTGAAAGTGACGCAGAAGATTTAAAACATACCGTAGATTTCATCTCTTTTAGTTATTACATGACCGGTTGTGTTTCCCACGACGAAAGCATTAATAAAAATGCGCAGGGCAACATACTGAATATGATCCCCAATCCACATCTGAAAAGTTCAGAGTGGGGGTGGCAAATTGATCCGGTTGGATTACGGGTTCTGTTAAATACGCTTTGGGATCGTTATCAAAAACCGTTATTTATTGTCGAGAACGGATTAGGCGCAAAAGACAGTGTTGAAGCGGATGGTTCGATACAGGACGATTATCGAATTGCCTATTTAAACGATCACCTGGTACAGGTAAATGAAGCGATTGCCGATGGTGTGGATATTATGGGGTACACCAGTTGGGGGCCAATTGATTTAGTCAGTGCATCTTATTCACAAATGTCTAAGCGCTACGGCTTTATTTATGTGGATCGTGATGATAATGGCGAAGGAAGCCTCACAAGAACGCGCAAGAAAAGCTTCGGATGGTATGCAGAAGTGATCAAAACGCAGGGGCTGTCATTAAAAAAATAACCAATAAAGCACCTTAATTATCGTCGCATTCAGAACAGTCTGGATGCGATGCGTTAATTCTTTCTTGCACCATAAAGGGATATTATGTTTAGACGAAATCTTATTACTTCTGCCATTTTATTAATGGCACCGTTAGCCTTTTCCGCACAATCATTAGCTGAATCATTAACGGTGGAACAACGCCTTGAGTTATTAGAAAAGGCGTTAAGAGAAACGCAAAGCGAACTCAAAAAATATAAAGATGAAGAGAAGAAAAAGTATACGCCAGCGACGGTGAATCGTAGCGTAAGTTCGAATGAGCAAGGGTATGCCGCCAATCCGTTCCCAACCAGTAGTGCCACAAAACCTGATGCTGTACTGGTCAAAAATGAAGAGAAAAATGCCAGTGAGACAGGCTCGATTTATTCTTCCATGACTCTGAAAGATTTCAGTAAGTATGTGAAAGATGAAATTGGCTTTAGTTACAACGGCTACTATCGTTCTGGTTGGGGTACAGCCTCTCATGGTTCACCTAAATCATGGGCGATTGGTTCTCTGGGCCGTTTTGGTAACGAATACTCCGGCTGGTTTGATTTGCAGTTAAAACAACGTGTCTACAACGAAAACGGCAAACGGGTTGATGCCATCGTGATGATGGATGGTAACGTTGGTCAGCAGTACTCTACTGGCTGGTTTGGCGATAACGCCGGTGGCGAGAACTTTATGCAGTTCTCTGATATGTACGTTACCACCAAAGGTTTCCTGCCCTTTGCGCCAGAGGCTGATTTCTGGGTGGGTAAACACGGTGCGCCGAAAATTGAAATCCAGATGCTTGACTGGAAAACGCAGCGTACCGATGCTGCCGCAGGTGTAGGTCTGGAAAACTGGAAAGTCGGTCCGGGTAAAATTGATATCGCGCTGGTTCGCGAAGATGTCGACGATTACGATCGCAGCCTGCAAAACAAACAGCAGATTAATACCAATACCATTGATTTACGTTATAAAGATATCCCGTTATGGGATAAAGCCACCTTAATGGTGAGTGGTCGTTATGTCACGGCAAACGAAAGCGCATCGGAAAAAGATAATCAGGATAATAACGGGTATTATGACTGGAAAGATACCTGGATGTTTGGCACATCTTTAACGCAGAAATTTGATAAAGGTGGCTTCAACGAATTCTCCTTCCTGGTCGCGAATAACTCTATCGCCAGTAACTTTGGTCGTTATGCTGGCGCAAGTCCATTTACTACATTTAATGGTCGTTATTATGGTGATCACACCGGCGGAACAGCAGTTCGTATGACTTCGCAGGGCGAAGCCTATATCGGCGATCATTTTATTGTAGCTAACGCGATTGTTTACTCCTTCGGTAACGATATTTATAGCTACGAAACAGGCGCACACTCTGATTTTGAATCTATTCGTGCGGTTGTTCGCCCGGCCTATATTTGGGACCAATATAACCAGACAGGTGTTGAACTGGGTTATTTCACCCAGCAAAACAAAGATGCGAATAGTAATAAATATAATGAGTCTGGCTATAAAACCACGCTCTTCCATACCTTTAAAGTCAATACCAGTATGTTGACCTCGCGCCCGGAAATTCGTTTCTACGCTACGTATATCAAAGCCCTGGAAAACGAACTGGATGGTTTCACCTTTGAAGACAATAAAGACGACCAGTTTGCTGTCGGTGCTCAGGCTGAAATCTGGTGGTAATGGAACTTAATGAAAGGAATATTACAATGAATATAAAAATTGCTGCTTTAACACTGGCTATTGCCAGCGGTATTTCTGCTCAGTGGGCCATAGCAGCGGATATGCCAGCCAGCCCGGCACCCACTATTCCGGTTAAACAGTATGTTACTCAGGTCAATACCGATAACAGCGTGACCTTTCGCTACTTTGCCCCAGGGGCAAAAAATGTCTCCGTAGTGGTCGGTGTTCCGGTTCCGGATAATATTCATCCGATGACTAAAGACGAAGCGGGAGTCTGGTCGTGGCGCACGCCTGTCATGAAAGGCAACCTGTACGAGTATTTTTTCAATGTTGATGGTGTACGCAGCATTGATACAGGTACATCAATGACTAAACCTCAGCGTCAGGTTAACTCCAGTATGATTCTGGTACCAGGCAGTTATCTGGATACGCGTTCTGTTGCGCATGGTGATTTGATCGCCATAACTTACCACTCCAGCGCATTGCAATCCGAACGTCAGATGTATGTCTGGACCCCGCCAGGATATACCGGCATGGGCGAGCCTTTGCCAGTGCTCTATTTCTATCATGGCTTTGGTGATACCGGACGTTCTGCTATCGATCAGGGGCGTCTCCCGCAAATCATGGATAACCTGCTGGCTGAAGGGAAAATTAAACCGATGCTGGTGGTGATCCCGGATACCGAAACCGATGCGAAGGGCATTATTCCCGAAGAGTTCGTGCCTCAGGAAAGACGTAAAGTCTTTTATCCGCTGAATGCCAAAGCGGCAGATCGCGAACTGATGAACGATATTATCCCGCTGATTAGCAAGCGTTTTAATGTCCGTAAAGACGCCGAAGGTCGTGCACTGGCAGGGCTTTCACAAGGTGGGTATCAGGCGCTGGTATCGGGGATGAATCATCTGGAAAGCTTTGGCTGGCTGGCGACTTTCAGTGGTGTTACCACGACAACCGTACCGGATGAAGGGGTCGCGGCCCGGCTGAACGATCCGGCAGCTATCAACCAGCAACTACGTAATTTTACTGTGGTTGTGGGGGATAAAGATGTTGTAACCGGCAAGGATATCGCCGGGCTGAAAACAGAGCTTGAGCAGAAAAAAATTAAGTTTGATTACCAGGAATATCCCGGCCTGAACCATGAAATGGATGTCTGGCGGCCTGCCTATGCAGCCTTCGTACAGAAACTATTTAAATAAGATAAGGCATTAAGATGAAATTAATCATCACTGAAGATTACCAGGAAATGAGCCGTGTCGCGGCACACCATCTGCTTGGTTATATGTCGAAGACGCGTCGTGTTAACCTGGCAATTACCGCCGGGAGCACGCCCAAAGGCATGTACGAATATCTCACCACTCTGGTAAAAGGTAAGCCCTGGTACGATAACTGCTATTTCTACAATTTCGATGAAATTCCCTTTCGCGGCAAAGAGGGAGAAGGCGTAACGATCACCAATCTGCGTAATCTGTTTTTCACCCCTGCGGGGATCAAAGAAGAGAATATCCAGAAACTCAGTATTGATAACTACAGCGAGCATGATCAGAAACTGGCGCGTGAAGGCGGCCTGGATTTGGTGGTGCTGGGATTAGGTGCAGATGGTCATTTTTGTGGCAATTTGCCAAATACGACCCATTTCCATGAGCAAACCGTGGAGTTCCCGATCCAGGGAGAGATGGTGGATATTGTGGCGCATGGGGAGTTGGGCGGTGACTTTTCGTTAGTGCCTGACAGCTACGTGACGATGGGGCCGAAAAGCATCATGGCAGCGAAAAACTTGCTGATAATTGTCAGTGGCGCGGGTAAAGCGCAGGCACTGAGAAATGTTCTGCAAGGTCCGGTTACCGAAGATGTTCCAGCTTCCGTGTTGCAGTTGCACCCTTCGCTGATGGTTATCGCTGATAAAGCCGCTACCGCAGAATTAGCTTAAAATATAAGGCCGGATGTGTGAATTACGCTCCGGCCTGTTTTTTTTATTTAAATAACTACGAAAAATCCCCCCACAGTCTCAGCTTGCCGCAGTGGAGACAGCGGAAGAGATAACCCTGACAATAACCACCGTTTTTCAGGCATTCTTGCTGGTGTTCGTAACGTATGAATGAATCACAGTCATCTTCAAGATGTGCAAATTCATCGAGACGATCTTTTATTTCATCCCAGCCGACGTAACCAACAAAAGCGCAGAGTTCCCCACAATGCGTGAGCCAATGCTCCTGTTGCCACCCGCAATAGCCAGGTGTCCGGGTCAGCAATTCTTCAAGGGCATCATTCGAGAGAGAATGCGTTGTGGCGGTTCCATCATTGTCGTAATAAGTTGTCCCGACGCCCTCAATGGAGGCTTTATCCTGAAAACTACCTGCAAACTTTTTAGCCGCAGAACCATCCGCAATACACCACGGACAGAGATATTCAATATCATCAACGCTGAAAAATGGACCCGTGTAATAGACCGATGTCGGCTGTTCACAGCAGTCGCACTCTACGATTTTATCCTGCTCAAATGCGCCTGTTTCCAGTGGCTTGGGATGATATTTGAATAGGGGTAACGGCCTGATATTTTGAGTCATAGAAGCATCCTGTCTGCTTTTGAGTAGCCCAAAGATAAAGCATCCTGCTTAGCTTAAAGAGTCTGTTTCAGGACATGAAATATCCAATCCGGGTAGACGGGTAATGATTCTGCTCATCACTACGCCTGCCAGCAATGCAGGGATGATGCGGAAAACGAGACTGTCACCAGAAAGAATGTTTTCAAACAACGCTGAGGAAGCCATGCCCTTAATATGTACGATAACAGCGCAATAGATCTCGGTGATAACGACTCCACCTATGCCACCAGCCAGACAACGATAACGTTTCTGTGACCCGATCTTTTCCGGTAGACAGGCGACCATTACGCCGGTTAACAACGCAGGAATAGCTCCCGTAGTTATCGACAATAAGAGAAACAATGGAAGTACCTGTATTATTACCAAAAGAATCAGCGGTTCTTTTGCGAAGAATATGTAGAGGACAAGAAACAGAACACCAATTAACGGTCCTAAAACCGCAAAATACAGTCCGTGAAGTATTACCCGACGTGAAACAGACATCTCAAACTCCCTTTACTTACCTTTGCGCGTCAATTTAAGTGGGGTAAGTGAAGGGAGTGTGAAGAACTATGCCGTAATATCCCAACCTCGCGCTTTCCACAGTTCCGGTAACTGCGAAAGATGGGTAAAGGTGGTGACTTTCGGGTGAACGATCGGTTTATTGTGCTGATCGGCGCAGAAGTAAAACACTTCCATACCTGCATCGATACCAGATTGTGCACCGGCAACTGAGTCATCAACCAGAATGCAGTTTTCTACATTTACATTCATCGCTTTTGCTGCATGGAACATTAACGCCGGGTCAGGCTTCCAGCGCTGAATGTCATAGCCGCTGAACAGTTTTTCCGGGAAGTAGTGCAACATATTCAGCTTGCCCAGAGAATGCTGCATTTTGTTATTTGGGCCGTTAGATACCACACACATTGGCGCAGTGATCGCTGACAGGAGTGCTCCGGCCCCTTCGATGGCTTCCAGTTCTGAATCGAACAGTCGAGCGACTTCTGCACGGTAAACATGTTCAGCTTCTGTTTTCGCTAACGTAACACCATGTTCAAGGGAAACAATATCGATAATTTCGTACAGTTTTACACCTTTGAAACGTTTGAATACCTCTTCAGGATCGAGCGTAATACCAAATTCCTGAAACATCGTCACATATGCGCGGGAGCAAATGACTTCACTGTCGGCCAGCGTACCGTCGCAGTCGAAAAATACCGCTTCTATCCGGGACATGCCTTTCCTTTTCAACCAGTTTAACGTTTTCGTAGAGCAGATTTGCGCAACGCAATCGTTGCCGTATAAGTAAATTCAATAAAAAAAGTTTCTCACAAACGCGCCTATTGTCGCATTTTGGTATACGATAGCGACGGATTTTCCCTCCTTGTTCGGAAATAGATAATGAGTCATCAACATACCACCCAGACTTCTGGTCAGGGGATGCTGGAACGCGTTTTTAAACTGCGCGAACATGGTACTACGGCACGAACTGAAGTGATTGCCGGGTTCACCACCTTCCTGACGATGGTCTACATCGTATTTGTTAACCCACAAATTCTGGGCGTTGCTGGCATGGACACCAGTGCCGTCTTCGTAACAACCTGTCTGATTGCCGCTTTCGGTAGCATTATGATGGGATTGTTTGCAAACCTTCCGGTGGCGCTGGCTCCTGCGATGGGACTTAACGCCTTTTTCGCTTTTGTGGTTGTCCAGGCGATGGGGCTGCCGTGGCAGATCGGTATGGGCGCAATCTTCTGGGGCGCTGTCGGACTGCTTCTTTTGACCATTTTCCGCGTTCGTTACTGGATGATTGCTAACATTCCGGTAAGTCTGCGTGTGGGTATTACCAGCGGTATTGGTCTGTTTATCGGCATGATGGGGCTGAAAAATGCAGGTGTCATCGTCGCTAACCCGGAAACATTAGTCAGCATCGGTAATCTGACTTCTCACAGCGTGCTGCTGGGAATGCTGGGCTTCTTCATTATTGCCATTCTGGCGTCACGCAATATTCACGCGGCGGTTCTGGTTTCCATTGTGGTTACCACACTGCTTGGCTGGATGCTGGGTGATGTGCACTATAGTGGCATTGTTTCCGCACCGCCGAGTGTGACAAGTGTTGTCGGTCAGGTGGATTTGGCAGGTTCTTTTAACCTTGGGCTGGCTGGCGTCATTTTCTCCTTTATGCTGGTCAACCTGTTTGACTCCTCCGGTACGCTGATTGGTGTGACCGATAAAGCCGGGCTGGCGGATGAGAAAGGTAAATTCCCGCGCATGAAGCAGGCACTGTATGTCGACAGTATCTCTTCTGTTACCGGTTCGTTTATCGGTACTTCTTCGGTTACAGCGTATATTGAGTCCTCTTCCGGTGTATCGGTTGGCGGTCGTACCGGACTGACGGCAGTGGTTGTTGGCCTTCTGTTCCTGCTGGTTATCTTCCTGTCGCCGCTGGCGGAAATGGTGCCGGGATATGCCGCAGCTGGCGCGCTGATTTACGTTGGCGTGTTGATGACCTCAAGTCTTGCTCGCGTGAATTGGCAGGATCTTACTGAATCCGTTCCGGCGTTTATTACCGCGGTGATGATGCCGTTCAGCTTCTCGATTACTGAAGGTATTGCGCTGGGCTTTATCTCTTACTGCGTGATGAAGATTGGCACCGGACGTCTGCGTGATCTCAGTCCATGTGTGATTGTGGTTGCATTACTGTTTTTACTGAAAATAGTATTTATTGACGGCCACTAAGAATAACGAAATGGGCGGTCAAATCGCCCATTAACGTATAGAAACATGGACGAAATATTTATTCATCTCCCCAAATATTTAATTCGTTATGAAACAGGCCAGGCTATCGATTCCCTGGCTCAGCGTTTCAGCCTGCCTAATGACCCTTCCATGCAAGATTGGCCAATCGAGGTTGCGGATAAACAGCGGTTGGATGAGTTTTTATCGGCTTATAGTGAATGTAACGATGATGAATGCTTTGCGTTAATGATAATACTTCTTGAATGCATAGATAGCTTTGGTGAGCAGTACTATAAGCATCCTTCCTGGTCAGTAATCTATGACTTACTGGATACACATATCACCAGACATATCTATACAGTGTGGTATTGGTCATGTACTGACTATGAGGATGAAGAGCTGGAAGATGCTTTTTACATCACATCGGATATGCGTGCTTTACTAAAAAAACACGCATATTTACTACGCTGATAATCCTCAGATTTTCACCCGCTGAATAAACTCACCAAACGCAGTTAACTGACCCGTCAGATGATCCCGCGTTCCCTGATCCACCACTTCTCCTGTCTGCGGATCGACTTTGTTTTGAATCACGCCGCCCATAAATTCCGGTTTGTTCATTACCATCGCATCAAGGAAGACCAGAATCTGGCGCAGATGATACTGACAGCGCGCGCCGCCAATCACACCCATTGAGCTGGTTTGAATCAGTACCGGTTTGCCCGCCAGTGGTTGATCCGGCAGACGTGAAAGCCAGTCGATGGCGTTTTTCAATCCGCCGGGTACTGAGTAGTTATATTCAGGTGTGACGATCACCACGCCATCGGCATTGCGAATTTGCTCCGCCATTGCTTCTATTGTTGCCGGAAAACCCACTTCCTGCTGTTGGTCGGCATCATACAATGGGATATCAGCAATCGATGGCAGTGGCGTAATATTCATACCTGCGGGGGCGACTTTCGGGAGTGTACGAGCAACCATGCCATTAAACGAACCTTTACGCAGGCTCCCCAGTAACGTAACAACATTCAGTGTTTCAGACATAATGTCTCCATCAGTTAAGCGAGTATGACTTCACTGCAGTCATCTGACTAAACCGCATCAGACAGCCAGATGGGTCATTAGCGCGAGTCGGAATATCGGGCAGACTTCTCCACCCTTGCTTACCTTCAAACTGCCAAACATTAAGTTTTTCTATTGCAGGCGTGACTGCAACCGACCACACCAGAATATCTTCAGCATCACAAACCGCTTCAATATTCTCTACATGAGCGCATTTCAGGCGGCCCGCACTGGGTAATAACTGAAGCGTTTGCGGATCATCATTCTGCACATCCCCCGTCAACTTCAGTATGCTTTGCCGCAAAGTAATCAGTTGCGCACGGGCCTCGTTGGGATCGTTCTGTTTACTGATCCACAGCGTTTCATTACGGGTAAATGTTGTGTTTTCCGCTAATTGCGAGCTATGAAAACCGCTGGTGGCACGCTGTAATTCCATATCCAGCCCACACTCGCCTTCTGTGGTGAGTGCTACACCCACCATATTTCCCGCATAAGCAATGGAAAATACGGGGAGATTTTTGTCACGAAAAGCGGGTTTTCCCTTCGCCTGAGTCACTATTTCAGGTAGTTCGCTGATGCCATACAGCATAAACATTAATTCGGCAAGCAAGCCTCGAGATGCCAGAAACCGGGTTTGCCGATGGGCGGGAAGATTTTGTGCTTCGAGATGACATCGGGAAGGCAGACGGACAGAAATGAGATGCCCCTCCGTAAGAATCCCTCTGGCAAAATGTGTCGCCATGATTCGCTCCGTGCTTAATTGTCCGTTATTAATTCGTGAGTAACATTTACCTGACTTATGGACAGGTTAAATGATACGTAAGTTCACTGTAAACAGCGTTAATCCGCCGATCTCTACTGCTCTTTATCTTCTGTTGGCTGTTTTTCCTCAAAAAAGAGGGGCATAGAGCGCTTTTATTGTTTTGCGCAACCAGAGAATTTTTGAGTTGTGGCTGTTGCGTTTGTGCCAAAGCAACGTGAAGGGGACTTTAAGTTTTTCCAGCTGCGCAATAGCGAAAGGTAGCGGAAGGGCAACTAATGGCAATTGATGCTGTTCAATATAGTGCTGGCAATAGCGGGGAGCAGTTGCGATCAGCCGCTGTTCCGGTTGTGCAGCCATAAATAAGGATGCTTCAAAGCCCGGTAAACTCAACGCAATGGTGCGTTCGCGCCCCAATTCATGAAGGACATCGTCCAGCGCCCAGGTGTCACTCTGTTCCCAGCAAATGCTGATATGTGGATAACGTAGAAAGGTTTCCAGATCCCACTCTTCGCGCAATGCCGGATGATCTTCTCGCAACCAGACACAAGGCAAGTCAGTAAATAACACTTCATAGTCAATAGATAACGGCAACTGGCTGAGCAGTTCCCGCGAGCGAGGATGACTTTCGCGTCCGGTAAAGCCGATATCTACTTCGCCACGGGTAATCGCATCCAGTGAATCGTAATCCCAGTTGCGCAATTTGATCGTCGCCTGGGGGTAACGCTGGTAGATCTGCTTAGCCAGCGTATTGAACATAATCATCATCAGCGGCGATTCCGCCGCCAGTTCAAACTTAAGACCGCGCGGCGTTTCGTGGTGTGGTTTATCCAGCAGCAAATTGCTCATTTGCATCCACTCCGCCAGATTTTGCTCCATGCTGACCATTAGCGGTGTGGGTGACAGGCCCAGCGGTGAGTTCACAAAGAGCGGGTCGTCAAACCACGCTCTTAACTTTGCCAGCGACTTACTCACCGCCGAAGGGGTCACGTTCATCCGCTTCGCCGCTTTAGTCACGCTGCGTTCCTGCATCAGCAGTTGCAGGCAGAGCAGCAAATTGAGATCAAGCGTGGTGATGGATTTCTTCATGAGCGGCAACGGGGCGTCCAGGCGTGACGAACATAATCAGCAACAGGCTCACTATGCTACAGGCAATCAGAATCCCGATCAGCATATTCCATGCGCCGATACCAACCACCGCCGCCAGCCAAATCCACAGTGACGATCCGCAAACCTGTGCAATACCTAAGGTCGAGCTGGCAACACCCGCACGTAATGAAAACGGCCCTAACGCCTGACTCATCGCCACGCCAAAACCTATCGAGAACCCAGCGCAAATCAGCGTGATACCAAACAAAGAGATCGCATGGGAAGGCGAAACGGCAAGAGTGATACCCGCCGCCAGAAATAACACCTGTGAGGTGATCATCAACGTACGTGGCTTAAAGATCCCCAGTGCAAATGGCGTGGAGAATGAAACGGTCATGCTGACACCTGCGGTCAACGCCATTATGGTGGCGTATTCTCCGCGCTCAAAGCCCATGATTTCCATCAGCAATACCGGCGACGTATTCACGAAGGTGAGGATCACCGAAACGCTGAGGGTGGTGATAACAACACGGCTGAGGAAAAACCGGTTAAGCAGCGACTCCCTATTCTCTCGTGGTTTGTCCGAAGCGGCGGGGGCGGCAGGGCGCGTTTCTTTTAAAATAAACAAAGACAACATCAGTACTGCGACGCCCATTATTGCCATCGCCCAGAACAGACTTTGCCACGGGAATTTAAGCATAATCAGGTGTCCGAGTACCGGGGCTAACACCGGAATGATGCAGGTAATGCCGTTGAGTAATGACAGCACTTTTGCCCGACGTCGATCGTTCAGTGTGTCACGTAAAATGGCGAACGCCACCACGTAACAACAGCCTGCGCCCAACCCCTGTAGAAATCGTCCTGCAAGAAATAACGTGCTGGTTTCAGCCAGTGAACAGAACACCGAGGCGATAATAAATAGCGCCGCGCCAGGTATGGCGACAGGCTTTCTCCCTGAACAATCGGCCACTTTACCGGCAAATAACATCGCTGCTGCCATACCTGCCAGATAAACGGAGAACGCAATATGCAACTGCGCTTCGCTGGCATTGAGATCGGCGGCGATGCGCGGTAAACCAACGAGGTACATATCAATCCCGGCGGGATAAAGTAAAACCAGGGCAAAACTACAAATCAAAAAGCGGGACATGGGCTAAAGCGTCCTGATAGTAAGGTGACGCAAAGCATACGTGGTGAAGCAGAATCAGGCGAGTTGCCATTTGGACATAAGTGATTTCCTGACAGGCAAGAAGCCAGCTATTTCGCTGGCTTCTTGAACGGATTAGCCAAATTTAGGTAACACATTAAAGACGTTACCGAACCAGCATAAAATTACGGTTATACCAAAGAGAATGACAATCGCCGGAATAAGATTGCCGCCCCAGACCGTGAACATCTGATTGGGAAACTTCTTGCGAGCTTTGATTGCCAGCACCGCGGGGATAATGACCGCCCAGATGGTGGCGCATAGTCCGGCACCGCCGATCCCGTAAATAAAGCCGTTCGGGAAGATCAGATACAACAACGCGGGTGGCAGGAAGGTTAACAGCACGGTTTTGAAACGCCCGGCGTGGGAGTTATCAATCTTAAACAGATCCGCCAGATAATCGAACAACCCCAGCGTGACACCAAAGAACGAGCTGGCGACAGCTAAGTTAGAGAACACCAGCAGGCAAAACTCGATAATGCCGTGCTGTTTGGTGCCGAGGAACGATTTCACCAGCGAATCAACGTTGCCGCCTGAGGAGATAATCGCCTTAAAGCTTTCTCGCGGAATGTTCCCCATCGTGCAATAGAGCCAGAAGAGATAAATCACCAGCGCCAACAGCGAACCGAAAACCACGCTTTTGATTAGCTTATCTTTGCGTTTGCCATAGCAAATAATCAGGCTGGGAATATTGCCGTGGAAACCAAATGACGCCAGACACACCGGCAAAGCCATAAAGATATACGGGAAGTAAGACGTTCCCGCAGTGGTGCTGGTGGCATCGCGCAGAATGGAGTAATCGACCTGGAAGAAGAAAGAACCAAACACGATCACAAAGGAGATAATCTTCAGCCCGAGGAACAACGAGGTAATACGGCTGGCGGCTAACGAGCTTATCCACAATACGCTGGCAACGAAAATGGCTGTGCAGATCCCGACAATACGTGGATTAGCGTGATAACCCAAATTCATTGATATCGTTTCACTAATGATCGCACCATTAGCAGAGATATAGGCATAAGTGAGGATATAGAGAACGAAGGCAACGGTAATACCGCTGATAATGTTCCAGGTGTTACCGATTAAATCTTTGGTGATGGTGTTAAAACTGGAGCCGACGGGATAATTTAAATTTGCTTCTAATAACAACAACCCGGAATGAAGCATTGAAAACCAGGCAATGATAAGGATAAAGGCACCCCAGAAAAACCAGGCGCCGGCAAGATCAACAGGTAAAGCAAACATACCTCCACCGATTACTGTACCTGCTATAACCATAACACCCCAAAATGCAGAGTGCTTTTTTTCAGCTTGATCAGTCATGATGCCACCTTTAGAGGAAGGCTATTTTTGTTATTGAAGATGTAGGGAGCTAGAGTGGCTAACATCCTTATAGCCACTCTGAATGTTTTAATTAAACTTCTTTCAGTTTTGCGGTGAAGTGACGCAATACTTTCGGTTCGTAGGTAAAGGTTAAACCTTTAATATTCGCCGCGTTCTCTTTCACATGTTTGAAGGCTTCAATAATGAAGTCCATATGTGTTTGAGTATAGGTTGCGCGCGGAATGGTTAAACGCAGCAGTTCAGCCGGGCACGGCAGTTGTTTACCGGTTTTCGGATCGCGGCCTAACAGGAAAGAGCCAATTTCTACCGCACGGATGCCAGCGACTTTATACAGCTCGCAGGCCAGTGCCTGTGCCGGGAACTGGTCTGCCGGGATATGCGGCAACAGTTTACCTGCATCAACGAATGCCGCGTGACCGCCTGCCTGCTGGCAGACAACGCCAATCTCTTCCAGACCATCGACCAGATACTGTACCTGCGCAATACGATAAGCCAGCCAGTCCAGATTCATGCCGTCATACAGACCTACCGCCAGACGCTCCATCGCGCCGCCTTCCAGGCCGCCATATGTCGGGAAGCCTTCCTGTACCACGCAAAGGGTTCTGCACTCGGTGTACACATCAAACAAGCTGTCGTCTTTCACGCACAGCAGACCGCCCATCGGCACCATCGCATCTTTCTTGGCGGACATCGCCAGCATATCGGCATATTTGTAGGTTTCGCGGGTGATCTGCTCGATGGTCCAGTCTTTGTATTCTGCTTCACGTTGCTTGATGAAATAGGCGTTTTCGGCAAAGCGTGCGGAGTCCATGACCACCGGAATATCGTATTTCTTCGCGATGCTGTACATCGCTTTTAAGTTTGCCAGTGAAACCGGCTGACCACCTGCAGAGTTACTGGTGATGGTTGCAACGATATACGGCACGTTATTCGGGCCAACTTCTTCAATACCGCGTTCTAATCCCTCAAGGTCAAAGTTGCCTTTAAAGTCGTAACGCACGCCCGTATCGAAGGCTTCTTTGATATAGACGTTACGCACGGTACAGCCGTTGATCTGGCTATGGCCCTGCGTGGTATCAAAGAAATAGTTAGAGAACGCCACCATTTTGCTGCGATCCAGGCCCTTTTCCTGCTCGCGTTTTTTAATCAGAACTGGAATATAGATTTGCTCTGCGCCACGGCCCTGGTGAGTCGGAATAGTGTATTGATAACCAAAGATATTTTTCACTGATTCGGCTAACGCATAGTAGCTGCGGCTGCCGCTGTAGGCTTCGTCGCCGCGCATCATCGCGGCCTGCATACTCTGCGTCACCGCCCCGGTGCCGCTGTCAGTCAGTAAATCGATAAACACATCTTCGCTATCCAGCAGGAACGGATTCATACCGGATTTAATAATTGCTTCTTCACGATAAGCGCGAGTGGTACGTTTTACTGGTTCAATAACACGAATGCGGAACGGTTCAGGGAGATGTTTAAAGTTTTCCATTACATAATCCTTCATTTATTTTAATTACAATGATCCCTGTGAATATTACATTTGCAATATCCATTAATTCGCCAGATATATATGCAAGGGCCATCATTTACTAAAACAAGTAAATAAATGAGAGACAGCCTTTGCAAAAGGCAAAATTAAGATATAACAAACTAATCGATCACATTGAATCTAATCGGTTTGGCTCTGGTGATGGCTACAGAAGGGTAAATTAAGGGCGGTGATCGACAATCTTATTGTCGATATTAAACCATTTTGAGGTCACACATATATGTAAGATATTCATAATGCACTTATCCTCGAAAGACACGCCGCTACATTATTACACTCAGAATTTTTGTCTATTCTGAAATTGTTTAAATGTGAATCGAATCACAATCGTTCGGGAAGCAATATTAAATGCTTTTTTTAAAGATTATAAATTACGTAAGAATTTTAATGTTTAAAAAAAGGGTTGAGGCATAACAGGAGTGTTAACAATGAAGCGAAGCCGCATCTGACAGTCAGAATGCGGCTTCGTAAGTGCGATTACTTACCAATACAGAAGCTGGAGAAAATCCGCCCCAGTAGGTCGTCTGAGGTAAATTCCCCGGTGATCTCGCTTAAGTTCTGCTGCGCCAGGCGCAACTCTTCCGCCAGCAGTTCACCCGCCCAGGCACCTAACAGTTGCGCTTTACCCTGTTGCAGGTGCTCTGCCGCCTGTTCCAGTGCCTGTAGGTGACGACGACGCGCCAGGAAGCCGCCTTCCATGTTGGTGTCAAAGCCCATGCTCTGTTTGAGATGGTTACGCAGCACGTCCACACCTTCACCAGTCCTTGCAGAGAGACGAATTAACGCGTGACCGTTCACTTCGCTCATCCCCAACGTTTCGCCGGTGATATCGGCTTTATTGCGTACCACGGTGATCGGCAGTTTCGCTGGCAGACGGGCGATAAACTCCGGCCAGATCTCTGCTGGATCAACGGCATCCGTGGTGGTGCCATCAACCATAAACAGCACACGGTCGGCCTGTTCAATTTCCTGCCATGCGCGCTCGATACCAATACGTTCCACTTCGTCACTGGCTTCGCGTAATCCGGCGGTATCGATGATATGCAGCGGCATTCCGTCAATGTGGATATGCTCACGCAGTACGTCACGCGTGGTTCCGGCGATATCAGTCACGATTGCCGCTTCACGGCCCGCCAGCGCGTTCAGTAGGCTTGATTTACCGGCGTTTGGACGCCCGGCAATGACGACTTTCATCCCTTCGCGCAACAAGCTGCCCTGACGAGCCTCGGCGCGTACTGCGTCGAGATCGGCAATCACGTCATTGAGCTGGGCTTCAATTTTGCCGTCGGAGAGGAAATCGATCTCTTCATCGGGGAAATCAATTGCCGCTTCGACGTAAATGCGCAAGTGGGTGAGGGCTTCCACCAGATGGTTAACCCGTGCGGAGAACGCACCTTGCAGCGAGTTTAGCGCTGAGCGCGCCGCCTGTTCCGAGCTGGCGTCGATAAGGTCTGCAATCGCTTCGGCCTGGGCTAAATCGAGTTTATCGTTCAGAAATGCGCGTTCGGAAAACTCACCAGGGCGGGCAATCCGCAGGCCGGGAATAGTCAGAATGCGTTTTAACAGCAGGTCGAGGATCACCGGACCGCCATGACCTTGCAGTTCCAGCACATCTTCGCCGGTGAACGAGTTCGGGCCAGGGAACCATAGCGCAATCCCCTGATCGAGCACGCTGCCATCGGCGTCTTTAAACGGAAGATAATCGGCGTAGCGTGGCTTAGGCAGTTTACCCAGCACGGTTTCGGCAACCTCACGGGCTTTGAGGCCGGAGATGCGCAGGATGCCAACGCCGCCACGTCCCGGAGGCGTGGCCTGGGCTACGATAGTGTCATTATCGCTCATGATGTTCCTGTTGCTTTGTGTGGCGGATGCGCGGTGCTTATCCGCCCTACGAAAAGAAAAAAGGCGGTCAACTGACCGCCCTTATTTTAGCGAAAACTCACCGAATCAGGATTTTTTCTTCTCGCGGCTATGCAGGCCACGTTTTTCCAGACCACGGTAAATCAGCTGCTGCTGAATAATGGTAACCAGGTTGCTGACGATATAGTACAGCACCAGACCTGATGGGAACCACAGGAAGAACACCGTGAAGATGACCGGCATAAAGGTCATGATCTTCTGCTGCATCGGGTCGGTCACAGTGGTCGGCGACATCTTCTGAATGAAGAACATCGTTACGCCCATCAGGATCGGCAGGATGTAGTACGGGTCCTGTGCTGACAGGTCGTGGATCCACAGTGCAAACGGTGCCTGACGCAGTTCAACGGAACCCATCAGCATGTAGTACAACGCCAGGAAGATTGGCATCTGGATCAGCAGCGGGAAGCAGCCGCCCAGCGGGTTAACCTTCTCAGCTTTGTACAGCGCCATCATTTCCTGGCTGATACGCTGTTTGTCATCGCCCAGACGCTCACGCATTGCCTGAATCTTCGGCTGCAGCATACGCATCTTCGCCATGGAGGTGTACTGCGCTTTGGTCAGCGGGTACATGATGCCACGAACGATAAAGGTGATGATGATAATGGAGAAGCCCCAGTTACCCACAAAGCTATGGATCCATTTCAGCAGTTTGAACAGCGGCTGAGAGATGAACCACAACCAACCGTAATCAACGGTCAGATCCAGGTGCGGAGCAACTGCTGCCATTTTGTCCTGGATTTCCGGGCCAACCCACAGGGTGCTGTTCATTGCGCCAGTCTGACCAGGCTGAACCAGTACCGGCTGAGATTTATAGCCGATAGCGGCGATGCCGTTACCCAGATTAGCGGTGTAGAAGTTGTTGGTACCGTCGTTATGCGGGATCCACGCAGTCGCGAAATACTGTTGCAGCATCGCTACCCAACCACCTTTCGAAGAGATGTTCAGGTTTTCGTTATCGGCAATGGTATCAAACTTATATTTCTCGTACTTCTCGTCAGGCGTGGAGTACGCCGCGCCACGGAAGGTGTGCAGTGCGAAGTTGCTGCTTCCGGTGTCGAGATGCGGTGGCAGTGTAATGGATTGCTTCAACTGACCAAAGGTGGAGATCTCCAGCGGTTTCTCGCCAGCGTTCTGCACGTTGTAGTTGACGTTGACAGCGTAATCACCACGTTTCAGGACAAACGTTTTGGTAAACGTGTTGCCTGCCGCGTCGGTATACGTCATCGGCACCTGCAGTTCATTTTGACCTTCAGCCAGCACATAAGCGTCTTTTTCAACGTTATACAGCGGACGCGGGCCGTTAGCCGGATTATCCGGGCCATCACGACCGGTCAGACCGCTCTGTGCCTGATAAATAAACTGCGGTGAAGTTTCCAGCAGCTGGAACGGCTGGGTAGAGTTCAGCTCTTTCGGGTAAGCAGGCAGCAGAGCTTGCTCAACATCACCACCACGGGTGTTGATGGTCAGATCAAGCACGTCGGTCTTAACCGAGATCAGTTTCCCCTGGCCACTGGCCGGTACGCCCTGGTCGGCGGCGCTACCCGCTGCGGTGGTCGTTGTCTGCGTGGTCTGTTGGGCCTGAGGTTGCGGGTTTTTATCCTGCTCCCAGGCTTGCCAGATCATGAAAGACACGAACAGCAAAGCGATGACTAAAAGATTGCGTTGCGAATCCATCGTTAGTGTTCTCTGGTATCAAATGGTCCGGGCGGGACGGGATCGTCACCACCAGGGTGTAAAGGGTGGCATTTTAATACGCGTTTCACCGTCAACCAACTGCCTTTTATCACTCCAAACCTGCGCAATGCCTCAATTCCGTAGCTTGAACAGGTTGGAGTGAAACGACAATGCGGCCCGAGTAGCGGACTAATCAGGCGTTGATAGACCCGAATGAGGGCTATCAGGACCCGCGAGCCAGGCGACAGTGGCGGCGCCATAATTTTTCCAACGCTTCCGAGAGAGCACGGTTATCGAGGTCGGCAACCCCTTTTTTCGCCACCACCACGAAATCCATAGCCGGGAGTTCATGTTGGCGCAGACGGAAGCTTTCACGCGTCAGACGTTTAATCCGATTGCGTTCATGGGCGCGTCGAACGTTTTTCTTGGCGACTGTAAGACCGATACGGGGATGCCCCAGCGAATTCAGGCGGCCGAGAATAGTAATTTGCGGCGTGCCAGCCCGTTGTGGCTGCTGGAAGACGAATGTGAATTGACTGGGAGTTAACAAGCGTAACTCCCTGGGAAATGCGAGCTTAACCACTCAGGGGTTAGCTTTATTACTTAGAAACGGTCAGACGAGCGCGGCCTTTAGCACGACGACGTGCCAGAACCTGACGACCATTTTTAGTAGCCATACGAGCACGGAAGCCGTGAGAACGGTTGCGCTTCAGTACAGACGGTTGAAAAGTGCGTTTCATGGCGATTTCTACCTAAACTTGAATAAATTCAATGGCTTTATTGGATATCCGCCGAAAAATGAAACGATGGACACCGAAGCCATGGGTGATTAAAGAGGCCGGATTGTAATAATTGTACACTCCGGAGTCAATTCTCTTTCCTTATTTACCGCGCTTTTCCGCACCTTTTCGCAGGGAAAACGTACGGCCTCACACCAGTGAAAACCAGCATGGCGCGCCGGGTGGAGGATTATACGGGCTGACGGGTAAAGCGCAAGGATCGTACTGGATCTTTATTAGATCGATTAAGCCAATTTTTGTCTATGGTCATTAAATTTTCCAATATGCGGCGTAAATCGTGCCCGCCTCGCGGCAGGATCGTTTACACTTAGCGAGTTCTGGATCATCCTGTGGATAAATCGGGAAAATCTGTGAGAAACAGAAGATCTCTTGCGCAGTTTAGGCTATGATCCGCGGTCCCGATCGTTTAGCAGGATCTTGATCGGGCATATAACCGCAGACAGCGGTTCGTGCGTCACCCTCAAGCAGGGTCTTTTCGACGTACGTCAACAATCATGAATGTTTCAGCCTTAGTCATTATCGACTTTTGTTCGAGTGGAGTCCGCCGTGTCACTTTCGCTTTGGCAGCAGTGTCTTGCCCGATTGCAGGATGAGTTACCAGCCACCGAATTCAGTATGTGGATACGCCCATTGCAGGCGGAACTGAGCGATAACACGCTGGCCCTGTACGCGCCAAACCGTTTTGTCCTCGATTGGGTACGGGACAAGTACCTTAATAATATCAATGGACTGCTAACCAGTTTCTGCGGAGCGGATGCCCCACAGCTGCGTTTTGAAGTGGGCACAAAGCCCGTAACACAAACACTGAAAGCTGCAGCCAGCAATACAGTTGCACCTGCTCAGGCAGCTCAGGTGCAGCCGCAACGTGCTGCGCCTTCTACGCGTTCCGGTTGGGATAACGTCCCGGCTCCGGCAGAACCGACCTATCGTTCTAACGTAAACGTCAAACACACGTTTGATAATTTCGTTGAAGGTAAATCTAACCAACTGGCGCGCGCGGCGGCTCGCCAGGTGGCTGATAACCCTGGCGGTGCCTATAACCCGTTGTTCCTTTATGGCGGCACGGGTCTGGGTAAAACTCACCTGCTGCATGCGGTGGGTAACGGCATTATGGCGCGCAAGCCGAATGCCAAAGTGGTTTATATGCACTCCGAGCGCTTTGTTCAGGACATGGTTAAAGCCCTGCAAAACAACGCGATCGAAGAGTTTAAACGCTACTACCGTTCCGTAGATGCACTGCTGATCGACGATATTCAGTTTTTTGCTAATAAAGAACGATCTCAGGAAGAGTTTTTCCACACCTTTAACGCCCTGCTGGAAGGTAACCAGCAGATCATTCTCACCTCGGATCGCTATCCGAAAGAGATCAATGGCGTTGAGGATCGTCTGAAATCCCGCTTCGGTTGGGGACTGACTGTGGCGATCGAACCGCCAGAGTTAGAAACCCGCGTGGCGATCCTGATGAAAAAGGCCGACGAAAACGATATTCGTTTGCCGGGCGAAGTGGCGTTTTTTATCGCCAAGCGTCTACGCTCTAACGTACGTGAGCTGGAAGGGGCGTTGAACCGCGTCATTGCTAACGCTAACTTTACCGGACGGGCGATCACCATCGACTTCGTGCGTGAGGCGCTGCGCGACTTGCTGGCATTGCAGGAAAAACTGGTCACCATCGACAATATTCAGAAGACGGTGGCAGAGTACTACAAGATCAAAGTTGCGGATCTCCTTTCTAAGCGTCGATCTCGCTCGGTGGCGCGTCCACGCCAGATGGCGATGGCGCTGGCGAAAGAGCTGACTAACCACAGTCTGCCGGAGATTGGCGATGCGTTTGGTGGTCGTGACCACACAACGGTGCTTCATGCCTGCCGGAAGATCGAGCAGTTGCGTGAAGAGAGCCACGATATCAAAGAAGATTTCTCTAATTTAATCAGAACATTGTCATCGTAAACCTATGAAATTTACCGTAGAACGTGAGCATTTATTAAAACCGCTACAACAGGTGAGCGGTCCGTTAGGTGGTCGTCCTACGCTACCGATTCTCGGTAATCTGCTGTTACAGGTTGCTGACGGTACGTTGTCGCTGACCGGTACTGATCTCGAGATGGAAATGGTGGCACGTGTTGCGCTGGTTCATCCGCATGAACCAGGAGCGACGACCGTTCCGGCGCGCAAATTCTTTGATATCTGCCGTGGTCTGCCTGAAGGCGCCGAAATTGCCGTGCAGCTGGAAGGTGAGCGGATGCTGGTGCGCTCCGGGCGTAGCCGTTTTTCGCTTTCTACCCTGCCAGCGGCGGATTTCCCGAACCTCGATGACTGGCAGAGCGAAGTCGAATTTACCCTGCCGCAGGCGACGATGAAGCGTCTGATTGAAGCGACTCAGTTTTCGATGGCGCATCAGGATGTTCGCTATTACTTAAACGGTATGCTGTTCGAAACCGAAGGTGAAGAACTGCGCACCGTGGCGACCGACGGTCACCGTCTGGCGGTCTGTTCAATGCCAATTGGTCAATCTTTGCCAAGCCATTCGGTGATCGTGCCGCGTAAAGGCGTGATTGAACTGATGCGTATGCTCGACGGCGGCGACAATCCGCTGCGCGTGCAGATTGGCAGCAACAACATTCGCGCCCACGTTGGCGACTTTATCTTCACCTCCAAACTGGTGGATGGTCGCTTCCCGGATTATCGCCGCGTTCTGCCGAAGAACCCGGACAAACATCTGGAAGCAGGCTGCGATCTGCTCAAGCAGGCGTTTGCCCGTGCAGCGATCCTCTCCAACGAGAAATTCCGCGGCGTGCGTCTGTATGTCAGCGAAAACCAACTGAAGATCACCGCCAACAACCCGGAACAGGAAGAAGCGGAAGAGATCCTCGACGTTACCTATAGCGGTGCGGAGATGGAAATTGGCTTCAACGTCAGCTATGTACTGGATGTTCTGAACGCGCTGAAATGCGAAAACGTGCGCATGATGCTGACCGATTCGGTTTCCAGTGTGCAGATTGAAGATGCCGCATCACAGTCGGCTGCCTATGTTGTCATGCCAATGAGACTGTAATGTCCCTCACCCGCTTGTTGATCCGCGATTTCCGCAACATTGAAACCGCGGATCTCGCTTTATCTCCCGGCTTTAACTTTCTGGTAGGTGCCAACGGCAGTGGCAAAACCAGCGTGCTGGAAGCCATCTATACGCTCGGCCACGGTCGGGCGTTTCGCAGTTTGCAGATTGGTCGTGTTATTCGCCACGAGCAGGAGGCGTTTATTCTCCATGGGCGTTTACAGGGCGAAGAGCGCGAGACGGCGATTGGCCTAACCAAAGATAAACAGGGCGACAGCAAAGTCCGCATCGACGGTACTGACGGGCATAAGGTCGCCGAGCTGGCGCATCTGATGCCGATGCAACTGATAACGCCAGAAGGGTTTACTTTACTCAACGGCGGCCCCAAATACAGAAGAGCCTTCCTCGACTGGGGATGCTTTCACAACGAACCCGGATTTTTCACCGCCTGGAGCAATCTCAAGCGATTGCTCAAGCAGCGCAATGCGGCACTGCGCCAGGTGACTCGTTATGAACAGCTACGCCCGTGGGACAAAGAACTGATCCCGCTGGCAGAACAAATCAGTACCTGGCGCGCCGAGTACAGCGCCGGTATCGCCGCTGATATGGCCGATACCTGTAAGCAATTTCTCCCGGAGTTTACTCTGACTTTCTCTTTTCAGCGCGGCTGGGAGAAAGAGACAGAATATGCTGAGGTGCTGGAACGTAATTTTGAACGCGATCGCCAGCTAACCTACACCGCGCACGGTCCGCATAAAGCGGACTTACGCATTCGCGCCGACGGTGCGCCGGTGGAAGATACCTTATCGCGTGGGCAGCTTAAGCTGTTGATGTGCGCCTTACGTCTGGCGCAAGGAGAGTTCCTCACCCGTGAAAGCGGGCGGCGGTGTCTCTACCTGATAGATGATTTTGCCTCTGAGCTTGATGATGAGCGTCGCGGGCTGCTTGCCAGCCGCTTAAAAGCGACGCAATCACAGGTCTTTGTCAGCGCGATCAGTGCTGAACACGTAATAGACATGTCGGACGAAAATTCGAAGATGTTTACCGTGGAAAAGGGTAAAATAACGGATTAACCCAAGAATAAATGAGCGAGAAACGTTGATGTCGAATTCTTATGACTCCTCCAGTATCAAAGTCCTGAAAGGGCTGGATGCGGTGCGTAAGCGCCCGGGTATGTATATCGGCGACACGGATGACGGCACCGGTCTGCACCACATGGTATTCGAGGTGGTAGATAACGCTATCGACGAAGCGCTCGCGGGTCACTGTAAAGAAATTATCGTCACCATTCACGCCGATAACTCTGTCTCTGTACAGGATGACGGGCGCGGCATTCCGACCGGTATTCACCCGGAAGAGGGCGTATCGGCGGCGGAAGTGATCATGACCGTCCTGCACGCAGGCGGTAAATTTGACGATAACTCCTATAAAGTGTCCGGCGGTCTGCACGGCGTTGGTGTTTCGGTAGTAAACGCCCTGTCGCAAAAACTGGAGCTGGTTATCCAGCGCGAGGGTAAAATTCACCGTCAGATCTACGAACACGGTGTACCGCAGGCTCCGCTGGCGGTTACCGGCGAGACTGAAAAAACCGGCACCATGGTGCGTTTCTGGCCAAGCCTCGAAACCTTCACCAATGTGACCGAATTCGAATATGACATTCTGGCGAAACGCCTGCGTGAGTTGTCGTTCCTCAACTCTGGCGTTTCCATTCGTCTGCGCGACAAGCGCGACGGCAAAGAAGACCACTTCCACTATGAAGGCGGTATCAAGGCGTTCGTTGAGTATCTGAACAAAAACAAAACGCCGATCCACCCGAATATCTTCTACTTCTCCACCGAAAAAGACGGTATCGGCGTTGAAGTTGCATTGCAGTGGAATGATGGCTTCCAGGAAAACATCTACTGCTTTACCAACAACATTCCGCAGCGTGATGGCGGTACTCACCTGGCAGGCTTCCGTGCGGCGATGACCCGTACTCTGAACGCCTACATGGATAAAGAAGGCTACAGCAAAAAAGCCAAAGTCAGCGCCACTGGTGACGATGCGCGTGAAGGCCTGATTGCCGTCGTTTCCGTAAAAGTGCCGGACCCGAAATTCTCCTCTCAGACCAAAGACAAACTGGTTTCTTCTGAGGTGAAATCGGCGGTTGAACAGCAGATGAACGAACTGCTGGCGGAATACCTGCTGGAAAACCCAACCGACGCGAAAATCGTGGTTGGCAAAATTATCGATGCTGCTCGTGCCCGTGAAGCTGCGCGTCGCGCTCGTGAAATGACCCGTCGTAAAGGTGCGCTGGATTTAGCCGGCCTGCCGGGCAAACTGGCGGACTGTCAGGAACGCGACCCGGCGCTCTCTGAACTGTACCTTGTGGAAGGGGACTCCGCGGGCGGCTCTGCAAAACAGGGGCGTAACCGCAAGAACCAGGCGATTCTGCCGCTGAAGGGTAAAATCCTCAACGTCGAGAAAGCGCGCTTCGATAAGATGCTCTCTTCCCAGGAAGTGGCGACGCTGATCACCGCGCTTGGTTGTGGTATCGGTCGTGACGAGTACAACCCGGACAAACTGCGTTACCACAGCATCATCATCATGACCGATGCGGACGTCGACGGCTCGCACATTCGTACGCTGCTGTTGACCTTCTTCTATCGTCAGATGCCGGAAATCGTTGAACGCGGTCACGTCTACATCGCTCAGCCGCCGCTGTACAAAGTGAAGAAAGGTAAGCAGGAACAGTACATTAAAGACGACGAAGCGATGGATCAGTACCAGATCTCTATCGCGCTGGATGGCGCAACGCTGCACACCAACGCCAGTGCACCGGCATTGGCTGGCGAAGCGTTAGAGAAACTGGTGTCTGAGTACAACGCGACGCAGAAAATGATCAACCGCATGGAGCGTCGTTATCCGAAAGCAATGCTGAAAGAGCTTATCTATCAGCCGACGCTGACGGAAGCCGACCTCTCTGATGAGCAGACCGTTACCCGTTGGGTGAACGCGCTGGTCAGCGAACTGAACGACAAAGAACAGCACGGCAGCCAGTGGAAGTTTGATGTCCACACCAATGCTGATCAAAACCTGTTTGAACCGATTGTTCGCGTGCGTACCCACGGTGTGGATACTGACTATCCGCTGGATCACGAGTTTATCACCGGCGGCGAATATCGTCGTATCTGCACGCTGGGCGAGAAATTGCGTGGTCTGCTGGAAGAAGATGCGTTTATCGAACGTGGTGAGCGTCGTCAGCCGGTAGCCAGCTTCGAACAGGCGCTGGACTGGCTGGTGAAAGAGTCCCGTCGCGGCCTCTCCATCCAGCGTTATAAAGGTCTGGGTGAGATGAACCCGGAACAGCTGTGGGAAACCACCATGGACCCGGAAAGCCGTCGTATGCTGCGCGTTACCGTTAAAGATGCGATTGCTGCCGATCAGTTGTTCACCACGCTGATGGGCGACGCCGTTGAACCGCGTCGTGCGTTTATCGAAGAGAATGCCCTGAAAGCGGCGAATATCGATATTTAATGGCGTTAACAATGCGAGCGTGCATGATGCGCTACGCTTATCAGGCATGAAGTTATAAGAAAGGGCGGAGATCATCTCCGCCCTTTTTATTTCTGCAATCCGCAATTATCATCCCGCAGAACTATACTTTTTGAGTCAACACGTAACGCTTTACAGGTGATTATCATGGGGCTTTTTGATGATGTTGTCGGCGCCTTTCTGAAAGGCGATGCGGGGAAATATCAGGCTATTTTGAGTTGGGTTGAGGAACAGGGCGGCATTCAGGTGCTGTTGGAAAAACTGCAAAGTGGCGGCTTAGGTGCCATTCTCTCAACCTGGTTGAGTAATCAACAGGGCAATCAGCCGGTGAGTGGCGAGCAACTGGAGTCGGCGCTCGGCACAAATGCGGTGTCCGATCTCGGGCAAAAACTGGGTGTAGATACCAGTACGGCTTCCAGCTTGCTGGCAGAGCAACTGCCAAAGATTATTGATGCTCTCTCACCGCAGGGTGAAGTGTCTTCGCAAGCCAATAACGATCTGCTTTCCGCAGGCATGGAACTGCTGAAAGGGAAACTCTTCCGCTAAGCAAAAGGGGAGCATGCAACGCGCGTTGCATCCCCCTTTTCCCTCAGGTGTTGTACTGATTTTTGAGCGGAATCGCGTTAGCATGGGTCAGGAACCAATCTATCTGGGGAACTCATGGCTATCAAACTCATTGCTATCGATATGGATGGCACCCTTCTGCTGCCCGATCACACCATTTCACCCGCTGTTAAAAACGCGATTGCCGCAGCTCGTGCCCGTGACGTGAATGTCGTGCTAACGACGGGTCGCCCTTATGCAGGTGTTCACAACTACCTGAAAGAGCTGCATATGGAACAGCCGGGCGATTACTGCATTACTTATAACGGCGCGCTGGTACAGAAGGCCGCCGATGGTAGCACCGTGGCGCAAACCGCTCTGAGCTATGAAGACTACCGTTTCCTGGAAAAACTCTCTCGCGAAGTGGGTTCTCATTTCCACGCCCTGGACCGCACCACGCTGTACACCGCCAACCGTGATATCAGCTACTACACGGTGCATGAATCTTTCGTTGCCACTATTCCGCTGGTGTTCTGCGAAGCGGAGAAAATGGACCCCAATACTCAGTTCCTGAAAGTGATGATGATTGATGAACCCGCCATCCTCGACCAGGCCATTGCGCGTATTCCGCAGGAAGTGAAAGAAAAATACACTGTGCTGAAAAGTGCGCCGTACTTCCTCGAAATCCTCGATAAACGCGTTAACAAAGGTACGGGTGTGAAATCACTGGCCGACGTGTTAGGCATTAAGCCGGAAGAGGTCATGGCGATTGGCGATCAGGAAAACGACATCGCAATGATTGAATACGCAGGTGTTGGTGTGGCAATGGATAACGCTATTCCTTCGGTGAAAGAAGTGGCGAACTTTGTCACCAAATCCAACCTTGAAGATGGCGTGGCATTTGCTATTGAAAAGTATGTGCTGAATTAATCAGTGGACGGGCAAACAGCATAAACGCGTTTGCCCGCTTACTGATTATTGGTTTACTGCATATACAACCAGAAATTGCAGCGGTGCAGTAATGATGTCCAGCGTAACAGTCACTGGCAGTAATGCTGCGGAAACACCATCCGGAATGCCTCTGGGTGAATAGTATTCATAAAATCGCACTTTAAATGGATGGTAGAACGCCATCATCTTTGAGTAATCCATGTTTTTATTTTTCTCATGGATTGTGCCTTTTAGGTTTTCCAGTGACCTGGTACAGTGTTGAACACCACAGGCAAAACCATAATGCGTTGCCAGTGCCTTTTCTTCTTCGTTATTCCAGTAGTAGTAAAGCGATATTGTGCCGGTAAATTTCTTTTTCCCCGCATTTAAAACAAATCTTGCGTCATCGGCAACCTGAATATTGTGCCGGTTAAGTGCTGGATCATTGAGCATCTTAACGATGTCATCGGCACCATCAGTGATAAGGTAATCCAGCGATTCCCCTACAAAAACATAGCCTTTTATTCCATTACTATCTTTTGCCTGCGATAGCCCCGTGATGGTGTCTGACTGCGATTGATACTTTCCTGAAGTACCCTTTGCGGTATGGGAAACCAGAGCATACGAGATACAGCCTGAAAGCATCAGCGCCAGTGGGAATAAACTGGCAGCCTTAAAAAATCCCTTAAAATTCAACCTCATGACTAATCCTTTAAACGAGTAGCTAAGCCGTTGAAAGCATACTCTTCTTTCCCTCCTGTTTAGCGCCTGATATCCCTTTTCAGATTTCTGCCCGACGCATGTCATTTTTTTATGCATTGTTCTTTTTGTGATCTAAATTGTAGTACAACAATATAAATTTGTACTACATTACACACGCGGCAAACGCGAACGTCATCACGCTGGTACTACAAAATTGCCGCGTTATGCATCGATCGGGGTAAAGTAGAGAAGTACATACAGAGCACAAGGACTCTCCATGACTCTCAATAAAACCGATCGCATCGTCATTACGCTGGGTAAACAGATCGTTCACGGCAAATACGTGCCAGGCTCGCCGCTTCCGGCCGAAGCGGAACTTTGTGAGGAGTTTGCAACCTCGCGCAACATCATCCGTGAGGTTTTTCGTTCGCTGATGGCGAAGCGGCTGATTGAAATGAAACGTTATCGCGGGGCGTTTGTGGCACCGCGTAATCAGTGGAATTACCTCGATACTGACGTACTGCAATGGGTGCTGGAAAACGACTACGACCCACGGCTTATCAGTGCAATGAGCGAAGTGCGAAATCTGGTGGAACCGGCGATTGCCCGTTGGGCGGCAGAGCGCGCGACTTCCAGCGATCTGGCGCAGATTGAATCAGCGCTGAACGAGATGATCGCCAACAATCAGGACCGCGAAGCGTTTAACGAAGCGGATATTCGCTATCACGAGGCGGTACTGCAATCAGTGCATAACCCGGTGTTACAGCAACTTAGCATTGCGATTAGTTCATTACAGCGGGCGGTTTTTGAACGAACCTGGATGGGCGATGAGGCCAACATGCCGCAAACGCTCCAGGAACATAAGGCGCTGTTCGATGCGATACGGCATCAGGACGGCGATGCGGCAGAGCAGGCGGCGCTTACCATGATCGCCAGCTCGACACGAAGGTTAAAGGAAATCACATGACAGCTCGCTACATCGCAATTGACTGGGGATCGACCAATCTGCGCGCCTGGCTTTATCAGGGCGACCACTGCCTGGACAGCAGGCGTTACGCGTCTGAACGGAAAATCTCCGGCTGCGGTGTTAGCAGAAGTGACGACCGACTGGCGTGAAGAGAATACGCCAGTGGTGATGGCAGGAATGGTTGGCAGCAATGTCGGCTGGAAAGTTGCGCCGTATTTATCTGTTCCTGCCCGTTTTGCGTCTATTGGCGAACAATTAACGTCTGTTGGCGACAATATCTGGATTATTCCCGGATTATGCGTTTCTCATGATGATAACCACAATGTGATGCGCGGCGAAGAAACACAATTGATCGGCGCGCGTGCTTTGGCTCCTTCCTCTCTTTATGTCATGCCCGGTACGCATTGCAAATGGGTGCAGGCCGATAGCCAGCAAATCAACGATTTTCGCACCGTGATGACCGGTGAATTACATCATTTACTGTTAAATCACTCATTGATTGGCGCAGGTTTACCGCCGCAGGAAAACTCTGCCGATGCCTTCGCGGCTGGCCTTGAGCGTGGTCTCAATGCGCCCGCCATATTGCCGCAGCTTTTTGAAGTTCGTGCCTCGCATGTGCTGGGAACACTTCCCCGTGAACAGGTCAGCGAATTTCTCTCTGGATTGTTGATTGGCGCAGAGGTCGCCAGTATGCGCGACTACGTGGCCCATCAACACGCCATCACCCTTGTCGCCGGAACATCGCTGACTGCACGCTACCAGCAAGCCTTTCAGTCGATGGGTTGCGAGGTGACGGCGGTGGCGGGCGACACGGCATTTCAGGCTGGTATAAGGAGCATCGCTCATGCAGTGGCAAACTAAACTCCCGCTGATCGCCATTTTGCGCGGTATTACGCCCGACGAGGCGCTGGCGCATGTTGGCGCGGTGATTGACGCTGGGTTCGACGCGATAGAAATCCCGCTGAACTCTCCACTATGGGAACAAAGCATTCCCGCCATCGTTGATGCGTATGGCGATAAAGCGTTGATTGGCGCAGGTACGGTACTGAAACCTGAACAGGTCGATGCGCTCGCCAGGATGGGCTGTCAGCTCATCGTTACGCCCAATATCCATAGTGAAGTGATCCGCCGCGCGGGGGGCTATGGCATGACCGTTTGCCCCGGCTGCGCGACGGCGACAGAAGCCTTTACCGCGATCGACGCGGGCGCGCAGGCGCTGAAAATATTCCCGTCATCGGCTTTTGGGCCGCAATACATCAAAGCGTTAAAAGCGGTATTACCGCAGGACATCCCGGTCTTTGCCGTAGGCGGTGTGACGCCAGAAAACCTGGCGCAGTGGATAGACGCAGGTTGTGCAGGGGCGGGCTTAGGCAGCGATCTCTATCGCGCCGGGCAATCAGTAGAACGCACCGCGCAGCAGGCAGCAGCATTTGTTAAGGCGTATCGAGAGGCAGTGCAATGAAAATCACCAACATTACTACGTATCGTTTACCTCCCCGCTGGATGTTCCTGAAAATTGAAACTGATGAAGGCGTGGTCGGTTGGGGCGAGCCCGTGATCGAAGGCCGCGCCCGCACGGTGGAAGCGGCAGTTCACGAGCTGGGTGACTATTTGATTGGTCAGGATCCATCGCGCATCAATGACTTATGGCAAGTGATGTATCGCGCCGGATTTTATCGTGGCGGTCCGATTCTGATGAGCGCCATCGCCGGGATCGACCAGGCGTTATGGGATATCAAAGGTAAAGTGCTGAATGCGCCGGTCTGGCAACTGATGGGCGGCCTGGTTCGCGACAAAATTAAAGCCTACAGTTGGGTCGGCGGCGATCGTCCGGCGGATGTTATCGACGGCATTAAAACGCTACGCGAAATCGGCTTCGATACCTTCAAACTGAACGGTTGTGAAGAACTGGGATTGATTGATAACTCCCGCGCGGTAGATGCGGCGGTCAACACCGTGGCACAAATTCGTGAAGCTTTTGGCAATCAGATTGAGTTTGGTCTTGATTTCCACGGTCGCGTCAGCGCGCCGATGGCGAAAGTGCTGATTAAAGAACTGGAACCGTATCGCCCTCTGTTTATTGAAGAGCCGGTGCTGGCGGAACAAGCCGAATACTACCCGAAACTGGCAGCACAAACTCACATCCCACTGGCGGCGGGTGAGCGCATGTTCTCACGTTTCGATTTTAAACGTGTGCTGGAAGCTGGCGGTATTTCGATTCTGCAACCGGATCTCTCCCACGCAGGCGGTATTACCGAATGCTACAAAATTGCCGGAATGGCGGAAGCCTATGACGTGACCCTTGCGCCGCACTGTCCGCTCGGCCCGATTGCACTGGCGGCTTGCCTGCATATCGACTTTGTTTCCTATAACGCGGTACTTCAGGAACAAAGTATGGGCATTCATTACAACAAAGGCGCGGAGTTACTCGACTTTGTGAAAAATAAAGAAGACTTCAGCATGGTCGGCGGCTTCTTTAAACCATTAACGAAACCGGGCTTAGGCGTGGAAATCGACGAAGCCAAAGTCATTGAGTTCAGTAAAAATGCCCCGGACTGGCGTAATCCGCTCTGGCGTCATGAAGATAACAGCGTAGCAGAGTGGTAATTCCTGCCACGTAAGCCCCTCATCGGGCACTAAAACAGCAATACAAAAATATAACCCTCTGTAAATTACAGGGCATGGTGAGCGGCTTCGCTATGCCCAAAATCTGGAGAAAGCTCGCTATGGATATTCCCGTTAATGCAGCAAAACCGGGGCGTCGGCGTTATCTGACGCTGGTGATGATCTTTATTACGGTGGTCATTTGTTATGTTGACCGCGCTAACCTTGCCGTGGCTTCCGCCCATATTCAGGAAGAGTTCGGCATTACCAAAGCGCAAATGGGCTATGTCTTTTCGGCCTTCGCCTGGCTTTATACCTTATGTCAGATCCCCGGCGGTTGGTTTTTAGATCGCGTAGGTTCTCGCGTGACTTATTTTATTGCGATATTTGGCTGGTCAGTGGCGACGTTATTCCAGGGCTTTGCCACGGGCTTAATGTCATTAATTGGTCTGCGCGCGATAACCGGTATTTTCGAAGCGCCCGCGTTCCCGACTAATAACCGGATGGTGACCAGCTGGTTCCCGGAACATGAACGCGCTTCTGCCGTGGGTTTTTATACGTCTGGTCAGTTTGTCGGTCTGGCGTTTCTGACTCCGCTGCTGATCTGGATTCAGGAAATGTTGAGCTGGCACTGGGTGTTCATTGTCACCGGAGGTATCGGCATTATCTGGTCGCTGATTTGGTTTAAGGTTTATCAGCCGCCGCGCCTGACCAAAGGCATTAGCAAAGCTGAACTGGATTACATTCGTGACGGCGGCGGTCTGGTGGATGGCGATGCGCCAGTGAAAAAAGAGGCGCGTCAGCCGCTAACCGCCAAAGACTGGAAACTGGTGTTCCATCGTAAACTGATCGGCGTCTATCTTGGGCAATTTGCGGTGGCTTCTACACTGTGGTTCTTCTTAACCTGGTTCCCGAACTATTTAACTCAAGAAAAAGGAATCACGGCGCTGAAAGCGGGCTTTATGACCACGGTGCCATTCCTTGCGGCGTTTGTTGGCGTCCTGCTCTCAGGCAGGGTCGCGGATCTGCTGGTACGTAAGGGCTTTTCACTGGGCTTTGCGCGTAAAACGCCGATTATCTGCGGTTTGCTGATCTCCACCTGCATTATGGGTGCTAACTACACCAACGATCCGATGATGATTATGTGCCTGATGGCGCTGGCATTCTTCGGCAACGGTTTTGCTTCGATTACCTGGTCGTTAGTCTCTTCTCTGGCACCGATGCGGCTGATTGGTTTAACCGGCGGCGTGTTTAACTTCGCCGGTGGTCTGGGCGGCATCACCGTTCCGCTGGTGGTGGGGTACCTGGCGCAGGGTTACGGTTTCGCGCCTGCACTGGTTTATATCTCCGCCGTCGCGTTGATTGGCGCGCTCTCTTACATCCTGCTGGTGGGCGATGTGAAGCGCGTTGGATAATCTTTCAACTGTGGAATATGCGCCACACCACTGCGCATAATCCACTTTCTTAAAGCCGGTGCGGTCAGGCATCGGCTTTTTACTATCTTGCCAAAGAGTTTTAGACGCAGTTTGCGGGTGGCGCGCCAGTAAGCGGCGTTGCTCTTCTCCGGCTGCTTCAGTAACACCGAACGCAGAATCTCTGCACTATCCAGCGCATAGCTAATCCCCTCCAGCGAACTGGCGCTAATTAATCCCGCCGCTTCACCAATCAGAAAGGCGTTGTCCTTACCGCAGACAAAATCCTGCCAGCGTGAGGGAAACAGCACCGTGCATTTTTCGCTTTTTACCGCCTTACCAAACTGGAACTGAAAGGCGTTCATTTTCTCTTTCAGCGCCGCGAAACGCGCCTGGCCGTCTTTCATTGGATAGGCACCGCCAAAGATAAAATAACCGTCTTTGCTGATACTCCATGAATAACAGTCAGTTATTGCATTATCAAAGATGCAGGAGTAGAACGGCACCGGATGTTTCTCTGCGAACCACTGCTGGATAGCAACATATTTACGAATCTGATGATCCGGGTAGAGATGTCGCCGCACCATCGAGTTTGCACCATCGGCACCGACCAGATAGCGGGCGGTAATGTGTTGCTCCCAGCCGTCTGCGCGAAAAATGACATGCCATTTATCATCCTCATGCCAGATTTTCCGGCACAGGCTGTCGTGGTAAACCTCAACGCTGGCGGGGATCAGCGATTTCATCCATAAGTCGAAAGCATGGCGATTAATATTGATATAGCTTCGCTGGTAGTTACGCGTGAGCGATGCGGCTACGTCGACGGTTTTGACGCTGAAAATCTGCGGATTGGCGATCACATCGACAGGAAGCGTCAGTCCATCGCGAATAAAAGATCGCTGAGCGTCCGGTGCCAGCAGACCGCCGCAAGGCTTGTTGAAACCTTCAGTACCGCACTGGTGCTTTTTATCCAGCGCGATCACCTGCATTTTGCCTGCTAACTTTCGCGCCAACGCCGACCCTGCCGGGCCGAGGCCAATAATCGCCACGTCGAAATGTTCCATCTTTTCACTCACATTCATCACGATGGCAAAAGACTATTGTCTGAAAGTGAAGTCCTTGTGAAGTATGATGGCGGGAACCGTTTTGTATCAGGACCGCGCCATGAAACAGATAACCTTTGCTCCCCGTAATCACCTGCTCACCAATACCAATACCTGGACGCCCGACAGCCAGTGGCTGGTATTTGACGTGCGTCCTTCTGGGGCGTCGTTTACCGGTGAGACCATTGAGCGCGTGAATATTCATACCGGTGAGGTCGAGGTTATCTACCGTGCGTCACAGGGCGCACACGTCGGCGTGGTGACCGTTCATCCGAAGTCAGAGAAATATGTCTTTATTCACGGCCCTGAAAATCCTGATGAAACATGGCATTACGATTTCCATCATCGACGCGGAGTGATTGCTGAAAGCGGCAAGGTGAGCAATCTCGATGCGATGGATATTACCACGCCGTATACGCCAGGAGCGCTGCGCGGCGGCAGCCATGTACATGTCTTTAGCCCGAACGGTGAAATGGTGAGCTTTACCTATAACGACCATGTAATGCATGAACGCGATCCGGCGCTGGATTTGCGAAACGTCGGTGTTGCCGTACCGTTTGGCCCGGTCAACGTACAAAAGCAGCATCCGCGTGAATACAGCGGCAGCCACTGGTGCGTACTGGTAAGTAAAACAACGCCCACGCCGCAGCCTGGCAGTGATGAAATCAATCGTGCTTATGAAGAAGGATGGGTAGGAAATCACGCGCTGGCGTTTATTGGCGACACACTTTCGCCAAAGGGCGAGAAAGTGCCGGAGCTGTTCATCGTTGAGTTACCGCAAGATGAAGCTGGCTGGAAAGCAGCAGGTGATGCGCCGTTAAGTGGAACGGAAACAACCCTGCCCGCGCCACCGCGTGGCGTCGTGCAGCGACGTTTAACCTTTACCCACCATCGGGCTTATCCGGGGTTAGTCAACGTCCCGCGCCACTGGGTGCGCTGTAATCCGCAGGGTACGCAAATCGCGTTTTTAATGCGTGATGATAACGGCATTGTGCAACTGTGGCTTATCTCGCCACAGGGCGGCGAGCCACGCCAGTTAACCCATAACAAAACGGATATTCAGTCTGCATTTAACTGGCATCCGTCAGGAGAATGGTTGGGTTTTGTGCTGGATAATCGAATTGCTTGCGCCCATGCGCAAAGCGGCGAGGTTGAGTATTTAACCGAAAACCACGTCAACCCCCCTTCTGCGGACGCCGTGGTCTTCTCGCCGGATGGTCGATGGCTGGCGTGGATGGAAGGTGGCCAGCTGTGGATCACCGAAACTGATCGCTAAATCAGTTATCAGGCATTCTGGCCGGTGGAATAACCGCATTGGTGGCTTGCGCGTTGGCTTCGCTTTTTTCAACGCGTGAGCGCACCGAGCTGTCTTTGCGGAACACATCCCACGGCAGTAAAAGCGTGTCCATCACAGCGGTAAACGGCATATCGAGGATCGCCAACGACTTAGTGCCCCAGTTGGTTTCATCGTCGCCAATCATGGTGGCGCTGGCGCGGGTGCCGGGATACGTTCCTTCTTTCCCCCCGGTATGGGACATCACGCTGGAGCATCCTCCGAGTAATGTCATTCCGCTGCATATCATGAACGCTAACAACACATTTCTTATCATAATAAATTCATCTGTTGATCGTGGGTGTTGGCCTGATGAGTTATAGCGATCCCTTGCTGAAAATAACATCATCATTACGTCGCACTGTGGCGGCTATCGCACTTTAACGTTTCGTGCTGCCCCCTCAGTCTATGCAATAGACCATAAACTGCAAAAAAAAGTCCGCTGATAAGGCTTGAAAAGTGCATTTCCAGACCCATTTTTACATCGTAGCCGATGAGGACGCGCCTGATGGGTGTTCTGGCTACCTGACCTGTCCATTGTGGAAGGTCTTACATTCTCGCTGATTTCAGGAGCTATTTATTATGCGTAACTTTGATTTATCCCCGCTTTACCGTTCTGCTATTGGATTTGACCGTTTGTTTAACCACTTAGAAAACAACCAGAGCCAGAGTAATGGCGGCTACCCTCCGTATAACGTTGAACTGGTAGACGAAAACCATTACCGCATTGCTATCGCAGTGGCTGGTTTTGCTGAGAGCGAACTGGAAATTACCGCCCAGGATAATCTGCTGGTGGTGAAAGGTGCTCATGCCGACGAACAAAAAGAGCGCACCTATCTGTACCAGGGCATCGCTGAACGCAACTTTGAACGTAAATTCCAGTTAGCTGAGAACATTCATGTTCGTGGCGCTAACCTGGTGAATGGTCTGCTGTATATCGATCTCGAACGCGTGATTCCGGAAGCGAAAAAACCGCGCCGTATCGAAATCAACTAATTCCCTAAGGCCGCCTGGCGCGGCCTGACATCTCCATGCTCGCCGTCAGGGAGCATATGCGAATCTTCGGATTTGCAGGTACTTACTCGCTTCTTAGAAGGAGAAATGACTATGCCTAATTACGATTTATCCCCGCTGCTGCGTCAATGGATCGGTTTCGATAAATTGGCGAATGCGTTACAGAATACCGGTGAAGGCCAGAAATTCCCGCCATATAACATCGAAAAGAGTGACGATAACCACTATCGCATTACCCTCGCGCTGGCAGGTTTTCGTCAGGAAGATCTGGATATTCAACAGGAAGATACACGCCTTACCGTGAAAGGTACGCCGCAGCAACCGGAGAAAGAGACAAAATGGCTGCATCAGGGGCTTGTGAACCAGCCCTTTAGCCTCAGCTTTACCCTTGCTGACAACATGGAAGTATCCGGTGCGACCTTTGTTAATGGCTTACTGCATATCGATTTAACTCGCAACGAGCCTGAAGTTATCGCACCACAACGTATCGCTATCAGCGAACGTCCCGCGTTAAATAGCTAATTAGCTATTCTCTTTGCCCCGACACCGTGTCGGGGCTTTTTTGTGCTTTACCCCCCATACTTATGCCTGGTACTCTGAGAAAATCCTTAAATACAGGTGTATTATTCTCAGGGAAATGAAGATGAGTGGCATAGCATTAACGGTCAGTGTTCTGGCGTTGGTGGCGGTCGTCGGATTGTGGATCGGCAATATCAAAGTAAGAGGTGTCGGTTTAGGTATTGGCGGCGTGCTATTTGGCGGCATCATTGTTGGTCACTTTGTCGAGCAAGCCGGAATAACATTAAGCAGTGATATGCTGCATTTTATTCAGGAATTTGGCCTGATCCTCTTCGTTTATACAATCGGCATTCAGGTGGGGCCTGGTTTTTTCGCCTCGCTACGCGTTTCTGGCTTACGACTTAATTTATTTGCCATTCTGATAGTTATTCTTGGCGGACTGGTTACTGCATTACTACACAAATTATTTGATATTCCACTGCCGGTGGTGCTGGGGATTTTTTCGGGAGCAGTCACCAACACGCCAGCACTGGGGGCAGGGCAGCAAATTCTGCGTGATTTAGGAATGCCGTTCGATCTGGTAGACCAAATGGGGATGAGCTATGCAATGGCGTATCCTTTTGGTATTTGCGGTATTTTGCTGACTATGTGGCTTATTCGCCTGTTTTTTCGTATCAATGTCGATAAAGAAGCAGAGCTGCATGAACAGTCGATGGCGAACGGTCATTCACTTATTAGTACTATCAATATTCGTGTCGAAAACCCGAATCTCAATAATCTGGCGATTCAGGATGTTCCCATTCTTAATAGCGACAAAATTATCTGCTCACGCCTGAAACGTGACGAATTACTGATGGTACCCTCACCGATCACCATAATTCAGCAGGGTGATTTACTGCATCTGGTTGGACAACCAGAAGATCTACACAATGCACAACTGGTCATAGGCCAGGAAGTCGATACGTCATTGTCTACGCGTGGCACCGATCTGCGTGTTGAACGGGTTGTAGTAACAAACGAGAAAGTACTGGGCAAGCGTATTCGCGATTTGCATTTTAAAGAGCGCTACGACGTAGTGATCTCTCGACTTAACCGGGCGGGTGTCGAGCTGGTTGCCAGCAGCGGGGCAAGTTTACAGTTTGGCGATATTCTCAATCTGGTGGGCCGTCCTTCTGCCATCGACGCAGTGGCGGATGTACTTGGCAATGCTCAACAAAAACTGCAACAAGTACAAATGCTGCCTGTTTTTATTGGTATCGGGCTTGGAGTCTTACTGGGATCAATCCCGTTGTTCGTACCGGGCTTTCCGGTGGCGTTAAAGCTGGGGCTGGCGGGTGGCCCTTTGATCATGGCACTGATTTTGGGGCGTATCGGCAGCATCGGCAAACTGTACTGGTTTATGCCGCCGAGCGCTAACCTGGCACTCCGCGAACTGGGTATTGTGCTCTTTCTTGCGGTCGTCGGCTTGAAATCCGGGGGCGATTTTATTGAAACATTGACTCAAGGCGATGGGTTGAGCTGGGTTGGGTACGGTATTTTTATCACCGCGATTCCTCTGATTACGGCGGGTGTACTGGCACGCGTTTTCGCCAAAATGAATTATTTGACTCTTTGTGGGATGCTGGCCGGGTCGATGACCGATCCACCGGCACTGGCATTTGCCAATAACTTACATGCAACCAGCGGTGCGGCGGCGCTCTCCTATGCTACCGTTTATCCGTTGGTGATGTTCTTGCGAATTATCACGCCACAGCTGCTGGCGGTTTTGTTCTGGGGAATGAGTTAAATCGTCATCGGGTGGATGCGCCGAATATGGTAATCCACCTGATATTCACTGGCGTTTCGATACATCACCGAATAGTTCAGGTACTCGCCACTATTGCTGTAACACAATGAAGTGATTCGCAATAACGGCGTTTGTGGCGGAACGTTCATCAGCAATGCCAACTGCTTATCAGCGAGCACGGGGGCCAGGCTTTCATAATTACCACCAATCAGGATCCCACATTCCTTTTCGATATAGTCGAATTTTGAACCTTCCAGATGGGCTAACGAAAGTTTTGGAAACAGTTTTACTGGCATGTAACTGTCTTCCAGCATCAGTAATTTGTTATCAACGAAGCGTACACGACGAGAATAGTAGATACGTTCATTTATTTGCAGGCGTAACTGGCTGGCAATTGAAGGTGGGGCAGGCATCACTTCAAAAGTGAGTACGTTACTGACTACATTCTTTCCCTGACGTTTCAAGATTTCCACTAATCCTGATAATTGCTCGCATTCATGGTGAATATCTTTCGCCACAATGAATGTGCCGCTGCCATGCCGACGTACCACCAGGCCCAAATCCACCAAAATATCAATCGCCTTGCGGATCGTCATACGCGAGACCTTATACTCTTGCGCTAACTTTTTTTCCCCTGGTAAGGGAGTATTAATTGCATAATCAGACCTGTTAACTCGCTGCCTGAGATGTTCAGCTATTGTTTTATAGATCATGAGTAGATCTCTTTTTTAAGAAAATTATTCTTGGATGTTATTATATTTTTAAATTGTTTATTGTTAAAACAAAGAGTTGCTCATGATGTTATTTAATACGTAGAAAAATCTTATTATACAGATCTGCAAAACACCCAAAAAACAGACAACAATGACCGAATTTAAACCATGAATGTGATCACGATTTGAGTCTGTTGAACAATATGTTCTTTCCTCTCCTTCTTATTCTCTCTTTAGTTTGATATCAGCAGCTTAAATAGTGCTGAATTTTAAAATAGTCGTCAAATTAAGGAAGTGGAAATGCTCAGTCAAATACAACGCTTTGGCGGTGCGATGTTCACCCCAGTATTACTATTCCCTTTTGCAGGGATCGTCGTTGGCATCACGATTTTGCTACAAAATCCCTTGTTTGTAGGTGCCGCACTCACTGACCCTAACTCTCTGTTTGCTCAGATAATTCATATAATTGAAGATGGTGGCTGGACGGTATTTCGTAATATGGCACTCTTGTTTGCTATCGGCCTGCCAATTGGTCTGGCAAAACAAGCTCCTGGACGTGCCTGCCTTGCGGTATTAATCAGTTTCCTGACATGGAACTATTTTATTAATGCCATGGGTACGTTATGGGGAAGCACATATGGAGTGGATTTTTCTATTGATCCAACCCCTGGTAGTGGTTTGACTTTGATTGCTGGTATTAAAACTCTCGATACCAGTATTATTGGTGCCATTATAATTTCTGGCATCGTTACCAGTATTCATAACCATTTATATGAAAAGCCCTTACCAGTATGCCTGGGTATCTTTCAGGGCACATCTTTCGTAGTGATGGTTGCCTTCTTTGTAATGATTCCCTGTGCCTGGTTAACGCTGTGGGGATGGCCAAAAGTACAGATGGGCATTGAATCCATGCAGGCATTTTTACGTTCTGCAGGTGCTCTTGGTGTTTGGGTCTATACCTTTCTTGAACGCATTCTTATTCCTACCGGCTTGCATCACTTTATTTATGGTCCTTTTATTTTTGGCCCGGCAGCAGTTGAGGGGGGAATCCAGGTTTATTGGGCGCAGCATATGATGGAATTTAGTCAAAGCACTGCACCGCTCAAATCTCTGTTCCCGGAAGGCGGCTTTGCCCTGCACGGAAACTCAAAAATATTTGGCTCTGTTGGTATTGCACTGGCAATGTATGTAACAGCATCACCAGAAAATAAAGCCAAAGTCGCCGGGCTATTAGTTCCGGCAACATTAACAGCTATGTTAGTAGGGATTACTGAACCGCTGGAATTTACTTTCTTATTTATTTCTCCATTGCTTTTTGCTGTTCATGCATTGATGGCTGCCACTATGGCTACTGTGATGTATCTCTGTGGTGTGGTTGGAAATATGGGAGGAGGATTACTTGATCAGGTATTACCGCAAAACTGGATACCGATGTTCAGCAATCATGCCGGAATGATGTTTACCCAAATAGGTATTGGGTTGGTATTTACGCTGCTCTATTTTGTGGTTTTCCGTGCCCTTATTTTACATTTTAATCTTTTGACGCCAGGACGTGAAAATAGCGAAGTGAAACTGTATAGCAAAGCAGATTATAAGGCGGCACGCGGACAAACAACAGTTGCAGCTTCAGAAAGTAAACTTTCACAGGCCGCAGAAATTCTCAAAGCATTAGGCGGCGTAGCGAATATTGAAAGTATTAATAATTGCGCGACGCGTTTACGTATTGCACTCCACGATATGACGCAAACATTAAGTGACGATGTATTTAAAGCATCAGGCGCACATGGCGTTTATCGCAGTGGAAATGCGATTCAGGTCATTATTGGTCTGAATGTCCCACAGGTACGCGATCAGCTTGAATCATTGATGCAAAGTGAATCACCAACAACAGTAGGGGCTGTATAATGAAAAAGTTCTCAGTGGTTATCGCGGGCGGTGGTAGTACATTTACGCCGGGGATTGTATTGATGTTATTAGCAAACCGGCAACGCTTTCCTCTTCGTGCACTGAAATTCTATGACAATGATGCCGAGCGTCAGCAGGTAATTGCTGAGGCGTGCAAAATTATTCTTAAGGAACAAGCACCAGAGATCGAATTTAGTTATTCCACTGATCCACAAACCGCGTTTAGTGATGTTGATTTTGTCATGGCGCATATTCGCGTGGGCAAATATCCGATGCGTGAGAAAGACGAAAAGATTCCGTTGCGCCACGGTGTACTGGGGCAGGAAACTTGTGGGCCAGGTGGAATTGCATATGGTATGCGTTCAATTGGTGGAGTGCTGGAATTAGTCGATTATATGGAGAAATACTCTCCAGAAGCATGGATGCTCAACTACTCGAACCCGGCAGCTATTGTTGCAGAAGCTACACGTCGACTGCGTCCGCAGGCGAAAATCCTCAATATTTGCGATATGCCCATTGGCATTGAGGGGCGGATGGCGAAAATTGTTGGGCTGGAAGATCGCAAACAGATGCGCGTGCGTTATTACGGTTTGAATCATTTTGGTTGGTGGACTTCTATTGAAGATCTTCAGGGCAATGATTTGATGCCGAAATTACGCGAATATGTAGCGAAATATGGTTATGTTCCACCTTCTGCAGATAATCATACCGAAGCTAGCTGGAACGATACTTTTGCCAAAGCGAAAGCTGTGCAGGCTCTTGATCCTGACACCATGCCGAACACCTACCTGAAATACTATCTGTTTCCTGACTATGTCGTTAAACACGCCAATCCTGACTATACCCGGGCCAATGAGGTAATGGATCACCGTGAAAAACAAGTGTTTAACTCTTGCCGTGCTATTACTGCGGCGGGTAACTCTTCTGCCGGTGAGCTGGAAATCGATGAGCATGCTTCGTATATCGTCGATCTGGCAACAGCCATCGCCTTTAACACCCAGGAACGGATGTTATTGATTGTGCCTAACAACGGCGCGATCCATAACTTTGATGATGAAGCGATGGTGGAAATTCCTTGTCTGGTAGGACATAACGGACCAGAACCGCTAACTGTGGGTGACATTCCGCAGTTCCAGAAGGGGCTGATGAGTCAGCAGGTAGCAGTAGAAAAACTGGTGGTGGATGCCTGGGAGCAGCACTCATACCAGCGTCTGTGGCAAGCGATCACCTTATCAAAAACGGTTCCAAGTGCTTCTGTTGCCAAAGCGATTCTTGATGATTTAATTGAAGCGAACAAAGAGTACTGGCCAGAACTGCATTAAGCGGAATGACCGGCATCCTTTGGCTGCCGGTCAGTATATGTAAAAACAGCCGAAGCATATCCCTCTTACTCCCACACCCTGAATGATCTGATCGATAAACCCGAATAGTGATAATTACTCGCGGTGAACGGTATCACCGCCACAATGATGCCCCAGAGTGACATAACCTGATTGATAATCACTCTTCCCGAGCGGTATGCGACTATGACCCAGGTTAGCGATACAGGACATGAAAGCGGAGAAGAAAAAACAAAAATTCTGAGGCATTATTGTAATTCTCGCTTAAATTTTCAGCGGGGCATTTTTCACAGGAGAAAAAATGAAAATTTCCCGCCTCGGAGAAGCGCCGGATTACCGTTTCTCACTGGCAAATGAACGTACATTTCTCGCATGGATCCGCACTGCACTGGGCTTTCTGGCGGCAGGTGTAGGGCTTGATCAACTGGCGCCTGATTTTGCAACACCACTCATTCGGGAAGTGCTGGCCCTGCTACTGTGTCTCTTTTCTGGTGTACTGGCGATTTATGGCTATCTACGCTGGTTGAACAACGAAAAGGCGATGCGACTGAAAGAAGATTTACCCTATACCCGCGGCTTACTGGTAATTAGCCTGATTTTGCTGGTAGTCGCAGTTGTTGTTATTGGATTGGTTTTGTATGCCGGATAGTCGTAAAGCTCGTCGTATTGCCGATCCTGGCTTGCAGCCTGAACGTACATCACTGGCATGGTTTCGTACTTTGCTGGGTTACTGTGCGTTAATGGTGCTGGCGTTAAAGAATAACTGGCATCAGGCCGGAACGTTATTCTGGATTTCAATGGTCGTGCTGGCTATTGTGGCGCTCATTCTTTGGCGTTACACCCGCAAACGGAATTTGATGGATGTAGCGCATTACGATTTTTCTCAAAATCACGCGGTACGTGACAAATTTTTGATCTCCCTCGCGGTGTTATCACTCGCAATACTGTTTTCTGTAATACATGTTCGTCAACTTGTGGTATTTATCGAAAAACTCACATGACAGGACGTCAAAATGGAAAACCAAAAGCAGTGGCATCCACTGGTTGTAGAGCGAGAACACGCCTGCCAACCAACCGCCTTTTACCAGCAGATTAAGCAACTTGAAACCCAAAACATTCAATTGATCCCGTTTGTGGCTTATGACGAAAACGGCAATATGACCGAAAATTCCGTCACGCCTCAGCTTTGGGGAAGTTTTTTAATTAGCGTGTTTAATATCTGGGTACGGGAAGATATCCACCGAATTTCTATTCAGCTTTTTGATACAACGCTTAAGCGCTGGTGTCAGCGTAAAAGTGATACCGAAAAGCAAAAATCCTCCAGACTTAATGCTTCCTGTCAGGCTTGTGATGTATTCCGTTTATGCGAAGATAATTGCCCTGTAACGAACGTTTGTGAAAAAAGCGCACTATGCGAAGGTTATAAAGCCTTTTTTGAACATAGCTCACCTTATATGCGAGTACTGCGGGACCTAATCAAGCAGCACCGCTCCCCATTGGAACTGATGGCGATGCTGCGTTGAAACGTTATTAACGGCCTTTAGCCAGATATTGATTCATCTCTTCTTCCGGCACCATTCCACCTCCCGTCGCCCACACCAGATGAGTGGCATTACGCAGTTGTTCGGCGCTGAAACCGTGTATCTGTTGGTAACTTACTGATGCGCACACGCGCTGAGGCCCGGCCATACCCGCCAGTGCTGAAGGTTCAAGACGAATCCCTTCTTCCTGCGCCAGCCAGCCAAGCATGTCATACATGGTTTGATCGCTAAGGGTATAGAAGCCATCCAGCAGACGCTCCATTGCCCGCCCGACAAAGCCTGATGCGCGACCAACTGCAAGGCCATCCGCGGCGGTAAGGTTGTCGATACCAATATCCTGAACAGAAATCTGATCGTGTAATCCAGTATGGACGCCTAACAGCATACAAGGGGAGTGCGTTGGTTCGGCAAAAAAGCAGTGAACATGATCGCCAAACGCCAGTTTAAGACCGAATGCGACGCCACCAGGACCACCGCCAACACCACACGGCAGATAGACAAACAGAGGGTTATCAGCATCGACGATACGACCTTGCTGAGCAAATTGCGCTTTTAGACGCTGGCCTGCGACGGAATACCCAAGGAACAACGTGCGGGAATTCTCGTCATCAATAAAGAAACAATTCGGGTCAGACTGCGCTGCTTTACGTCCTTCCTCGACAGCAACACCATAATCTTGCTCATATTCCACGACCGTAACGCCATGGCTGCGCAGTTTCGCTTTTTTCCATGCCCGGGCATCAGCAGACATATGCACTGTCACCTTAAAGCCAATGCGGGCGCTCATAATACCGATTGATAACCCCAGATTTCCGGTTGAGCCCACAGCAATGCTGTATTGGCTAAAGAACTGTTTAAACTCCGGAGAAAGCAGTTTGCTGTAGTCATCTTCAAGCGTCAGCAATCCTGCTTCCAGAGCCAGTTTTTCTGCATGTGCCAGGACTTCATAAATCCCGCCGCGTGCTTTTATGGAGCCGGAAATAGGCAAATGGCTATCTTTTTTCAGTAACAGTTGCCCGCTGATCGGTTGCTGATATTCCTTTTCCAGCCGTTTTTGCATAGCCGGAATGGCAGCCAGTTCTGATTCAATAATCCCCCCAGAGGCAGCAGTTTCAGGAAATGCTTTTGCCAGATAGGGGGCAAAACGAGATAAGCGCGCATGGGCGTCCTGAACATCCTGTTCGGTCAGGCCAACATAAGGTAAACCTTCAGCCAATGAGGTCGTGCCAGGATTGAACCAGGTGGTTTCTTTAAGAGCAACCAGATCCTTTACCAACGGATACTGGGCGATGAGCGAGTTCATTTTAGCGTTTTCCATAGTACGTCTCTTTGCGCTTAGATGATAAATGACAGCAGGAATGTGCCCGCCAGAGCGACGACTGAAGCGATAAATGTCGCTGTCGTATAGTATTTAAATGTTTCATTGAGCGTAGCGCCGCAATATTGCTTCACCAGCCAGAAAAGCGAGTCCGTAACGATCGTGCAGCCAATCGCACCTGAACCGATAGCAATCGCAATAATTTCCGGGCTGATGTCGGGATACAGCGGCAGCATGGGGGCAACAATTGCCGTTGCCCCCATCATTGCCACGGTAGCGGAGCCCACCGCAGCATGCAGAATAAGTGCCACCAACCAGGCCAGAAGTATCGGGTGCATATGCAGATTGGAGAGAATAACTGCCAGCGTATCAGCGAGACTGCTGCTTTTTAAAATGGCGTTGAATGCGCCTCCGGCCCCGATAATCAGCAAAATATTAGCAATAGAACCGAAACCATTTTCTGTATGTGTGAGCATCGTCCCCATGCTCATATGCTGACGTATACCCAACACATAATAGGCGACAAACACGGCGATAAACATGGCAGTGATAGGGTTGCCAATAAACTCAAGCAAGCTATACAAACCACTCTCACGCGCCATATTCAATTCGGCAATCGTTTTCACCAACATCAGCGCAATGGGCAGTAGTACGGTCAATAACGTTGCGCCTAATGACGGTAGTGTTTTTTCATCGCGAACTTGCAGATCGGCAAACTCTGTGGGTACAGGTTTAAAGGGCAGTCGTTGCCCCAGAAATTTAAGGAAAAGTGGGCCACCGATCAGTGATGCCATCAGCCCAACCAGCAAACCGTAGACGATCACCGAACCGATATCTGCGCCCAGCTTATTGGCAACATATAAAGCAGCCGGATGTGGAGGAACCACGCAGTGCACTGCCATCAATGCAGTACACAGCGGAATGGCCAGCTTTAACAATGAGGTATTGGTTTTTTTGGCAATTGAAAAAGCCAGAGGAATCAATAGCACGACGCCCACTTCAACAAACAGCGTGATGCCGCAAATCAGGCCAACCAGCACCATAATGACATCAGCTGAAAGCCAGCGGCAGCGCTGAAGTGTCAGACCAATTCTTTCTGCGGCACCGGATACTTCCATCATTTTTCCCAGTATCGTGCCAAGGCCGATAACCGCAGCAAGGAAACCCAGTGTTCCGCCAATTCCACTTTCAATAGCGTTTACCATATCCAGTGGCCCCATACCCATCATCGTTCCCACGAAGAAGCTGGCCAGCAATAGCGCCAGAAACGGGTGGAATTTGAACTTCACGATGGTCAGTACAATTAACACGATGCTGATAAGCAGCGTGCTCACAACCCAGATTTGAGAGTGCATATCTCACCTTCCCCTGTGATTAACCTGATGATATTGGACAAAAAAACAACGCAGGCTGACAAACGATAAAATTTGCCTTTCACATGAGCTAAATTGCAGCAATGGAGTGATTTACGTCTAAAAATGAAGGTAAATTGAGATATGGTTCACTTTAGCTCACCTTACAGCTGAAAATTTTGCCGCTATTTTTTTACACTTAAGAGAAAAATGAGGTGATTATGGAATCCCTTCGTGAAATAAGAAATCGACTGCTTAATGGCTGGCAACTATCAAAACTGCATACTTTTGAAGTGGCAGCCAGGCATCAGTCCTTCGCCCTGGCGGCAGAGGAATTGTCGCTGAGCCCTAGTGCGGTAAGTCACCGTATCAATCAGCTGGAAGAAGAATTGGGTATTCAGTTGTTTGTCCGTTCCCATCGCAAAGTGGAATTAACGCACGAGGGGAAACGCGTTTATTGGGCGCTAAAATCGTCGCTGGATACCCTGAACCAGGAAATTCTTGATATCAAAAATCAGGAATTATCGGGAACGTTAACTCTGTATTCCCGCCCCTCTATCGCTCAATGCTGGTTGGTGCCCGCATTAGGTGACTTTACACGCCGCTATCCGTCTATTTCGCTCACCGTGCTCACTGGTAATGACAATGTCAATCTGCAACGTGCCGGAATCGATTTGGCGATTTACTTTGATGACGCGCCGTCAGCGCAACTGACTCATCACTTTCTGATGGATGAAGAAATCCTGCCTGTATGTAGCCCGGAATACGCTCAAAGACATGCTTTAACCAACACGGTAATTAACCTGCGCCACTGTACGTTGCTCCATGACAGACAGGCATGGAGCAACGACTCCGGTACGGATGAATGGCATAGTTGGGCGCAACATTATGCAGTTAATTTGCCGACATCTTCTGGAATTGGCTTTGATCGTTCTGATTTAGCTGTTATCGCTGCGATGAATCATATTGGGATAGCGATGGGAAGAAAGCGCCTGGTACAAAAAAGGCTTGCCAGTGGTGAGCTCGTTGCACCGTTTGGCGATATGACGGTGAAATGCCATCAGCATTATTACATCACCACATTACCGGGCAGGCAGTGGCCAAAAATTGAGGCATTTATTACCTGGCTAAAAGAACAGGTAAGGTAGCCCGAAGGCCACCTTATAATGAATTAAACCGCTTGCCCCTGATGTGACATGCGAGCTGCTAACGGAAGCCAGCACAATACAATCAACACTCCCATCAGTGTCATTAACATTCCAAGGCTTCCCTGATCGGTTTGCGGCAACATGGCGGAGAGCGAAGCGAGTGCACCAGAGCCAATGTTCTGTAATCCGCCAACCAATGCACCTGCAGTACCGGCCAGGAACGGAAAAGGTTCCATTGCGCCACTGGTTGCCAGTGGGAATAACATCCCGGCCCCAAAAAAGAATAGCGCGGCAGGCGTCAGAAGTGTCCAGATGTTCATGATGCCAAACCAGGCAGGGAGCCACATCAAAAGGCCTGCCAGCAAACAACAGATTGCAGATTGCCACATTAAGGTTGAGAAACGTTTATTTGGGCGTCCGGCAAACCATGCACCGAAAAATGCAGCCGGGATTGGCAGGATAAACAAAATACTCACCGTCATGCTGTTGAGTCCTAATACCGCCCCCATGAGCACGCCGGAGCAAGCTTCAAAGGCAGCAATCCCCGCCAGACCGCCAATCAACATCAACAGATAGCAGTCAAAACCCCCGTTGCCAAAAAGTGTTTTATAGCTGGTGATCAAACTGGTTCGCGGTGCGTCAGCGGGCCGTGTTTCTGGCATCCAGCGGGCCATACTAAAGGTGACGCCGGCACATAAAACCAGCAAAAACAGATAACAGGCACGCCAGTTCCATAGGGTATCGAGCACACCACCAATCAGGGGAGCCAATAATGGACTTACGAGAATCCCCATATTTAACAAGCTATTGGCATGGCGCAGTTGTGTCCGTTCATATAAATCACGCGGTAGCGTGCGCGCCATCACTCCCCCGACGCCGGTTCCCATGCCTTGCATCGCGCTGGCGGCAATCAGCACCGTCAGGCTATGAGTCGTGGCGGCTAGAAGTGTTGCCAGCATAAAAATGGACATTCCGATGAGGATCACCGGGCGGCGGCCGACCCGGTCAGAAATGGGGCCATAAAACAGCTGTGAGATACCATAAGTCAGCAGATACGCACCCATCACACTTTGAACTGCACCCTCACGGACATTCAGTTCACGCGCCATATCGGCAATAGCTGGAATATAAATGGTTTGTGCCATCTGACCGACAGCTACGAGTAATATCAACATCAATAGCAAATTGACGTTTCTTTGCCTTTTCATTTCAATGATGCTTTTAGAAAAATATTCAGAATAAGTTGCTGTGCATTCCAATAAATGCGGGAGAGGAATCTATCACATTGATGAATGTTAGCCAGATATGTGTCAGGAATGGCGAAATGCAAAACGGCAGAATATGTAAACAAAAGCGGCAATAAATGTTGCCGGAAAGAGCTGTGGGCCGGATAAGATGTATTAACATCGCATCGGACATCAATCGATAAGCTGAATATAAAAGGGGAGCGGTTTCCCGCTCCCCTTTGGTGCGACTTGAATCTGAATTACTTCAGGTATTTCAGAACAGCATCAAGTAGTTGCAGTGCTGCAACAATGAGTTTGAGGATAAGAATGGCGATATCCACCAGGCTCATACGCGTCTCCTGTGGTTCAGGAGCACTGCCAGCTGACGTACCTTTCCGCTGCCTGTTGCCAGCTGTTGTGCACGCGGTATCTCAAGGAGAAACGTTGTGCTTGTTGACATAACACAGTGTGCTCACGCGGGGTTAAGGCGCTGACGGCACCACCCGTTTCAGCCAGGACTTAGTGCGCCGGGTAACGATGCGGCCCCCGCATAACACATTGCGTACAGTGATATTATAGAAGTTTACTGTATAAATAAACAGTAATATTTGGACAAAACGCAAACTGTGATCGATACTCAACTATGCACTAAATACGTCAAAATTCGTGCCGAAATTGCGCGTTTTGCGCGGAACACGTATACTTTCAGTGTTGACATAATACAGTATGCTTTGCGGTTACCAGCCGCGGGCGGCTGACGAAACCTCGCTCCGGCGGGGTTTTTTGTTACCTGCAATTCAGTACAAAACGTGATCAACCCCTCAATTTTCCCTTGCTGAACAATTTTCCATTGTCTCCTCTGTAAAGCTGTGCTTGTATAAATCTTGTTAAACACAAAACAGACAAGGTCCCCAATGACTACTTCCATGTTCAACGCAAAACTACTACCAACTGCGCCATCCGCCGCAGTGGTCGTCGTGCGTGTGGTGGTGGTCGTCGGCAATGCGCCGTAGGGACTGGAACAACACACGATTCCAAAACCCCGCCGGCGCAAACCGGGCGGGGTTTTTCGTTTAAGCACCTCCCGGAAAGTCGGCCCAGAAGAAAAGGACTGGAGCATGGCAAGTTCGGGCACATCATCGACACGTAAGCGCTTTACCGGCGCAGAATTTATCGTTCATTTCCTGGAACAGCAGGGCATTAAGATTGTGACGGGCATTCCGGGCGGTTCTATCCTGCCTGTTTACGATGCCTTGAGCCAAAGCACGCAAATCCGCCATATTCTGGCTCGCCATGAACAGGGCGCGGGGTTTATCGCTCAGGGAATGGCGCGTACCGACGGCAAACCGGCGGTCTGTATGGCCTGTAGCGGACCGGGTGCGACTAACCTGGTGACCGCCATTGCCGATGCGCGACTGGACTCCATCCCGCTGATTTGCATCACCGGCCAGGTCCCTGCCTCAATGATCGGCACTGACGCCTTCCAGGAAGTGGACACCTACGGCATCTCTATCCCCATCACCAAACACAACTATCTGGTCAGACATATCGAAGAACTCCCGCAGGTCATGAGCGATGCCTTCCGTATTGCGCAATCAGGCCGCCCCGGCCCGGTGTGGATAGACATTCCTAAGGATGTGCAAACGGCAGTTTTTGAGATTGAAGAACAGCCCGGTATGACAGAAAAAGCTGCCGCGCCTGCGTTTAGTGAGGAGAGTATTTGTGACGCAGCTGCAATGATTAACGCCGCCAAACGCCCGGTGCTCTATCTGGGTGGTGGTGTGATTAACGCCCCCACGCGGGTGCGTGAACTGGCGGAGAAAGCGCAGCTGCCTACCACCATGACTTTAATGGCGCTGGGCATATTGCCAAAAGCGCATCCGCTGTCGCTGGGTATGCTGGGGATGCACGGTGTACGTAGCACTAACTATATCTTGCAGGAGGCGGATCTGCTGATTGTTCTCGGCGCACGTTTTGATGACCGGGCGATTGGCAAAACCGAGCAGTTCTGCCCAAATGCCAAAATTATTCATGTCGATATCGACCGTGCAGAGCTGGGCAAAATCAAGCAGCCGCACGTAGCGATTCAGGCGGATGTTGATGACGTGCTGGCGCAGTTGATCCCGCTGGTGGAAGCGCAACCGCGTGCAGAGTGGCACCAATTGGTAGCCGATTTGCAGCGCGAATTCCCGTGTCCAATCCCGAAAGCGTGCGATCCGTTAAGCCATTACGGCCTGATCAACGCCGTTGCCGCCTGTGTCGATGACAACGCGATTATCACCACCGACGTGGGTCAGCATCAGATGTGGACCGCGCAAGCCTATCCGCTCAATCGCCCACGCCAGTGGCTGACCTCCGGTGGGCTGGGCACGATGGGCTTTGGCCTGCCTGCGGCGATTGGCGCGGCGCTGGCGAACCCGGATCGCAAAGTGTTGTGTTTCTCCGGCGACGGCAGCCTGATGATGAATATTCAGGAGATGGCGACCGCCAGCGAAAACCAGCTGGATGTCAAAATCATCCTGATGAACAACGAAGCGCTGGGGCTGGTGCATCAGCAACAGAGTCTGTTCTACAAGCAGGGCGTTTTTGCCGCCACCTATCCGGGCAAAATCAACTTTATGCAAATTGCCGCCGGATTCGGCCTCGAAACCTGTGATTTGAATAACGAAGCCGATCCGCAGGCCGCGTTGCGGGAAATCATTAATCGTCCCGGCCCGGCGCTGATCCATGTGCGTATTGATGCCGAAGAAAAAGTGTACCCGATGGTGCCGCCAGGTGCGGCGAATACTGAAATGGTGGGGGAATAAGCCATGCAAAACACAACTCATGACAACGTGATTCTGGAACTCACCGTTCGCAACCATCCGGGCGTAATGACCCACGTTTGTGGCCTTTTTGCCCGCCGCGCTTTTAACGTTGAAGGCATTCTCTGCCTGCCGATTCAGAACAGCGACAAAAGCCATATCTGGCTACTGGTCAATGACGACCAGCGTCTGGAGCAGATGATAAGCCAAATCGATAAGCTGGAAGATGTGGTAAAAGTGCAACGTAATCAGTCCGATCCGACGATGTTTAACAAGATTGCGGTGTTTTTTCAGTAACCGCTCAAGGCTTGAACAACATCGCGCTTATCGTTAAGGTATGCGCGTTTTTTATCCGCCAGGACCCAATCATGATCACCGTTGCCCTTATAGACGATCACCTTATCGTCCGCTCCGGCTTTGCGCAGCTGCTGGGGCTGGAACCTGATTTGCAGGTAGTTGCCGAGTTTGGTTCGGGGCGCGAGGCACTGGCGGGGCTGCCGGGGCGCGGTGTGCAGGTGTGTATTTGCGATATCTCCATGCCCGATATCTCCGGTCTGGAGCTGCTAAGCCAGCTGCCGAAAGGTATGGCGACAATTATGCTCTCCGTTCATGACAGTCCGGCACTGGTTGAGCAGGCGCTTAACGCGGGGGCGCGCGGCTTTCTCTCCAAACGCTGTAGCCCGGATGAACTGATTGCAGCGGTGCATACGGTTGCTACGGGGGGATGTTATTTGACACTGGATATTGCCATTAAACTGGCATCCGGTCGCCAGGACCCGCTGACCAAACGTGAACGCCAGGTGGCGGAAAAACTGGCGCAAGGAATGACGGTGAAAGAGATTGCCGCCGAACTGGGCTTGTCGCCGAAAACGGTACACGTCCATCGCGCCAACCTGATGGAAAAACTGGGCGTCAGTAACGACGTGGAACTGGCGCGCCGCATGTTTGATGGCTGGTGATGAAGACGTTGTTCTCCCGCTTAATTACTGTTATTGCCTGCTTTTTTATCTTCTCTGCCGCGTGGTTTTGCCTGTGGAGTATCAGCCTGCATCTGGTTGAGCGCCCTGATATGGCGGTGCTGTTATTTCCATTTGGTCTTCGACTTGGGCTAATGTTGCAATGCCCACGCGGATACTGGCCAGTGCTGCTGGGCGCGGAATGGCTGCTGATTTATTGGTTAATGCAGGCGGTTGGTTTAAGCCATTTCTCCTTATTGATGATCGGTAGTTTGCTGACGTTACTGCCCGTGGCGCTGATCTCACGCTATCGCCATCAACGCGACTGGCGCACCCTGCTGTTACAGGGGGCAGCGCTGACGGCGGCGGCGTTGTTGCAGTCGTTGCCCTGGCTTTGGTACGGCAAAGAGTCGTGGAATGCGCTGCTGTTAACTTTAACTGGCGGCCTGACGCTGGCCCCGATATGTCTGGTGTTCTGGCACTATCTCGCCAATAACACCTGGCTGCCGCTCGGTCCGTCATTGGTTTCTCAACCGATCAACTGGCGCGGGCGGCATCTGGTCTGGTACTTGCTGCTGTTTGTTATCAGTCTCTGGCTCCAGTTGGGATTGCCGGATGAACTGTCGCGCTTTACGCCATTCTGCCTGGCGCTGCCGATTATCGCGCTGGCATGGCACTACGGCTGGCAAGGGGCGCTGATTGCGACGTTGATGAACGCCATCGCGCTGATCGCCAGTCAAACCTGGCGTGACCATCCGGTCGATTTATTGCTCTCACTGCTGGTGCAAAGTCTGACAGGGTTGTTACTTGGCGCTGGCATCCAGCGGTTGCGTGAACTTAACCAGTCGCTGCAAAAGGAACTGGCGCGCAATCAGCATCTGGCTGAACGTTTGTTAGAAACCGAAGAGAGTGTGCGTCGTGATGTGGCGCGTGAATTACACGATGATATCGGTCAGACCATCACCGCCATTCGTACGCAAGCGGGCATTGTCCAGCGGCTCGCGGCGGATAACGCCCGCGTGAAACAGAGCGGGCAGCTCATCGAACAGTTATCCCTGGGCGTTTACGACGCGGTGCGCCGCTTGTTAGGGCGGTTACGTCCGCGCCAGCTGGATGATCTCACTCTGGAGCAGGCCATCCGCTCACTGATGCGGGAAATGGAGCTGGAAGGGCGCGGTATTGTCAGCCATCTCGAATGGCGAATCGATGAATCAGCGTTAAGCGAAAACCAGCGCGTGACGCTGTTTCGCGTCTGCCAGGAAGGGTTGAACAACATTGTGAAACATGCCGATGCCAGTGCGGTCACGTTGCAAGGCTGGCAGCAGGACGAACGGTTGATGCTGGTGATTGAAGACGATGGTAGCGGTTTACCGCCGGGTTCCGGGCAACACGGTTTTGGCCTCACCGGAATGCGCGAGCGAGTAACGGCGCTGGGTGGCACCTTGACCATCTCCTGTTTGCACGGCACGCGTGTCAGTGTTTCTCTACCTCAACGTTATGTCTAAGGCTTGATGATGTTGCCGTTTCTGAAAGCGCCAGCTGACGCGCCGTTGATTAGCGATAAACAAGAAATTGATGCCCGTTACCGTTACTGGCGTCGCCATATTCTGCTGACCATCTGGCTGGGTTACGCACTGTTTTACTTTACGCGTAAAAGTTTTAACGCCGCCGTACCAGAAATTCTTGCCAACGGTGTGCTCAGCCGTAGCGATATCGGCCTGTTAGCGACTCTGTTTTACATTACCTACGGCGTGTCGAAGTTTGTCTCCGGCATTGTCAGCGACCGCTCAAATGCCCGGTATTTTATGGGGATTGGGCTTATCGCTACGGGCATTATCAACATTCTGTTTGGTTTCTCGACGTCGCTGTGGGCGTTTGCCATGCTATGGGGGCTGAACGCCTTTTTCCAGGGCTGGGGTTCACCGGTGTGTGCGCGTCTGTTAACCACCTGGTATTCACGTACTGAGCGCGGGGGTTGGTGGGCATTATGGAACACGGCGCATAACGTCGGCGGCGCACTCATTCCCATTGTGATGGCAGCAGCTGCGCTGCATTACGGCTGGCGTGCCGGGATGATGATTGCCGGTTGTATGGCGATCGTCGTGGGGATTTTTCTCTGCTGGCGGCTGCGCGATCGCCCGCAGGCGTTAGGTTTACCGGCGGTCGGTGAATGGCGGCACGACGCGCTGGAGATTGCTCAACAACAAGAAGGGGCAGGGCTGACACGTAAAGAGATCCTCACCAAATATGTGTTGCTGAATCCGTATATCTGGCTGCTTTCGTTTTGCTATGTGCTGGTCTATGTGGTCCGGGCGGCGATCAACGACTGGGGCAATTTGTATATGTCCGAGACGCTGGGCGTCGATCTGGTCACGGCGAATACGGCAGTGACAATGTTTGAACTGGGCGGATTTATCGGTGCGCTGGTAGCGGGTTGGGGCTCGGACAAACTCTTTAACGGCAACCGCGGGCCGATGAATTTAATTTTCGCCGCCGGGATTTTGCTGTCCGTCGGCTCGCTGTGGCTGATGCCATTTGCCAGCTACGTGATGCAGGCAAGCTGCTTCTTCACCATTGGTTTTTTTGTCTTTGGCCCGCAGATGTTAATCGGCATGGCGGCAGCAGAGTGTTCCCACAAGGAGGCGGCAGGGGCGGCAACGGGGTTTGTCGGCTTGTTTGCTTATCTGGGGGCGTCGCTTGCTGGTTGGCCGCTGGCGAAAGTACTCGATACCTGGCACTGGAGCGGTTTTTTTGTGGTTATCGCCATTGCCGCCGGGATTTCCGCACTGCTGTTACTGCCCTTTTTGAATGCCCAGACACCGCGCGAAGCGTGATGCATCTCACTTTTTCACTTCATATCCGGCAAAACTAAGAAATTTTCCAGGTTTTGCCTGGACGCTATCTCAGGCCTGATTTGCTGCTGATTTTTACAATGCATACCTCACGCAGGTATTCATTTCAGGAGTAACCCATGCTGGCTTTCTTAAACCAGGTTCGCAAGCCGACCCTGGATCTTCCGCTCGAAGTGCGGCGCAAAATGTGGTTCAAACCGTTCATGCAATCCTACCTGGTGGTCTTTATCGGCTACCTGACGATGTACCTGATTCGCAAGAACTTTAACATCGCGCAGAACGACATGATCTCGACCTACGGCTTGAGCATGACGCAGCTGGGGATGATCGGCCTGGGCTTCTCCATCACTTATGGTGTGGGTAAAACACTGGTTTCCTATTACGCCGACGGCAAAAACACCAAACAATTCCTGCCGTTCATGCTGATCTTGTCTGCCATTTGTATGTTGGGCTTCAGTGCCAGTATGGGCAGCGGCTCGGTTAGTCTGTTCCTGATGATTGCCTTCTACGCCTTAAGCGGCTTTTTCCAGAGTACCGGGGGATCGTGCAGTTACTCCACCATCACCAAATGGACGCCGCGTCGTAAGCGCGGGACGTTCCTCGGTTTCTGGAATATTTCTCACAATCTTGGCGGTGCGGGCGCGGCAGGTGTGGCGCTGTTCGGCGCAAATTACCTGTTTGACGGCCATGTGATCGGCATGTTTATCTTCCCGTCCATCATCGCGTTGATTGTCGGTTTTATCGGCCTGCGTTACGGCAGCGACTCCCCGGAATCTTATGGCCTCGGCAAAGCTGAAGAACTGTTCGGCGAAGAGATCAGCGAAGAGGACAAAGAGACAGAATCTACCGATATGACCAAGTGGCAGATCTTTGTTGAGTATGTGCTGAAAAACAAAGTGATCTGGCTGCTGTGCTTCGCCAACATTTTCCTCTATGTGGTGCGTATTGGTATCGACCAGTGGTCAACCGTGTATGCGTTCCAGGAACTGAAACTCTCTAAAGCGGTGGCGATTCAGGGCTTTACGCTGTTTGAAGCTGGTGCGCTGGTGGGGACGCTGTTGTGGGGCTGGCTCTCTGACCTGGCGAACGGTCGCCGTGGCCTGGTGGCCTGCATCGCGCTGGCGCTGATTATCGCCACGCTCGGTGTGTATCAACATGCCAGCAACGAATATATCTACCTGGCTTCTCTCTTTGCGTTAGGTTTCCTGGTCTTTGGCCCGCAATTGTTGATTGGTGTGGCTGCTGTTGGTTTTGTACCTAAAAAAGCCATTGGCGCTGCCGATGGTATTAAAGGCACCTTCGCTTACCTGATTGGCGACAGCTTTGCCAAGTTAGGGCTGGGGATGATTGCCGATGGTACGCCGGTATTCGGCCTTACCGGCTGGGCAGGCACCTTTGCCGCACTGGATATCGCCGCGATTGGTTGTATCTGCCTGATGGCGATAGTGGCGGTGATGGAAGAACGCAAAATCCGCCGCGAGAAAAAGATTCAGCAGTTGACAGTGGCATAAACGTAACTGGTGACTTTTGCCCGGCATGACGCCGGGCTTTTTTTATTATTCCGTGACTTCCAGCGTGGTGAAGGCAAACTTTTCACCATCAAACAGCCCCTGGCTGGTCAGTTTCAGTGCGGGGATCACTGGCAGGGAAAGAAACGCCATCTGAATAAACGGCTCATCCGGTAACGGACCACATTCACGGGAGGCGGCTTTCAATGCGTCAATTTGCTCCGCCAGCGACTGCGCCGTGTCGGTGCTCATTAGCCCCGCAATGGGCAACGGCAGATGGCTCTGTACCTGACCGTTACGTACTACGCATAGTCCGCCGCCATCCTGAATCACCTGATTGACCGCCAGCGCCATCTCTTCAGCACTGCGACCGATCACCACAATATTATGGCTGTCATGGCTGACTGTCGCAGCCAGCGCGCCTTCATTCAGGCCAAAGCCGCCGAGCAAACCACAAGCCGGAGCCAGACGTTGCCCGTAACGCTCAAGTACGGCAATAAAGCACACATCATCGCGATCAAAACCATTTTCGCTGTAGACGCTGGAGCGGGAGTGCGTAATCAATTCGTTATGGATAACGTCAATGACCCGATAGCGTTTTCCGGGCGTGAATTGCAGGGCAAAGTCGCTGGCGGAAACTGGCTGGCGGGCAATGGTATTGCCATACGGCGGAGCGGATTGTGCCAGTCTCGCCGACTCTTCCGCCTGTAAGGTTTGCGCATCAATCGGCTCGCCTTTCACCAGTACCTGTTGTACCGTGACCTTACGCGCATCGCTCAACAGGACGATATCGGCCTGCTTGCCGGGTGCCAGTAAGCCGAGGTGATTCAGACCAAAATGGCGCGCCGTCGACCAGCTGGCGACGCGATATGCCACATGCAGCGGCACATTGTGTTGTTCGATCAGGCGGCGAATTAAGGCATCGATGTGTCCTTCATGGGCGATCTCCCACGGGTTACGGTCATCGGTACAGAGCATGCATTGCGGGCTGTTAAATTCGTTGATCAACGGTGCCAGCGCGTTGAGATTGCGGGCTGCGGACCCTTCGCGGATCATCAACGACATACCGAGTTGTAATTTCCGGCGTCCTTCTTCCAGCTGATAACTTTCGTGGCAGTTTTCAATACCCGCAGCAATATAGGCGTTAAGTGCTTTACCACCCAAACCCGGGCAGTGACCGTCCAGCGTCAGGTGGCGAAATGCATCCAGTTTATCGAGCAGCGCATTCTGCCCGCTAATTACGCCAGGGTAGTCCATCATTTCTGCAAGGCCGGTAACCTGCGGATGGTCCCGCCAGGCGAGCATCTGTTCAAGGGTAAAACTGGCACCGTTAACATCGCAGCCTTCCAGAGCGGGTACGCAAGAGCTGACCTGTAAGTACTGGTTTTGCCTTGCCTGTTCGGCACAGCGGGCAAACCAGGCGAAACCGGCTTCGCCCATCACGTTGACGATTTCATGAGGGTCGCAAATAACGGTCGTCAGGCCGCGCGGCAGGGTAGCGGTTTCAAAGGTGACCGGCGTCATCATGCTGGATTCAATATGCAGGTGAGCATCAATAAACCCTGGCACCGCTATTGCTCCGTGAGCATCAATTCTTTGTAATGTCGGCGCGTCATTATATTCGGAACCAATGCCCGCGATGTAACGCCCTTTAATGGCAATCGGGCCAGCGATTTCTCCACCGTTAATTAAATCAAGAATTACAACATTCTCAATAAGATAATCAGCAACGGCTTCACCACGTGCAATAGCTAAGATTTCTTGCCGTTGTTGGCGACTGATGTAGTGGATTTTATGGTTAATCGCCTGATCCATATTTTGTCCTTTTGCTGTATTTCACCGTAATTTACCCAAAATAAAGGCCAAACTTATTTGAGAGAATTGCGTTAAATGTCTATTACTCGTTAACCGTCGTAGTGGAGATATATTCAGGATGAAACGGCATGGAGAATTTATCATGATGGGAATCTTGCGAGAAAGTTTATTTCTCCCGCTTTATCATTTCGGTATGTTGTCGTTGTCAGCACTAAAATCCATCTCAGAGTTAGTATCCCCCGCACTTTTCCAGATATCATCAAAAGTGGATACGCAGGAGAACGCATGATCTGGATAATGCTTGCCACCGTCGTGGTGGTGTTTGTGGTTGGTTTTCGGGTTCTGACGTCAGGCACCCGACGGGCGATTCGCCGTTTAAGCGAACGACTTAATATTGATGTTGTACCTGTAGAATCGATGATCGATCAGATGGGTAAAATGCCTGGTGAAGAGTTTTTATATTATTTGCATCGCCCGGATGAATCTCATCTGCAAAATGCTGCTCAGGTGTTACTTATCTGGCAAATTGTGATTGTCGATGGTAGTGAGCAGAACTTGTTACGTTGGCATCGGTTGTTGCAAAAAGCGCGTCTTGCTGCGCCGATCACTGATGCCCAGGTCCGTCTGGCGCTGGGTTTTCTCCGTGAGTTAGAGCCAGATATGCAGGAGATTAATGCCTTCCAAATGCGCTATAACGCCCTCTTCCAGCCAGAAGAAGGCGTGTTTTGGTTGCATTAACTCAATGTGAGTGGCCTGTCAGAACCAGGCTTCCCACATCGCACCAAGGTTAAAGTCGTCAAGCGTTTCCTCTTTTGTACCGTTGACGCGTGCAGTCCGGTCATTATCAACTTGCCCGCCCGTCATGTAGAAACGTAGCATTGGGCGGAATTCCGGGCCCATCGCAATAGAAATGTTCTGTGACAGCGTCAGCTTCCAGCCGGAATTATCTCCGCCTTTATCATAATCAACCCGTTGATAACCCGCCTCAAGCCAGGTGGAGTGAACGTCATTCCAGAAATACATAGGACGGACAATTACGCCATAGTTTTTGCGGTTATCACTCTTAATAGAACTGTTGTCGTAATCATGGAAGGCCAGTAAATACTCGATTTGCGCCTGCTGAGTAAATTTATGACTACCTTCAAAACTGGCGTAAATTGTCGTGAGATCGTCAGTTTTATTGTAAACACTGTTATCGGAATTATCAGAGTAGCGGGCAATGACTTTATTCACTCCGCTGTCATTGCTATGGCTTACAACAAATGCCCCCTGCCAGGCTTTCAGTTTGTCTTCACCTTCGACTGCTTTTGAGTCGAATCCGTAGTTAGCGTACAACTCAAGATCCAGTGGCCCCAGTTTCATACCATGAATTTTGGACGTTACCGCATAATTGCCTTTGTCGCCCGTTCCTGACCCGCCAGTACAGGTAATGCGTGATGGATTAGTCTCATCCTCCATCACTTCAGGATTACAGGATTCAACCGCTGCGACAGTAGCAAGGTCAAACTTGATGCCACCAATGTCGAAATTTTTCACCCCGGCACCCTGACCATCGTGAGTCATCCAGAAGTAGTCATTAATGCCCTGTTGCGGGCGCTGGTGGAAGTCACGACCAGCCCAGATATAAGCGTCAGGATTGGATGCCAGAACATTGGTGACACCAGCGTAGGCTTTTTTCAGGTTAACTTCGTCGCCCCAGTGATCAATCATGACATTGACATCCCAGATTGCGCCGTTATCGCTCTTGAAGGCTTTTGATAACTGAAACTCTCCGCCGTTACCTTCGTTCCCCAGACGACCAATTGCAGATGCACCATTATAGGAGCCGTCTACAGCAACATATTTTTGATCACCGCTTTGAAAGTGAGCCCCATAACGGGCATAACCACTAAATTTCACGCCAAAGGGAATTGCCATATCCGGAGACTGTGCAGCACTTTCCGGTTCGTTAATCACATCCACTTTTTTTGCTGCCGCGGCATCCATTTTTTCTTGCCTTTCGGCTAATGCTTTATCGACGGCTTTTGCCACAATGGCGTCTATTTGTTCCTGAGTAAATTCCTGAGCCTGGGCAGATATTGAGTACAAAGCGGCAATAACCGCCAGGGTAACTGGAAGTGTTTTTATCTTTTTCATGATTATCTCACGCACACGTTATAATTCATTATGCGGTGGGCATAATAAATATAAGGTGTGTATTAATTTGTTTTATGATAATAAGCAGCCTGTTTCGGTTTGTTTTTAACTACCGAAACAGGGTGGTTTATCTATTTTATTTTCTGGTAAAACAGAGGTTTTATTTTATCAAATGGATGCTCCTCACTAAGCATTAATCAATTATCTTTGATAAAGATGAATTATTTCTTCTGCTAATTCTCGTGCCAGCATTGATGTCATTAAATGATCTTGTGCATGTACCATAATTAATGTCATTGGCTGTCGGGCCTCACCAGCATCCTGTTCGATCAATTTGGTTTGCATATGGTGAGCCTGACACGAATAACCGTCAGCTTCACGTAGCAGCTGTTTGGCTTCATCAAAGTTCCCGGCACGTGCCGCGTGTAACGCTTCAAAACAGAGGCTGCGTGACTGGCCGGCATTGACGATTATTTCCATAACTGCATCTTCTAGTTCGATCATTTTTGTTTCTCGCAATCAAAACCGTTATTTTCTGCAACTGTCGCAAACCACTCACCACTTTTTTTAATCGTGCGTGTTTGCGTTTCCAGATCAAGCTGAACAAAACCATAGCGATTTTTATAAGCATTAAGCCATGACCAGTTATCGATAAACGTCCACATATGATAGCCAAGGCAATTACACCCTTCGCTAATTCCTTTATGCAGCCATTTTAAATGTTCAGCGACAAATTCAATACGATAGCTATCGTTGACCTGCCCTTCCTGAATAAAGCGCTGCTCGTTTTCTACACCCATCCCATTTTCAGAAATAAAACAACGAGGATTACCATAATTATCGCGAAGATTGGAGATGATATCGTAAATACCGGGTTCATAAATTTCCCATCCCCGATAAGGATTCATTTTTCGCCCAGGCATCTCGTAATAGTCAAATAACCACTCCGGCATAAAGGGGGCATTGGGGTTTACGGCGCTATCCCGGCATTTAACGCGTCGGGGTTGATAATAATTTATCCCCAGCAGGTCAATTTTTCCGTCGGCGATTAGTTGACTATCGTCAGGCTGGCATTGCGGCAACTGATCGTACTCTTTCAGTAATGCTACAAGGTCTGCCGGGTATTCCCCTTTTAGCACCGGATCGAGGAAGCTGCGGTTAAACAGAAGGTCAGCGCAGTGTGCGGCTTTAACATCAGCCGGATTTTGCGAGCGTGGATAAGAAGGCGTCAGGTTGAGCACCACGCCAATTTCACCTTCGAAATTACCGCGGCGGAATGCCCGAACTGCCGTGGCGTGCGCAAGAACTGTATGGTAAGCCACTGTCGCAGCACGTTTAAAATCAACAACGTTCGGATAGTGGAAGTCATATAAATAACCGCCCTCTACCGGCACAATCGGTTCGTTAAAGGTAAACCAGTGCTTCACTCTGTTGCCGAACAGTTCAAAACAGGTACGGGCATATTCACCAAAAGCTTCTACGACTTCACGACTCTCCCAGCCACCTTTTTCCTGCATCACCATCGGCATATCAAAGTGGAACAAGGTGATAAACGGTGTGATGCCCTGCGCCAGCAGCTCGTCGATGACATTGTTATAGAACGCCACCGCTTCAGGATTTACGTCACCAGTACCGTCTGGTATCAGGCGAGACCAGCTTAACGAGGTGCGAAAACTGTTATGTTTTAACTGGTTCAGCAGGGCAATATCTTGTTGCCAGTGTTGATAAAAGGTTGATGTGTTCGCCGGGCCAACACCTTGATGGAAGCGGCCGGGCTGGCGCTCGAACCATACATCCCAGGTGGTTTGGCTTTTGCCGCCGTTCAGACTATCCCCTTCGGTTTGCAGCGCAGAGCAAGCACTACCCCACCAGAAGTTGTCGGGAAAACGGTATCTCATTGTTCTTACTCCTTGATTCATTATGAGTTGCTACGGGCTGCATTGGCCACGGAGACGGGATCCTGCGCTTTTTGTTCTTCGCTTTTCAGCAAAGAGCGTTCATAGGCGCGCAAGAATGGGAGGTACATCAGCGCCGACATCACCATACAGATAATGCACATCACTACCGGGCTAAGTGCCCAGTTGGCAGCCCAGGAGGCGCCAATTGGAGCAGGTGTAGTCCATGGCGTTAATGAGACAACCTGTGCCAGCCAGCCCAGTCTGGTCGCGGTATAGGCCAGAATGGCGTTAATAATTGGCACGAAAACGAACGGGATAAACAACATCGGATTCATGATGATCGGCGCACCGAACAGAATAGGCTCATTGATGTTGAAAAAACTGGGGACAACGCCCATTTTTCCGATGGTACGCAAGTGAGCAACGCGGCTGCGTAATAGCAAGAACGCCAGCGGTAACGTCGAGCCGACACCGCCAATCAACAGGTAGTGATCCCAAAAACCTTGCAGATAAACGTGAGGAAGCGCCGCGCCAGCGGCAAGAGCTGCCTGATTTGCCGACAGGTTTGCCATCCAGAAGGGATTCATGATGCCTGTTACAATCAGTGAACCATGAATACCTGCGAACCAGAAAATCTGACACATCAGAACAGACAGCAGAATTGCAGGCAGAGAATCAGAGGCAGAGACCAGTGGCGCTAAAAGATGCATGATCGCCTCAGGAATAATCATTCCAGTCTGGGCTTCAATAAACAGATTCAGTGGGTGTAGCGTAGCAATGACCACCAGAACCGGGATAAGGATCTCAAAGGAACGCGCCACCCCAGTAGGGACTTCTTTGGGTAAGCGGATTGTCACGTTGTGTTGTTTTAACCAGGCGTACACACGAGTGGCATAAATCGCAGTAATCAGCGACGTGAAAATACCTTGCCCGGAAAGATATTGAGTCGATATTTTGCCGTCAGCGTAAGGCGCTGCGACCAGTAAAAATGCCATAAATGCCAGCAAGCCAGACATAATCGGATCGAGATTAAACTGTCGCCCAAGACTGGCACCGATCCCTACTGAGATGAAGAAAGTCATCACTCCCATGCTGAGGTTAAATGGCAACATTAGCTGTTCACGGTAGGTGGCGGAGAAATCCAGCCAGCCTCGGGCAAAACTGTTGGTTGTTTCAGCCGAAAACGGTGGGAAAATAAACACCAGCATAAACGAACCGATGATCATAAACGGTAGAGCGGCAGTAAAACCGTCGCGGATGGCAATCACATATTTTTGCTGCCCCAGCTTCCCGGCAAGCGGTGTGATGGATTGTTCAATAACGGCAACCATTGATTGATATAACGAACTCATAATGACACCTTTCTAATGTGTCGCTGCAATAAGCGACAGAGCGTAATCCAGCACCTTGTCACCCCGTTGCATTCCGTAGTCCGCCATATCAATGGCTTTCACGGGTATTCCCTGGGGGGCGGCCTTTTCTGCGAGCATGTTTAACATATATTTTACCTGCGGTCCGAGTAGCACCACCTGATATCTTGGAAACTGAATATCAAATTCGGAAACTCCGTAGGCATCTATCTCTACCGGTAGCTCTCTACTTTCTGCGGCCTCGACCATTTTTTTCACCAGCAGACTGGTTGACATCCCCGCAGAGCAACACAACATAATCCTGACCATCTGACACATCCTCTGAATGTAAAAATCTATTTCGCAATTGATTTGATATCATTTGGAAACCGGTTTCCATTAATGGAAACACAAACTGTGACGGCTATCAGATTTCGCTATAAAGTCGCGTTATTATTTCGATTCTGTTCACATTTTTATCATTATTAGCTCAGTTTTGATGTGTCATGGAAAATCGGTTTCCATTAAAAAACGGAAACAGTTATACTGCGAGTGGCTAATATTTAAGCCAACAGGAATTCAGGATTGTGGGAGCCAGGGCTGCTCTGTCAGGGGAGAATGATGTCTACTATCAATGATGTATCGCGTTTGGCTGGCGTTTCAAAAGCGACGGTATCTCGGGTGTTGAGCGGATCGCGTGGTGTTAAAGAAGCCAGCCGTCTCGCGGTATTGAAAGCCGTCGAAGAGCTAAACTATCGTCCCAATGTCATTGCGCAGTCACTGCTGACGCAATCTACGGGCTGTATCGGTGTAATTTGTGCTCAGGAAAACATTAATCAGACCACCGGTTATCTTTACGCTCTGGAAAAACATCTCAGCCAGCATCAAAAACATCTACTTCTTCGCTTCGCCAGCAATAAAGCCGAGGTGAAGAACGCCCTTGATGAGCTGAGCTGTGGTTTGTGTGATGACGTGCTGATTATTGGTGCGCGTTTCCCACTGAATATTCATCAGGAAAACGTGATACTGGTGGACTGCCTTGAGACGGGTAATGATGTTAACAGTATTCAGTTCGACCACACATTCGCGACTGAAACCGCTTGTAACTATCTGATAAGTCAGAACAGACGACAAATCGCTCTCATCCACCCACACGGTATGGGATTTTCTGACCAGGTTTTACTGGGCTATAAACACGCGCTGGAGAAAAACTTTCTTCCCTTTAACCGTAATCTGGTTTTTATGGAAGCAATCTCTTCCTCAGTGGCCTTGCAGGAGCTGCTAAATAACGCCTCAACACTGAACTTTAATGCGTTATTAGTTGCTGATGAACAGCAAGCACAGCGGGTGATACCGCAATTGCAGGCGTTTAATAAATCTGTTCCTGAGGACATTATGGTATTTAGTCTGGCGGGTACTGTTCATCTTCCGGGGATACCGACCATTCCGGCGATAGAATATTCGCTGGACGAAATGGCCGCCCGTATAGTCAGTTGGCTTAACGAGAAAACGCAGACGATGCTGGGTTCATATGTTTTGCGTGGTGATTTAATTATTCCCGATGTACGTTCACGTTAAGTGCTAAATGTGTGACGTGAAGCGACGACTTCACGTCTACATATCCGGGCATTCAACCTTGCCTAACGCTTCCCAGTAATTGTTCTGGTTATTGCGTTCCATCGCCACAATAGCCTCACGGATGTGCTGCTGATTACTTTCGTCAGACAACATCATCTTTTCCCAGGCCTCCTCTGATATTGACGCTTGTGGAGTACATATTTTCCGTAAATCCGCTAATACGGTCTTTTTTTCATTTGCCGATTGCAGCGAACTGAATGGTGAATCGGCCAGTGCGAGGCCTGGCAAGATGAAAAAGGCAGTAATAAGCAACAGCATCGTTGGTTTCATGGACTCACCCTTTTAGCTCCACATTGTATAAAGAGTAAGTGTAGACAGCTTTTGTTTCCCTCATCTACCTGTACGAAATATGTATGGCGCAATCAGTAAGAAGTGCCAGGTTGTCAGGCTTTTCTGATACGACGACGGGAGTCAATTGAAATTAAGATCACCGATGAGAGAATCAGCAATGTACCTAACCAGTCCGGTACGGTGAAGGTAATACCCAACAGCAGTAGTGACAAAAAAGCACTGCTTAACGGTTCAGCACAACTCAATATACTGGCTTTCGGTCCGCCAATTAACTGTGCGCCTTTCAAATAAAGGCTAAATGTTACCGCTGTACCGATCACCACCAGATAGAAAAAGGCCAGTATCAAACTGCCATTCACCATAAAGTGAGTGCCTTGTCTGGCGTAAAAAGGCAGAAGAATCAGGCCACCTAATAACATACTCCAGCCGACAATAGGTAACGTCCCGTAACGGGCGATAAGCGTGGAAGGGTAAGTGGTATAAAACGCGGCGGCAAACGCTGAGGCTATTCCCCAGAAAAGCGCGGCGGGAGAAATGGATAAAGAAGTGGGATCGCCATGAGTGACCAACAAAAAAGTGCCGATCAGTGAAGTAAAAATAGCGGTCAATACCAGAATCCCAGGGCGAGCCTTACGGGCGATAGCAAACCAGGCGACGATAATGGTAGGTGATAAAAATTGCAGTATTGTCGCGGTGGCCGCGTTTGATTTCTCAATAGTGAGCAAGAAGGTCAGTTGCACGGTGAGTGCGCCCACGATAGAAAAAATCAGCAGTCGCAGTGCGTCATGACGATTTTGTAGTACCGAAAAAACTTTATCACCGTGGACAAAAGAGAGCGTCAGCAGAATAAACCCAGCGAAAATCAGACGTGTCATAGTTAAAAACTGCGACGACATCTGGCTTTGTTCCATAATATATTGCGCACAAACGCCTGAACTTCCCCACAATACGGCAGCAATCAGTACGTTCAGCATTCCTTTTCTGCTCGAACTCATATTTTCCTCGGCATTCAGTTTTGTCTTTTCATCAATATACGTCAAGGATACCACTACCGATGACGGTGGGGGAGTAGAGTAATCATTCAGTTTTAGTGAATGGAGGAAATAATGACATATAACAATTATTCACATGGCATTTAAAAAATCTCACTAAAAACGCAATATGAAATTTAATTATTTAATGTTCAATAGTTCTATGGCTTTAGTATATTCATCAGGAATATCAATTGTAAAACAAGGTGCGGTATCGGTAGGTAAATTTTCTTTGTTGCCATCATCCAGAACAGAAATAGAAAACTGTCGTTCAGGTGTTGATGTCGTGGTTATTAAAATGGTTGGATTAGGCAGGGAAACATATGTTGTCTCATTTATTAGTTTTATCTCTTTGATATTTTCTTTGTGAATTTTATCAATCGTTTCAATAGAGAAAAAAGAATCATACCCCATACGCAGTTCAATTTTATTATCGTTTTCGAATAAATAAAGGGCATTATTGTTTTGAAACAGATTGAATATATTGTTAGCGCAAGTTTGAGTTGCTTGCCAGGATGCCGCTGGATGACTCAAATTAATACGCGTACTAAAGACCTTGACTCGACTACTTCTGTTTTTCTCTTTGCTTTCAATTAAATGCCTCGCGCTTTTGGCTGCTTTACAAGTGCCATGCCCCACACGGCAAAAGTAATCTCCTGAAAGGATACTTACTATCAGTATTACACCAATGGCGATAGAAAAAATCGTTCCGATGAGTTTGATGATGACAATCCTTGTGCAGTGTTATTTTCACCATGGATTGTAATGTCATAGTGAAATTATTGCACATGTAATTTGGGGGGGTATGCATACAGTAGTTGATTGCTGATGGTCAATTATTGGTTGTTTTATCCCACTGCAGCAAACGTTCAATATCCTTCTCACCTTCGGCTTCTTTTAAGCGCCGTTGTTGTTCGGCAAACTGAACATACTCCACCTGCGCTTTTTCATCGGCCATTTTCTTGCTGATTTTACCCGCGCCTTGTAGAACCTCTCGGTCGTTAAATTGCAGGAACTGATCCAGCTTATCCTGCCAGTCGCGCAAAAAGACCTGCTGACGACGACGGGCCTGATCCTCGGCAAAGTCCAGCCACATATTAACCACGCGATTAAGTTCGCTGACCTCATCCTGGGTGAGATAATTTTTTGCCACCGTCACGTCGCCCTTACGTACCTCTTCACCTTTATAACTGGTCAAGCCCATGTGCGGCTGGCTGGCATCTGCTCGTTTGTGGATGAGTTCCGCAGCCGTATGCCCGGTACAGGCAAAATGCAGTTTATTCTGGATGGTTTGAAAAAATTGCGTGGTTTCTTTTAGTGATGGTTGATAGTCGGCAGCTAAAGCAAAGATCTCCCGCACCCGCAAATATACCCGACGCTCGCTGGCGCGAATATCGCGGATGCGTTCGAGCATCTCAGCAAAATAGTCGGGCACAACCGATGAACCGACAGGCGGATTCTTCAGCCGCTCATCGTCCATCACAAAACCTTTGATCAGGTATTCCTGAAGCGTCTGCGTTGCCCACTGGCGGAATTGCGTGCCTCGAGGCGAGCGAACGCGATAGCCGACAGCGAGTATTACGGGCAGGCTGTAATGTAGCTTATTGCGACTTACCTGGCGGTTACCTTCCTGTTGAACTTGTAAGTAAGACTTACAGGTTGCGTTTTGGTCAAGTTCACCTTCTTCATAGATCGCTTTAATGTGCTGAGTGACGGCCTGAGGAGTGATCTGATAAAGGTTTGCGATGGTTGCCTGAGGGAGCCAGAGTGTTTCTTGTTCAAAGCGACATTCAACGCGCACTGCACCGTCACCGCTGGCAAACATAATAAATTCGCCTGCTGGGGGCTGGGTTAAGTCTTTGTCTGACATGTCGCCTCCGAAGGAGTGTTGTTGACGTCGGGAGAGTTCAGGAGAGGCAAATTGGCGGAAGATCACAGGAGTCGAACCTGCCCGGGACCGCTGGCGGCCCCAACTGGATTTGAAGTCCAGCCGCCTCACCGGAGACGACGATCTTCCGCGCCTCGATTGCTACATGGAGGCGGGGCGCATTATAGCTAGTTCCTTGAGTTTCTACATCCCCCAGAACATTTTTTTCCGCCTAATACACGCAGCGTATTATCACGTAAACATTATAATTTATATAAAATTCATATTTTACAATGATATATAGGCAGAGTTAACGCTACCACGATCACATAAAACAAGAATCATAAATTAATAACCAGATATCAGAATATTCGCTCTCGCAGGGATAGTTTACAAAATGCGTTATCGGTCTCAGCACCCCTATAGCATCAAGGAAAAGCAGATGAAGAGTGAAGTGTTGTCCGTTAAAGAGAAAATTGGTTATGGCATGGGAGACGCCGCCAGCCACATTATTTTCGATAACGTAATGTTATATATGATGTTCTTTTATACCGATATTTTTGGCATTCCTGCCGGATTTGTCGGAACCATGTTTTTGGTCGCTCGTGCACTGGATGCAATTTCTGATCCTTGCATGGGATTGTTGGCCGATCGAACGCGCTCTCGCTGGGGTAAATTTCGTCCGTGGGTACTGTTTGGCGCACTGCCATTCGGGATCGTCTGTGTACTGGCCTATAGCACGCCAGATCTCAGTATGAACGGAAAAATGATTTATGCAGCAATTACTTACACCCTGCTTACCTTACTTTATACCATCGTCAATATCCCTTACTGCGCATTAGGTGGTGTAATCACCAATGACCCGACTCAGCGTATCTCGCTGCAATCCTGGCGTTTTGTGCTGGCGACCGCGGGAGGCATGCTCTCTACTGTGCTGATGATGCCACTGGTTAATTTAATTGGTGGTGATAATAAACCACTCGGTTTCCAGGGCGGAATCGCGGTCCTTTCCGTGGTGGCATTTATGATGCTGGCATTTTGTTTCTTCACCACTAAAGAACGCGTTGAAGCACCACCTACAACGACGTCTATGCGGGAAGATTTACGTGATATCTGGCAAAACGACCAGTGGCGGATTGTCGGTTTACTAACCATTTTCAATATCCTGGCGGTGTGCGTACGCGGTGGGGCGATGATGTATTACGTCACATGGATTTTGGGTACGCCGGAAGTGTTTGTCGCTTTTCTCACCACTTATTGCGTGGGTAACCTGATTGGTTCCGCACTGGCAAAACCGCTGACCGACTGGAAATGTAAAGTCACTATCTTCTGGTGGACGAACGCCCTGCTGGCAGTGATTAGCCTGGCGATGTTCTTTGTTCCTATGCAGGCCAGCATCACCATGTTTGTCTTCATCTTCGTGATTGGTGTATTGCATCAACTGGTGACACCTATCCAGTGGGTAATGATGTCCGATACCGTTGACTACGGCGAGTGGTGCAATGGTAAACGCCTGACCGGGATCAGTTTTGCGGGCACGCTGTTTGTGCTCAAACTGGGGTTGGCCTTCGGCGGTGCCCTTATCGGCTGGATGCTGGCTTATGGCGGATATGATGCGGCAGAAAAAGCGCAGAACAGCGCCACGATTAGCATCATTATCGCGCTATTCACGATTGTTCCGGCGATCTGTTATTTGCTGAGCGCGATTATCGCTAAACGCTACTACTCACTCACGACGCACAATCTGAAAACCGTTATGGAACAGCTGGCGCAGGGCAAACGCCGTTGTCAGCAACAATTCACCTCTCAAGAAGTGCAGAACTAAGGAACGGCAATGAAAATTAGCGACGGAAACTGGCTGATTCAACCTGGCCTCAATTTGATTCACCCGCTTCAGGTGTTCGAGGTTGAACAGCAGGGTAATGAAATGGTGGTCTATGCTGCCCCCCGTGATGTGCGTGAACGTACCTGGCAGCTTGATACACCTTTATTTACGCTGCGCTTTTTCTCCCCACAGGAAGGTATTGTCGGTGTACGGATTGAGCATTTTCAGGGGGCGCTGAATAACGGTCCTCATTACCCGCTCAATATTTTGCAGGACGTGAAGGTCACAATCGAAAACACAGAACGTTATGCTGAGTTTAAAAGTGGCAACTTAAGTGCGCGTGTCAGCAAAGGTGAGTTCTGGTCACTGGATTTTCTGCGTAACGGCGAACGTATTACCGGTAGTCAGGTGAAAAATAATGGCTACGTGCAGGACACGAATAATCAACGAAATTATATGTTTGAGCGGCTGGATCTTGGCGTTGGCGAAACAGTTTACGGTCTGGGAGAGCGCTTTACTGCCCTGGTGCGCAATGGCCAGACGGTAGAGACCTGGAACCGGGACGGCGGCACAAGTACTGAACAGGCGTATAAAAATATCCCGTTCTATATGACTAACCGTGGTTATGGTGTACTGGTCAATCATCCCCAATGCGTCTCTTTTGAAGTGGGATCGGAGAAAGTCTCCAAAGTGCAGTTCAGCGTTGAGAGTGAATATCTCGAATACTTTGTTATCGACGGCCCGACGCCGAAAGCAGTACTTGATCGTTATACCCGTTTTACTGGTCGTCCGGCGCTGCCGCCCGCGTGGTCCTTCGGCCTGTGGCTAACCACTTCATTTACCACCAACTACGACGAAGCGACGGTTAACAGCTTTATCGATGGTATGGCGGAACGCAATCTGCCACTGCATGTTTTCCACTTTGACTGTTTCTGGATGAAAGCCTTCCAGTGGTGCGATTTTGAGTGGGACCCGCTGACTTTCCCGGACCCGGAAGGGATGATCCGCCGCCTGAAAGCGAAAGGGCTGAAAATCTGCGTCTGGATTAACCCCTATATCGGGCAAAAATCCCCTGTCTTTAAAGAGTTACAAGAGAAAGGCTATTTACTCAAACGCCCGGACGGTTCGCTATGGCAGTGGGATAAATGGCAGCCAGGTCTGGCGATTTATGACTTTACCAATCCGGATGCTTGCAAATGGTACGTCGATAAACTGAAAGGTCTGGTCGCGATGGGCGTTGATTGCTTTAAGACCGACTTTGGCGAACGTATACCAACCGATGTTCAGTGGTTTGACGGTTCCGATCCGCAGAAAATGCATAACCATTATGCGTACATCTACAATGAACTGGTGTGGAACGTGCTCAAGGAAACCGTCGGCGAGGAGGAAGCTGTCCTGTTTGCCCGCTCGGCCTCCGTTGGTGCGCAGAAATTCCCGGTACACTGGGGCGGCGACTGTTACGCTAACTACGAATCAATGGCGGAAAGCCTGCGCGGTGGTTTGTCTATTGGCCTTTCAGGTTTTGGTTTCTGGAGCCACGATATCGGCGGCTTTGAGAATACCGCTCCGGCGCACGTTTACAAACGCTGGTGCGCGTTTGGTTTGCTCTCCAGCCATAGCCGTTTACACGGCAGCAAATCTTATCGTGTGCCGTGGGCCTATGATGATGAGTCCTGTGATGTGGTGCGCTTCTTCACGCAACTGAAATGCCGCATGATGCCGTATCTGTATCGTGAGGCTGCGCGTGCGAACGCGCGGGGTACGCCGATGATGCGAGCCATGATGATGGAGTTTCCGGACGATCCGGCTTGTGATTACCTTGACCGTCAATACATGTTAGGCGACAACGTGATGGTTGCTCCGGTGTTCACTGAATCGGGCGATGTGCAGTTCTACTTGCCTGAAGGTCGCTGGACACACCTGTGGCACAACGATGAACTCGATGGTAGTCGCTGGCATAAACAGCAGCACGGCTTCCTGAGTCTGCCCGTTTATGTGCGTGATAACACCCTACTGGCGCTGGGTAACAACGATCAACGTCCCGATTACGCGTGGCACGAAGGCACGGCATTCCAGCTCTTTAATCTGCAAGACGGGCATGAAGCCATCTGTGAAGTGCCCGCTGCCGATGGTTCCGTTCTTTTCACCCTGAAAGCGGCGCGTTCTGGCAACACGATTACTGTGACTGGTGCGGGCGAGGCGAAAAACTGGACACTGTGCTTGCGCAATGTTGTGAAAGTAAATGGTCTGCAAGGCGGTTCGCAGGCTGAAAGTGAGCAGGGGCTGGTGGTGACGCCTCAAGGGAATGCGCTGACAATTACGTTGTAATCTATTGATGAATGCCGGGTACGTCTGAGTCGTACCCGGCGAGATTGATTTTTACTGCACCGGTTCCGTCGATGTAACTTCGCTACTGGAAACGACGCCCGCATTCATGGTTTGAGTCACTTGCTGTTTTTCAGCATTTACGGCGTGAAGTTGCCCGCTAACGGTAGGTTTCAGCGGGGCATTAGCCTGAATCGCACCGCTGGCAACCAGTTGAATATTGCCATCTCCAGTTATGGGTAACTCAGGCCATCCCCACTGTTGCAGAATATTCACCGGAACACCGCGTCCGTTCAGGCTGATATGGGTCTGACGTTGTGGCGTTTGGGATACGCTGGCGGTGGCTTCGAGAATCCCTTTTTCGGTGAAAGCACTCAGGTCGCTGATATTTACGGTGCTGGCATTCGCCACCAGTGACAACGACGGTCTGTGCACGTCTATGCGGTTAAACGTGCCCGCGGCCGCGTTAAGCGTGGCACTTCCGCTCCAGATACCCCATTGATGGTTTTGCACCAGTCCGAGATTCGCGCCATAGCCATCCAGCGCGGTAAGCTGCCAGGGGAAGGCGGGATCAATATCAATAATCAAATTACGGCTGGCGCTAAATTTTTTCAGTATCAGACTGTTCAGCCATGATGGTAGTGGTTGCATCCATAACTGTTTCCAGTTTCCCGGCAGGGTATATTCCAGCCCGGCGAAGGCTGCATCGTCGAGAATGAGTGCTTTACCATCGCGTAACCACTGACCAGATGTTCTTACCATGCCTCCTTCCCAGCGCGTAGTGAACTGGCGTAGTGTCATTCCCTGAGGAGAAAACTCGGCATTAAGGATGGGATCATAAAAATGCAGCGAGCCATAAATAAACTCATTGGCGTTCATCGACAGCTTACCTTCCTGGGTTTGCCAGTCATCTTTACTGAACGTCATATTGCGCAAGCTTAGATCCAGATCAGTTACCGCCCAGTCCGGGCCCTGCAGACGGGCATCAGTTACCTCCAGACGTCCAATTTGCAGCGAAGGGATGGTGTGCAAAGGCGCGAAGAAATCGAGTAAAGATTTATCGCTTTGCAGGCGGATTTCATTCAGACGCAGGTTTTCTACCTGCCAACTGCCGTCTGCCTTGCGGCGAGCAACACCTGTTAACGTTCCTTGTGCGATATCAGCACCAATATTGCTAAGAGTGACTTGTTCATTATCAATAGCACCCTCAAGCAGTACGCTGGAGGCAGGAACACCATTCAACGTTAAAGAGCCTGCGCTCAGTTGAAATTGTGCTTTGCTACCCAGCACCTTGCCGGCTTCAGGCTGCCAGGGAATAACACCACCACTAACGCGTTGGGCGCTCAGATTCCACTCGCTACCGGGGCTGTTAAATGCCATATCCCGTAATTGCAAACGATCGGCCTTAAATGGCAGTGGTGCCGTGTGACTGGTGAGATTGAGCGTTCCGTCCTCTAACAGAATGGTATCGACATAACCTGGCTCGCTGAGTTGACGGCTACTTAACCCTATATCGACCCGTTTAGCGACCAACGTCGCAGGTTGTCCATCACGTCCAAAAGTCACATTCTCCAGCAGAACATGTGATGGAGCGGAGAAACGATGATCGATAGCATCGAACTCAAGATGATAACTACTGTTTTCGGATACCCAGGCACTGACTTGCTCCGCGCCCCATCGTGTCTGCAACAGAAAATAGAGGCCAAAAACCACTACGACAATAGCGATCAGCACATAGAGAATCAGCTTCCCAAGAAATTTCATGGTGTTCCATCCCGTGAAATGAACATAAGGGAGTTATGCACGATTTGTGCGCATTCCTCAAGGCGGGAATAGTGAAAGAGGATGACTGCGGCGGTAGAAATATCTTACCGCCGCAAGGAATTTACTGTTTTTCCGGCGGGAAAATCAGGTTCAGCGCAATGGCAGTAATACCGCCTGCGGCGATCCCGGAGGAGAGCAGGTTTTTCAGCCAGTCAGGAGCAAACTGCAAAATCAGTGGCTGCTGAGAAACACCCAGACCGACCGCCAGAGACAGCGCAATAATCAGAATTGCCCGGCGGTTTAGCGGCTCACGGGAGACAATACGCACACCTGATGCTGCGATAGTACCAAACATTACCAGCGTCGCGCCGCCCAGCACAGGTTCAGGAATATGCTGCACAAATCCACTTACTGCCGGGAACAGGCCGAGCAAAATCAACATCAGTGCCACAACAAAACCAACATAACGGCTGGCAACACCTGTTAACTGAATCACACCATTGTTTTGTCCAAAACAGGAGTTCGGGAAGGTGTTAAATACCGCCGACACAAATGAGTTCAGACCATTCGCCAGCACGCCGCCTTTCAGACGTTTCATGTATAGCGGACCAGAAACCGGCTGTTCCGAAACGTCAGAGGTCGCTGTGATATCGCCAATAGTTTCCAGAGAGGTGATCATAAAGACCAGCATCAGTGGCAGCAGCAGGCTCCATTCAATGCCAAGACCGTAATAGAGCGGCGTTGGCACCATAATAAGCTCTTGCGTCATCGGTTCGTTGCTTTCTGGCAACATGCCCATAAACCATGCCAGCGCATATCCGGCCGCCATCGCAATCACCAGTGAGGCCACGCGTAAGTAGGGGTTGCGCTGACGGTTAAGCAGGATAATTAAGGCTAAGACCACGCCTGCCAGCAGCAGATTTTTCGGTGCGCCGAAGGTGTTATCGCTCATGGCTGCGTAACCGCCGCCAATGGACGTTAACCCAACCTGAATTAGCGACAGGCCGATAATCATCACCACAACGCCAGAAACCAGCGGCGTAATAATGCGGCGCGCCAGATGCAGAACGCGGGAGATCACCATCTCGGTGCAACTTGCCAGCATCAACGTGCCGAACAAAGCCGCCATCATGGTAGGAACATCAGCACCACCGGTCTTAAGCGCCGTACCGCCCATAATCAGAGGGGCAACAAAGTTGAAGCTGGTGCCCTGAATAGACAACAGCCCGGAGCCAACCGGGCCCCAGGCCTTAATTTGAATAATCGACGCCACACCGGAGGCAAACAGCGACATACTAATAATGTGTTGTGTGTCTTGTGCCGGTAAACCCAGCGCCTGGCAGATTAATAGCGCTGGCGTGATCACCGCAACGAACATCGCCAGCAGGTGCTGACAGGCGGCAAACAGGGTTTGAGGAAGCGGCGGACGATCTTCAAGACGGTAAATCAACTCGCTGCTTTGAGTCTGCGCAATCGGTTGCGCATTTTCTGACTCGAGGGTGGAAACAGACATCGAAAACAATCCCGTGGTAGCAAAGAGGGCATTTTAGCTGACCATAGACCAAAAGCAAACGTTTGCCAGTGATTACGCTAAATATTTAAATGCAATAAATGAACTTTTTTATATAACTTTTGCCTCTTTTCTGCTTAAAATCCATGCCATTTTTCTGTTAACAGCTGAGAATCGAACCGGGAAAGCATGACTCTGCAGGAGTGGTGCGTGCACAAAGGAGCTATCTATCTATGTTTCATCTCGACACTTTATCAACGCTTGTTGCCGCAACGCTGACGTTGCTGCTCGGGCGCAAGTTGGTCCATTCCGTCTCCTTTTTGAAGAAATACACCATACCGGAACCTGTTGCTGGCGGTTTGCTGGTTGCACTTGCGTTGCTGGTGCTGAAAAAAAGTATGGGCTGGGAAGTCAACTTTGATATGTCCCTGCGCGATCCGTTAATGCTGGCTTTCTTCGCCACCATTGGCCTGAACGCCAACCTTGCCAGTCTGCGCGCTGGTGGGCGTGTGGTTGGTATTTTCCTGATTGTGGTTGTTGGCCTATTGGTGATGCAAAATGCCATTGGCATTGGTATGGCTAGCCTGTTAGGGCTTGATCCACTGATGGGGCTGCTGGCCGGTTCTATTACTCTTTCGGGCGGTCACGGTACGGGTGCTGCCTGGAGTAAATTGTTCATTGAACGTTATGGCTTCACCAATGCGACGGAAGTGGCGATGGCCTGTGCAACGTTCGGATTGGTGCTGGGCGGCTTGATTGGCGGTCCGGTGGCGCGCTATCTGGTGAAACACTCCACCACACCGAACGGTATTCCGGATGACCAGGAAGTCCCGACGGCGTTCGAAAAGCCGGATGTGGGCCGCATGATCACCTCGCTGGTGCTGATTGAAACTATCGCGTTGATTGCTATCTGTCTGACGGTGGGGAAGATCGTTGCGCAACTTTTGGCTGGCACCGCTTTTGAACTGCCAACCTTCGTTTGTGTGCTGTTTGTTGGCGTGATTCTGAGCAACGGTCTGTCAATGATGGGCTTTTATCGCGTCTTTGAGCGTGCGGTATCCGTTCTGGGTAACGTAAGTCTGTCGTTGTTCCTGGCGATGGCGCTGATGGGACTGAAACTGTGGGAGCTGGCTTCGCTGGCGCTGCCGATGCTGGCGATTCTGGTGGTACAGACCATCTTCATGGCGTTGTATGCCATTTTCGTCACCTGGCGCATGATGGGTAAAAACTACGATGCGGCAGTGCTGGCAGCGGGTCACTGTGGTTTTGGCCTTGGTGCAACGCCAACGGCAATCGCCAACATGCAAGCAATCACCGAACGTTTTGGCCCGTCGCACATGGCGTTCCTGGTCGTGCCGATGGTTGGTGCGTTCTTTATCGATATTGTCAATGCGCTGGTGATTAAGCTGTATTTAATGTTGCCGATTTTTGCGGGTTAAAAATGAAAAAGCGTCGGAAGGAACCGGAAACGCTACGTGAACACTGTCGCCATATTTTTGGTGATGAGCCGCCAGTGCTCTGTGTATGGGAAACGGAATTTGATTACGCAGATGCCGAACTCAAGGCGCTGGCGGCTAAAGAGTGGCAGCAGATCAGCGAATGGGATTTGAGTGCTTACTATGTACTCAATCTCGTTTATAACGAACCGATGCAACCAGAGCTGTTTCGCTATCTGTTTCCGCTATGCCTGGCGCAATGGCATGAAACCGTTTTAGCTGGCGGTTATGGTGATCACTTCGAAGAATCCTTAATGAAGGCATTGCGTCGGCCCTATCTCTGGCAGGAGATGATGAATGCTTCCCAACGCCAGCAGGTACGGCAATTTTTACTGGAAACCGCGTTGCAACGTATGGATAACGAGCGTGGTTTCAATAATGTTCTTTGCTGGCTGGCGGTGTTCAATACTCTGGGCGGGGCCGCGCCGTTAATTCATTCTCTCTGGTCACGCTGGTGGGCGCTGGATACACCGGGAAAAGCGATGTGTGCTATTCAGTATGCCGCGCATCTTATTTATCCCATAGAAGCCAATCCGTTATGGTCGCAAGAATGGTTAGGCTGGGGGCATCCATTAGGTCATAAAGATGGCTGGTCCTCTGAGAATCGCGCTTTTCTTCGCCAAATGTTAACACCTGAAATGATTGTGGCTGGCGTACAGGCAGCGGCTGAAATTCTGCGTGGTGAACCGGAAGGCGCAATGGCGGCGCGAATTGCGCAGGATGCGTATGAGGCAGTGGATATCATCACTATCCAGATTGAAGATTTACTGCGTGACTTGTCTTGTGATGAGTCTGGTCATGCGTTGGAGTAACGTTCCGTTTCTGGCATCCAGCGTTCTATCAGGGCTTTTGCCTGCTGTGGGTAACGTTCGTGAATGTGGCGTGCCAGGCGCTGAACTTCCGGGATCATCGCCTGATCGCGCAGCAAATCCGCCACTTTAAATTCAGCATTACCCGTCTGGCGCGTGCCTAACAATTCGCCAGGGCCGCGTATCTCCAAATCTTTCTGTGCAATCACAAAACCGTCGTTGCTGTCGCGCAGCACTTGCAGGCGGATTTGCGCGGTTTTGGAGAGCGGCGTTTTGTAGAGAAGCACACAGTGAGAAGCCACGGCGCCACGACCTACACGCCCACGTAGCTGGTGCAACTGCGCCAGACCCAGACGCTCCGGGTTTTCGATGATCATCAGGCTGGCGTTAGGCACATCAACGCCGACTTCAATAACGGTCGTGGCAACCAGCAGGTGTAACTCGCCTTGTTTAAATGATGCCATGACGGCCTGCTTCTCGGCTGGCTTCATCCGTCCGTGTACCAGGCCAATATTCAACTCTGGTAGCGCCAGTTTCAACTCTTCCCACGTGGCCTCCGCTGCCTGAGCTTCCAGTAACTCTGATTCTTCAATCAACGTACAAACCCAGTACGCCTGACGCCCTTCAGTCATACAGGCGTGGCGCACGCGGTCGATAATGTCGTTGCGGCGGGTATCTGGGATAGCCACCGTCGTCACAGGCGTACGACCTGGCGGTAACTCATCAATGATCGAGGTATCGAGATCGGCATATGCAGTCATTGCCAGCGTGCGGGGGATCGGCGTGGCGGTCATGATCAACTGATGCGGATGGAAGCCCTGCTGCTGGCCTTTCTCCCATAACGCCAGACGCTGATGCACGCCAAAACGATGCTGTTCGTCGATAATCACCAGCGCCAGGCCGTTAAACTGCACCTGTTCCTGGAAGATGGCGTGTGTACCGACAATCATCTGCACCTGACCGCTGGCGATGGCTTCCTGCTGTGCCAGTCGTGCTTTACCTTTCTGTTTACCGGCGAGCCAGCCCACTTCGATACCGAGCGGAGCAAACCAGTTACGGAAGTTATTGGCGTGCTGCTCGGCGAGTAATTCGGTTGGTGCCATCAATGCCACCTGTTTGCCGTGCGCAATCGCACGCAACGCGGCGAGGGCGGCGACCAGCGTTTTACCGGAACCTACATCGCCCTGCACCAGGCGCATCATCGGCACATCCAGCGCCATATCGCGCTCGATCTCCGCCACCACGCGTGCCTGTGCGCCCGTTGGCTTGAACGGTAAGGCTGCGAGGAGTTTATTTTTCAGCGCGTCATTGGCGCTCAGCGGCTGGGCATGAAAACGCTGTGCTCCGGCACGTAAGGCTAACATGCTGAGGTTGTGCGCCAGCAACTCTTCCAGAATCAGCCGGCGTTGTGCCGGATGCTGCCCGGTTTCGAGATCGCTAAGCTGTAGCGTCGGCGGCGGGCGGTGCAAAGTGCGCAACGCTTCCGGTAGCGTCATCATTCCTTGTGACAGTTCCGGCGGCAGGAGTTCTTCAATGGCGCAGGTGTCGAGCAGATCCAGCGCCTGGTCGGTTAATTTACGCAGCGTGGCCTGCTTTACGCCTTCCGTTGTTGGATAAACCGGCGTGAGCGTCTCCTGCAACTCTGGCGTACTGAGATCGCCCTGCACGCGGTATTCCGGGTGGATCATCTCCGCACCATATTTACCGCGCTTTGCTTCTCCATAGGCCAGCACACGGCGGCCCGTCGCCAGGCTATTTTTCATTGCCGCGTTGAAGTTGAAAAAGCGCATGGTGAGAATGCCGGAACCGTCGCTGATCTGGCAGGTCATCATCCGCCGACCGCCGAAGGAGATATTGCAATTCAGCACTTCGCCTTCCACCGTGGCGTAAACGCCCGGCAGTAGTTCACCGATGGGGTAGAGATGGGTGCGATCTTCGTAGCGCAGAGGAAGGTGTAAGAGTAAATCCTGCACGGTATGCAGATTGATTTTCGCCAGCTTATTACTTTGCGCCGCGCCAACGCCCGTTAGCGAACTGAGCGGAACAGCATCTAACAGGCGACCTTTCATGGCGCTTACCCTGCTGCCTGCATAGTGGCCCACCAGTCGGCATCAGCTTCGATCTCGCCTTGCTGATTAACGTGGGGGTAAGGTAGGCCTTTGCGTTTTGCGACTTTCGCCAGCACCGGATAGCCGCCTTCAAACAACAGCCGTTGTTGCTCCGCTTCCGGCAACATGCTGTTTTCCCGCAGATACATGCCTGCGTTTTGCCGCTGGCGCTGGGCTTCGTAAAGAATAAGGGCTGAGGCAACGGAAACATTCAGCGACTGCACCATGCCGATCATCGGAATGATGATGTCCTGATCCGCCAGGGCTAACGCTTCCTGCGTGATACCCGTTTTCTCCTGTCCCATCAAAATACAGGTCGGGCGGGTGTAATCAATTTCGCGGAAATCGACAGCGTTATCAGAAAGATGGGTTGCCAGAATCTGCATGCCCTGGCCTTTCAGATGAGCGACGGCATCGCCAATGGTACGGTGCGTTTTTACCTGTACCCAACTGTTGCTGCCAGCCGCAGCCGAAGCCATGGTGCGCATCCGGCTGCCAGGCCAGACGGCATGAACTTCATGTACGCCAACAGCATCTGCGGTACGAATAATCGCAGAAACGTTATGTGGTTTGTGGACCTGCTCCATGCAGACGGTCAGATCAGGCTGCCGCCTGGCGAGCATTTCGCAGATGCGTGCATAACGTGTTGGGTTCATAAAACATTAATTTCGGTTTCGGGTGACTTTAATCACGTCTGGCATCACGCGGATTTTGCGCATGATATTCGCCAGATGCACACGGTCACGGGCGGTCAGACGAATAAAGGCGCTGTAAACGCGACCATCCTTTTCTTCTGTATTCAAACTTTGAATATTGGAGTTGGTCGTATTGATCGCTGCCGTCAGGTTAGCTAATGCGCCCTGATGATTGAACATCTCCACCTTGATTTCGGTGATGAACTCCTGCGCCGTCTCTTTATCCCACTCCACAGCCATAAACTTTTCTGGCTCTTTCTGGTAGCCACGGATGTTACGGCAGGATTCATGGTGGATCACCAGACCTTTACCGGGGCTGACGTGGGCGATAATCGGATCGCCAGGAATAGGGCGGCAGCATTTCGCAAAGGTGATCAACACGCCATCAGCACCTTTAATCGGCAGATGCCCGTGGCTTTGAGTCGCCGGGGGAATGGAACCGTCTCCCTGCTGCAGATTTTTCGCGACCACCACGCTCATTGCGTTACCAAGGCCGATTTCAGCCAGCAGATCGTCAAGCGTTGCCAGCTTCATACGGTCCAGTTCACGCTGAATATTTTCCTGCGGGATTTCATTGAGCTTACGGCTGCCACCCAACGCGTGATTGAGCAGACGACGGCCCAGGCTTACAGAATCATCACGCTTGAGGTTTTTCAGCAACTGACGAATTTTGGCGCGAGCTTTCGAGCTAACGACAAAGTTCAGCCATGCGGCATTCGGGCGAGCGCCCGGTGCGGTAATGATTTCAACGGTTTGGCCACTGGAGAGCGGCTGCGACAGCGGGTAAGGCTGACGGTCGACGCGAGCGCCCACGCAGGCATGACCGATATCGGTATGCACCGCATAAGCGAAGTCGACGGGCGTTGCACCGGCAGGCAGCTCTACAATGCGCCCTTCCGGTGTGAAAACGTAAATCTCATCCGGGAAGAGATCGGATTTAACGCTCTCGATAAATTCAAATGAGCTACCGGCACTCTGTTGCAGCTCCAGCAGGCTTTGCATCCAGCGCTGGGCGCGAATTTGTGCGGTAGTACTGGTTTCGCCGTGCTCTTTATAAGCCCAGTGCGCGGCAACACCCATCTCTGCCATCTGATCCATATCTTCGGTACGGATCTGGACCTCAACCGGCACGCCGTGCGGACCAATCATCGAGGTGTGCAAAGACTGATAGCCGTTCGCTTTGGGAATGGCGATGTAGTCCTTCACGCGACCCGGACGCGGCTTGTACAGGCTATGCATTTGCCCGAGCACGCGATAACAGGTGTCGGAATCATTGACGATCACGCGGAAGGCGTAGATGTCCATGATCGAGTGAAAACGCTGCTCTTTGAGCACCATTTTGCAGTAGATCGAATAAAGATGCTTCTCGCGACCACTGACGCGGCACGGTATTCCCGCTTCCTGCAAACGCCCTTCGATTTCCGAGAGGATTTTTTGGATCATCTCTTTACGGTTGCCACGCGCGGCTTTCACCACTTCTTTAATCACGCGGTAACGGTTGGGATACAGCGCTTCAAAACCCAGCTCTTCGAGTTCGGTTTTAATGTGGTGGATACCTAAACGGTGTGCCAGCGGGCTGTAAATTTCGAGTGTTTCACGGGCGATGCGGCGACGTTTGTCCGGGCGAAGTGAGCCCAGCGTGCGCATATTGTGGGTACGGTCAGCAAGTTTGATGAGAATGACGCGGATGTCCTGCACCATCGCCATAATCATCTTGCGAAAGTTTTCGGCCTGCGCCTCTTTCTTATCGCGGAACTTGAGTTTATCAAGCTTTGATACCCCCTCTACCAGTTCGGCGACGCTTTTACCAAAAAGCTGCTCCATGTCCTGGTAGGTGGCGGGAGTATCTTCAATCACGTCATGCAGCAGTGCCGCCATTAGCGTTTCATAGTCGAGTTTCATCTCGGCCAGAATGCAGGCAACTGCCACCGGGTGCGTGATATAGGGTTCACCGCTTGAACGTGTTTGCCCCTCGTGAGCATCACGTGCAACGAGATACGCCTGCCGCAGACGCTTGATTTGGTCTTCCGGCAGGTAGTTTTGAATCAGCTGATTCAGGCTTTCAAACAGATACAAGGGCGACCCGCTTTGTGATTAACGACGACCTTCAGCAATAGCGGTAACGGCTTGTAATTCAGCGGCTTCCTGCTCTTGCTGTTCCTGGCGTTCGCGAACGTCGAGGATCTGGTTGTTGATCAGACCTTCTTCGATTTCGCGCAGCGCGATTACTGTGGTTTTATCGTTTTCTTCCGGTACCAGCGGATCCTTTCCGCCTACCTGCATCTGACGAGCGCGACGCGCGGCGACCAGTACCAGGTCAAAACGGTTACCAATTTTCTCTACAGCGTCCTGAACAGTTACGCGTGCCATACTTAAAAAGCTCCACAGGTGAAGAAATGACTGGGCATGATACTGAAATCAGGTTCAGTCTGCCAACAATTTGCTGATTAAAGCGTCATGACGCTGCTTTTGGCGGCTCATGCGCAGACGTTCGGCGCGAATAATGGTCTTCAAATCGGTCAACGCGGTATCGAAGTCATCATTCACAATCAGGTAATCATATTCGGCGTAATGGCTCATTTCTGCAACAGCTTGCGCCATACGCTTTGCAATGACCTCTTCGCTGTCCTGACCGCGACCGCGTAGACGGCGGTCCAGTTCAATTTTGGACGGCGGTAAAATAAAGATACTCCGCGCGTGCGGCATCTTCTGGCGAATTTGCTGCGCGCCCTGCCAGTCGATATCGAGAAAAACATCGACACCGGTCGCCAGTACTTGCTCAATGGCCTCACGCGAAGTGCCATAGTAATTACCAAAAACTTCTGCGTGTTCCAGGAACGCATCTCTGCTAATCATTTCTTTAAATTCATCATGATTAACAAAGAAATAATGTTCACCGTGGACTTCACCAGGACGCGGTTGGCGTGTGGTGTGTGAAACAGAAACCTGGGTGTCATACAACGGTTGGGTTTTTAATAAAGCCTGAATCAGGCTGGATTTACCCGCGCCACTGGGGGCAGAAACAATATAAAGCGTGCCTTGAGCCATGAGTATCTTTCGTATGTGATTAGCGAAATAAAGCCTACATACGAGCTTATTATACACGGCGCGGCCATGTGACGTAGCCCTTGCTCACACTTTTTGCGCAAAGTTGTTGCGTTTTGCGAACCTGTTTCCTGAATTCCCGCCTATTTTCTGCAACAGCGACGATTCTTCGGAAGCAACATCTCGCTCTGGATTTTTACCGCTCGGTTTTGAACGCTTCAGGTTGTATACCTACCAGGCAAAACAGCGGAGGTAAAAATGAAATTATGGATAACGCTCTTACTTTGGATTTTATGCTGCATGTCTTCAGCTCAGGCGGTATGCCCGGATTGGCCTCCGGCCCGTGCTAACGAAGAGATCTCCCGCTTACAGCTCCAACTTAAGCAGTGGAGCGATACCTACTGGAAAGAGGGAAAAAGTAAGGTAGAGGATCACGTTTACGACCAGCTCAGTGCCCGGTTGGCACAGTGGCAACGATGCTTTGGTGATAATGCTGACAGTGAAACGATGATGCCGCCGATTAGTGGCACTGTGATGCATCCTGTTGCTCATACTGGTGTCCGTAAACTGGCAGATAAAAATGCTCTTCAGCAATGGATGCGTGCACGTCGTGACGTTTGGGTACAACCCAAAGTGGATGGAGTTGCGGTTACGCTGGTTTATCGTGATGGAAAACTGAACCAGGCAATTAGCCGTGGTAATGGTTTGAAGGGTGAAGACTGGACACAACGGTTACGCCTCATCCCGTCAGTGCCACAAAACGTGAGTGGACCATTGTCAAACAGCACCTTACAGGGCGAAATATATTTACAGCGCGAAGGGCACATTCAGCAGCAAATGGGGGGAATGAATGCGCGTTCGAAAGTTGCCGGGATGATGATGCGCCATGGGAATACCGACACTCTCAATTCTCTGGGTGTTTTTATCTGGGCGTGGCCTGATGGTCCACAGTCGATGCCAGAGCGTTTACAGATATTGACTGCTGCAGGATTTATTTTGACGCAGCAATATACCCGTGAAGTAAATAGTGCCAGGGAAGTTGAACAAGTACGCAGTGAGTGGTGGAAGACAAAACTGCCCTTCGTGACAGATGGTGTGGTGGTACGTGTTGGTAAAGAACCAGATTCCCGACACTGGCAGCCCGGACAGGGTGACTGGCTGGCAGCATGGAAATATCCGCCCATTGCGCAAGTTGCCGAGGTAAATGCCATTCATTTTACTGTGGGCAAGAGTGGCAAAATCGCTGTTGTGGCATCGCTGGCTCCGATCAAGCTGGATGATAAACGGGTCCAGCGGGTAAATATCGGTTCTGTCAGACGTTGGCAGGAGTGGGATATTGCGCCTGGTGATCAGATCCTCGTCAGCCTTGCCGGGCAGGGTATTCCTCGCATTGATAATGTGGTCTGGCGCGGTACAGAACGCACAAAACCGACACCACCAGAAAACCGCTTTAACTCGTTGACCTGCTACTTTGCTTCTGATGTTTGTCGGGAACAGTTCATTTCACGCTTAGTCTGGCTGGGGTCAAAACAGGTTCTGGGGCTGGATGGAATTGGTGAGGCGGGCTGGCGCACGTTGCATCAGACCCATCACTTTGAGCATATTTTTTCCTGGCTTTCATTAACACCAGAGCAAATACAAAGTACGCCGGGGATAGCGAAAAGCAAAAGCGAACAGTTACGGCATCAATTTCATCTGGCAAAAAAGCAGCCATTTACCCGCTGGCTGATGGCAATGGGAATACCACTAACCCGGACGGCGCTTAACGCCAGTGATGAACGGTCCTGGTCGCAACTTTTATTTAGCACAGAACAGTTCTGGCAGCAGTTGCCGGGGACTGGATCGGGGCGCGCCAGACAGGTTATTGAATGGAAGGAAAATGCGCAAATCAAGAAGCTGGGCAGTTGGCTGGCTGCCCAGCAGATCACAGGTTTTGAACCTTAGTGACCTTCGTGGCTGTAGTAAAAGACCGGTAATCCCAGCTTAAGACGTAGCGCCAGTAAACGGGCAAAAAAGCCGAATACCAGGGTGGAGATAATTACCACATCATGGTCGGCAACATAGTGTTGTAGCGCGATATACAGGACGGCAGAAGCAAAGGAAATACCGGCATATAATTCTTTCTGGAATACCAGCGGGATGCGTTTACAGAACATATCGCGCAGTACACCACCAAACACACCAGTGGTTACAGCAGCGACAACTGCAATGACAGGACCATGGCCCATATCCAGTGCAACCTGTGCGCCGATGATAGAAAAGACCACCAGCCCGAGCGCATCGAGCACCAGAAAGACTTTGCGTAAGTAAGGCATCACGGGAGCAAAGATAGTGGTTAACACCGCAGCAGTAGCGACGATAATCACATATTCCGGGTGTTTGACCCAGCCGAGCGGATAATGGCCCAGCAGAATATCGCGCACGGACCCTCCGCCAATTGCGGTAGCAGTCGCAATAATAATTACGCCAAATGTATCCATGCGCCGCCGTCCGGCCGCCAGCGCCCCCGTCATCGCTTCGGCGGTAATGCCGACCAAATACAAAATGTGTAACAGCATGGACTCCCCCTGATTTACTGCACGGAAGAGTAACGATTTGCGCGCACTGTCACGATTGAGATTTTTTAAGGTGAGAATGAATGGATAATTTGTAGTTATGTGAAATTGCTATTTTCTGTAGTGTGAATGCATTTTTCTGATTTTGTGATAAGTAAAATGCATTAGAAAAAGTATGGAGTAATTAAACGTGAGGACGAAACTATATGCGTAGCGCCGCTGTAATTTACAACGGCCTACGGAGATATGTTGTTTACTCAATATTCTGGATTTGCTCGCGCATCTGCTCGATCAACACTTTCAGCTCAATGGCGGAGTTAGTCACTTCGGCATTGATAGACTTCGAGGCCAGGGTGTTCGACTCGCGGTTGAACTCCTGCATCATAAAGTCCAGACGACGACCAACGGCTTCTTTTTTCTTCAGAATGTTGTAGGTCTCTTTAACATGCGCTTCGAGGCGGTCCAACTCTTCGGCAACGTCAATTCGTTGTGCCAGCAGAACCAACTCCTGCTCCAGACGGTTGTTTTCCAGTTGCACCTGGGCGTCTTCCAGCTTAGCCACCAGACGCTCACGCTGCCATTGCAGGATTTCCGGCATGTGGGCGCGGACTTTGACCACTTCGGCGGTCACGCCTTCCAGACGCTGCTCGATCAATGCTTTCAGCGCCTGACCTTCGGTTTCGCGCGCGATGATAAAGTCGTCCAGCGTACCATCCAGCGCCGCGAGAATTTCAGCGGCAATCGCGTCGAGATCCTGTTCCTGGGCCGCCATCACGCCTGGCCAGCGGAGAATATCAACCGGGTTGATTTCCCCTTCGTCACTCTGCATTTTTACCCAGTTCGCGGCAGTTACCAGCTGTTTAGCCAGTTTTTCGTTGAGGATCAGCTCACCTTGCGCGCTGACATCGGGCTCATAGCGCAGGGTACATTCCACTTTACCGCGCGTCAGGCGAGAACGGATACGCTCGCGAACGACAGGTTCAAGGCTACGGAACTGCTCCGGCAGACGAAAGTAAGTTTCCAGATAACGCTGGTTTACCGAGCGCATTTCCCAGGTTGCGCTCCCCCATTCACCCTTGATTTCACGCCGGGCGTAGGCGGTCATACTGCGGATCATAGACGTTCCTGTTTATAAAAGGAGAGGTGGAAGGATTATAGCCATCGATGCCTTGTCAGGATAGGAATAACCGCCGGAAGTCCGTATAATGCGCAGCCACATTTGTTTCAAGCCGGAGATTTCAATATGCGTCCAGCAGGCCGTAGCAATAATCAGGTGCGTCCCGTTACCCTGACTCGTAACTATACAAAACATGCAGAAGGCTCGGTGCTGGTCGAATTTGGCGATACCAAAGTGTTGTGTACCGCCTCTATTGAAGAAGGCGTGCCGCGCTTCCTGAAAGGTCAGGGCCAGGGCTGGATCACCGCAGAATACGGTATGCTGCCGCGTTCTACTCATACCCGTAATGCCCGTGAAGCGGCGAAAGGTAAGCAGGGGGGACGCACAATGGAAATCCAGCGTCTGATCGCCCGTGCTCTTCGCGCGGCAGTAGATTTGAAAGCGCTGGGTGAGTTCACCATTACGCTGGACTGCGACGTGCTTCAGGCTGATGGTGGCACGCGTACCGCTTCGATTACCGGTGCTTGTGTTGCACTGGCCGATGCCCTGAATAAACTGGTTGAAAATGGCAAGCTGAAAACCAACCCGATGAAAGGGATGGTAGCCGCGGTTTCTGTTGGTATTGTGAACGGCGAAGCGGTTTGCGATCTGGAATACGTTGAAGACTCTGCCGCTGAAACGGACATGAACGTGGTGATGACCGAAGACGGGCGCATCATTGAAGTTCAGGGAACGGCAGAAGGCGAGCCGTTTACCCATGAAGAGCTACTCACCTTGTTGGCGCTGGCCCGAGGGGGAATCGAATCCATTGTAGCGACGCAGAAGGCGGCGCTGGCAAACTGATTTTTAAGGCGACTGATGAGTCGCCTTTTTTTTGTCTGTAGAAAAGTAAGATGAGGAGCGAAGGCATGAAACCATATCAGCGCCAGTTTATTGAATTTGCGCTTAGCAAGCAGGTGTTAAAGTTTGGCGAGTTTACGCTGAAGTCCGGGCGCAAAAGCCCCTATTTCTTCAACGCCGGGCTGTTTAATACCGGGCGCGATCTGGCACTGTTAGGCCGTTTTTACGCTGAAGCGTTAGTGGATTCCGGCATTGAGTTCGATCTGCTGTTTGGCCCTGCTTACAAAGGGATCCCAATTGCCACCACTACCGCTGTGGCGCTGGCGGAGCATCATGACCTGGATCTGCCGTACTGCTTTAACCGCAAAGAAGCAAAAGACCACGGTGAAGGCGGCAATCTGGTCGGTAGCGCGTTACAAGGACGCGTAATGCTGGTGGATGATGTGATCACCGCCGGAACGGCGATTCGCGAGTCGATGGAAATTATTCAGGCCAATGGCGCGACGCTTGCTGGCGTGTTGATTTCGCTCGATCGTCAGGAACGAGGGCGCGGCGAGATTTCGGCGATTCAGGAAGTTGAGCGTGATTACAACTGCAAAGTGATCTCTATCATCACCCTGAAAGACCTGATTGCTTACCTGGAAGAGAAGCCGGAAATGGCGGAACATCTGGCGGCGGTTAAGGCCTATCGCGAAGAGTTTGGCGTTTAAAAATATGCGCTGTGCAGGGTTTTTGCTGTGCACAGCGTGATGCGCTTTAAGATATCGTGTTAATCTGCTTTCGCCAGCAGTGGCAATAGCGTTTCCGGCCTTTTGTGCCGGGAGGGTCGGCGAGTCGCCGACTTAACGCCAGTAGTTTGTCTATATACCCAAAGCCGCTTCATTGTACTTAAGTACGCTTCGCGTACGTCGCGCTGACGCGCTCAGTACAGTTACGCGCCTTCGGGATAGTTTGATGGTATTGCCGCTGTTGGCGCCTCTTTTGGCCGCCGTGATGTGGAGAGTGGAATGGATGCTACCCGGATAACCCTTCTGGCGCTCGATTTGTTCGGCTCGCCGGGCTGGAGCGCCGATAAAGAAATACAGCGGCTGTATGCGCTCAGTAATCATGCCGGACGCCATTACCGACGCATTATTCTTTCTAAACGCCACGGTGGTCAGCGGCTGGTGTTAGCCCCTGATTACTTGCTCAAAACCGTACAGCGCAACATTCTTAAGAACGTCCTTTCACAATTTCCACTTTCCTCTTTTGCTACCGCCTACCGGCCGGGTTGCCCAATCGTCAGCAATGCGCAGCCTCACTGCCAACAGCCGCAGATCCTGAAACTCGATATCGAAAACTTTTTCGATAGCATTAGCTGGTTACAGGTCTGGCGTGTGTTTCGCCAGGCCCAGTTGCCACGCAATGTGGTAACCATGCTGACCTGGCTTTGTTGCTATAACGACGCGTTACCGCAGGGGGCACCAACTTCGCCTGCCATTTCCAATCTTGTGATGTGCCGTTTTGATGAGCGCATAGGGGAATGGTGTCAGGCTCGGGGAATTACCTACACCCGCTACTGCGATGACATGACCTTTTCCGGTCACTTCAATGCCCGCCTGGTTAAAAATAAAGTGTGCGGATTGTTAGCGGAGCTGGGCCTGAACCTCAATCAACGCAAAAGCTGCCTGGTCGCGGCCTGTAAGCGCCAGCAAGTAACCGGGATTGTTGTTAATCACAAACCACAACTCGCCCGCGAAGCGCGGAGGGCACTGCGTCAGGAAGTACATTTGTGCCAAAAATATGGCGTCATTTCGCATCTTAGTCGTCGTGGTGAGCTTGATTCTTCTGGCGATCTTCATGCACAGGCAACGGCGTATCTTTATGCTTTGCAGGGAAGAATAAACTGGTTATTGCAAATCAATCCTGAGGATGAGGGTTTTAAACAGGCGAGGGAGGGTGTAAAGCGAATGCTGGTGGTATGGTAAGAAAAGCGTCAGGCAGACGTTTCTGCCTGAACGTTTGGGAGAATTACTGCAACTGCGCGGCAATCAGCGGCCAGCGGGCGTCAAAATCATCTGTCGGGCGGTATTTAAATTCGCTGCGGACAAAGCGTGACAGCATACCTTCACAAAATGCCAGCAACTGGCTTGCCAGCAGTGTTTCATCGGTGGTGTAACCTTCACCCTCACGCATTCTCTTTTCACGCAATACCTGACGCAACTGCGCTTCAATACGCTCGAACAGTTGGTTGATGCGCCCTTGCAGGCGGTCTTGTTCAAACATCAGCGCATGCCCGGTAAGGATTCGGGTCAGGCCAGGATTACGCTCACCAAAACCGAGGAGCAACAACACGATCAGACGCAGGCGCGCTGTGGTGTCCTTCTCATCTTTCAGAATCAGATTGATGCGAGTAATCAGGCTATCTTCGATAAACTCAATCAGGCTATCGAACATGCGGGTCTTACTGGGGAAGTGGCGATACAGTGCCGCTTCGGAAACGCCGACAGAGGCGGCCAGTTTTGCCGTCGTGATACGTTGGCTTCCATCGCTGGATTCCAGCATCAGCGCCAGAGACTGAAGTATTTCTTCGCGACGGTTCCTTTTCGCAGTTTGTTTTTCTGCCATGTTACAAAATACCCCTGAAAATAAGCACTTGCCAGGCGGCACCCACGCTATGACCGCAAACGAAATGTTTGCGGCTATGTTATGACGTTATTCGGATGCGTATGTGTTACTGACGACCAGAGTGACCAAAGCCGCCTTCACCGCGGTCGGTGGCGTCGAAATCTTCCACCAGATTAAATTCAGCCTGTACTACCGGAACAAAAATCATTTGGGCGATACGTTCGCCAGGTTGAATGGTGAAGCTGTCCTGACCACGGTTCCACACAGAGATCATCAACTGGCCCTGATAGTCAGAATCGATCAATCCTACCAGGTTACCGAGCACGATACCGTGCTTATGTCCCAATCCGGAACGCGGCAGCATCATTGCCGCCAGTGAAGGATCGGCAATATGAATCGCCAGCCCGGTCGGAACCAGAGTAGTGGCACCCGGTGCCAGTTCTACGGCGTCGTCGAGACAGGCACGCAGGTCAAGTCCGGCAGAGCCAGAGGTGGCATAAGTCGGGAGTGGAAATTCCTTCCCAACGCGCGGGTCCAGAATCTTAACGTCGATTTTTTTCATCATAACGGGTCACGATCTCGTCGAGTAATAATTGGCCAAGGAGCTCTTTGCGCTCAAGCGGTAAAACTTTATCTCCGTCCTGCCAGAAAAGGTGTAATGCGTTGCTGTCGCTGTTAAATCCTTGAGTTGGCTGGGAAACATCGTTCGCACAGATCAGATCAAGGTTTTTACGGATACGTTTTTGCCGGGCGTATTCTTCCACATTATTTGTTTCGGCGGCAAATCCAACGACGTAGGGTCGATGGTCTTTTAGTGCGGCAACACCAGCGACGATATCGGGGTTTTTAACCATTTTTATTGTTAATTCATCACCCTGCGTGGCCTGCTTTTTGATTTTTTCAGGGGCCACTGTAGCGGCGCGATAATCGGCCACGGCGGCGCAACCGATAAAAATATTTTGCTGCTGTACAGAAGCATTTACGGCGGCTTCCATTTCCAGCGCAGTCATTACATCAACACGTTTAACAAACGGTGGCGTCGGTAGCGAAACCGGACCTGATACCAGCGTGACGTTCGCGCCACGACGGGCAGCAGCAGCAGCGATAGCAAACCCCATCTTGCCGGAGCTGTGATTAGAGATATAACGCACCGGGTCAAGCGGTTCACGCGTCGGACCGGCGGTAATCATAATGTTCAGATGTTTCAGGTCGTTGACGGGCGAAAAATGGGCTACCGCCATATCCACAATGGTTAATGGATCGAGCATTCGCCCCGGGCCGATATCACCACAAGCCTGACTGCCGCTGTCTGGCCCCCAGATGAGCAAACCACGCGAGGCAAGCACCTCTAAATTATGCTGGGTGGCGGCGGCACGGTACATCTGCTGGTTCATGGCTGGCAGTACGGCAACAGGCGCAGGCGTAGCCAGGCAAATCGTTGACACCAGATCATTCGCCATCCCGGCAGCTACGCGGGCAATCAAATCAGCGGTGGCTGGGGCGAGAATCACTAAATCAGCCCATTTACCCAGCTCAATATGACCCATAGCCGCCTCGGCTGCTGGATCCAGCAGACTATCGGAAACGGGGTAACCAGAAACCGCCTGCAAGCTAAGTGGGGTGATAAAGGCTTTTGCCGCTTCGGTCATGACTACGCGGACGTCTGCTCCGCGATCGCGCAAACGACGCACCAGTTCAGGGGTTTTATAGGCAGCAATGCCGCCGCTAACGCCGAGAACGATTTTTTTACCGGCCAGGCTCATGATGATTTTTCCTGTTGGGTGACACCAGAAGTTGGCGATTTTATCACAATACTTTTGTTGTCGTGCCTTCACCTGAGAATCACTTTGCGAGGCGCTTTCCAGGATTGAAAACTGGCCGTCGATTTAACGGAACGGCTATGACAGGATGCGAGCACCACAAAGGAGGTGAAGGTGAAAAACAATGCACAGCTGTTGATGCCGCGCGAAAAAATGCTGAAGTTTGGTATTAGCGCCTTAACGGATGTCGAGCTGCTGGCGCTATTTCTGCGTACCGGAACGCGCGGTAAAGATGTATTAACCCTGGCAAAAGAGATGCTGGAGAATTTCGGCTCTCTTTATGGCTTGTTAACCTCTGAATATGAACAGTTTAGTGGCGTTCATGGAATTGGTGTGGCGAAATTTGCCCAGTTAAAGGGGATTGCTGAACTGGCGCGGCGTTACTACAACGTGCGGATGCGTGAAGAAAGCCCTTTACTCAGCCCGGAGATGACGAGGGAATTTTTACAAAGCCAGCTCACGGGCGAGGAGCGGGAGATCTTTATGGTGATCTTTCTCGACTCCCAACACAGGGTTATAACGCATAGCCGTCTTTTTTCCGGCACGCTAAACCATGTTGAAGTCCATCCTCGGGAAATTATCCGCGAAGCGATAAAAATAAACGCCTCGGCGCTGATCCTTGCACATAATCACCCTTCGGGTTGTGCTGAACCCAGTAAAGCGGATAAACTCATTACCGAACGGATAATAAAAAGTTGTCAGTTCATGGATTTACGCGTGCTCGACCATATCGTGATTGGGCGTGGAGAGTATGTTTCTTTTGCCGAACGCGGCTGGATTTAACCCGCTATGCGCGATCCTTCGGGATCTTTGTCTGTTCGGGACTTGAGCACATCGCTGAGTCAGCGTATACTACGCCACCTTTGAGAATCTCGGGTTTGGCATTTGGGCCTGGCAATCGAGAGTTCACATAGAACTGCGATGACCGGGCTGTAAAGCCTGACGAGGCGCCAATACCCCATACGAAGCTCGAGCTAATTTGATTTTTGGAGAATAGACATGTCCCGAGTCTGCCAAGTTACTGGCAAGCGTCCGGTGACCGGTAACAACCGTTCCCACGCACTGAACGCGACTAAACGCCGTTTCCTGCCGAACCTGCACTCTCACCGTTTCTGGGTTGAGAGCGAGAAGCGTTTTGTCACCCTGCGCGTATCTGCTAAAGGTATGCGTGTAATCGATAAAAAAGGCATCGATACAGTTCTGGCTGAACTGCGTGCCCGTGGCGAAAAGTACTAAGTACTTAGAGGAAATAAATCATGGCTAAAGGTATTCGTGAGAAAATCAAGCTGGTTTCTTCTGCTGGTACTGGTCACTTCTATACCACTACGAAGAACAAACGTACTAAGCCGGAAAAACTGGAACTGAAAAAATTCGATCCAGTTGTTCGCCAGCACGTGATCTACAAAGAAGCGAAAATCAAATAATTCTCGCTTTGATGTAACGAAAAACCTCGCTCCGGCGGGGTTTTTTGTTATCTGCTTGCCCCCATATTGACTGCATCTGTTGATTCCTGGAGATGCTATGCCTGAATTACCCGAAGTTGAAACCAGCCGCCGCGGCATAGAACCGCATCTCGTTGGTGCAACCATTCTTCATGCGGTGGTGCGCAACGGACGCCTGCGCTGGCCGGTTTCGGAAGAGATCTACCGTTTAAGCGACCAACCAGTGCTTAGCGTGCAGCGCCGGGCTAAATATCTGCTGCTGGAGCTGCCTGAGGGCTGGATTATCATTCATTTAGGGATGTCTGGCAGCCTGCGTATCCTTCCAGAAGAGCTTCCCCCTGAAAAGCATGACCATGTTGATTTGGTGATGAGCAACGGCAAAGTGCTACGCTACACCGATCCGCGCCGCTTTGGTGCCTGGCTGTGGACCAAAGAGCTGGAAGGGCACAACGTGCTGGCCCATCTTGGACCGGAGCCGCTTAGTGACGATTTCAACGGTGAGTACCTGCATCAGAAGTGCGCGAAGAAAAAAACGGCGATTAAACCGTGGCTGATGGATAACAAGCTGGTGGTAGGGGTAGGGAATATCTATGCCAGCGAATCTCTGTTTGCGGCGGGGATCCATCCGGATCGGCTGGCGTCATCACTGTCGCTGGCGGAGTGTGAATTGTTAGCTCGGGTGATTAAAGCGGTGTTGCTGCGTTCGATTGAGCAGGGCGGTACAACGCTGAAAGATTTTCTGCAAAGTGATGGTAAACCGGGCTATTTCGCTCAGGAATTGCAGGTTTACGGGCGAAAAGGCGAGCCGTGTCGGGTGTGCGGTACGCCGATTGTGGCGACGAAACATGCGCAGCGGGCAACGTTTTATTGTCGGCAGTGCCAGAAGTAATTGATGCGCGCCGGATGGCATACCATCCGGCATAAACGCTACGCTAATTTTGCCATCAATGCCTGATGGACATTCTCTGGCAGGAAATGGGTGACATCGCCCTGATGGCGCGCCACCTCTTTCACCAACGATGAAGAGATAAACGACCACTCTTTCGAAGGCATCAGAAACACACTTTCCAGTTCCGGCATTAAGTGGCGATTCATATGCGCCAGCTGCATTTCATATTCAAAATCCGCCACCGCACGCAGGCCACGAATCAGCACCGTAGCGTGTTGATTACGGGCGAAGTTAGCCATCAAATCACTAAATCCGACCACTTCCACGTTTCCCAGATTCGCAGTTGCGTGCTGTGCCAACGCCACACGCTCTTCCAGAGTAAACATCGGTTTTTTACTGGGGCTGGCGGCAATCGCCAGAATAACGTGATCGAACATTTGCGTGGCGCGCGTCACGATATCGATATGACCATTGGTAATGGGATCGAAAGTACCCGGATAAATCGCCCGTTTTTGCATAACAACCTCAATGCGTTTTCGGTGGCAGGTAAGGTTCCAGCAGTTGAAGCAGACGCTGTAGCGCGCCCTGGTTTTGATACAGCACTTCAACGGCATGACGGCCATAGAAACTACGGTAATCGGCGTCGGTGAGTAAAGAGGAAACCTCTTTTGCAAGCGTAGTGGCATCGGTGACGGTAATCAGCCCGCTTGCCTGTTCCAGCCGCGCGCAAATGTCTTTAAAGTTAAAAGTATGCGGCCCCATCAATACCGGAATAGCGTGTGCGGCAGCTTCCAGCGGATTATGCCCACCACGTTCAACCAGTGAACCGCCAACAAAGGCGAGATCGGCAATGCCATACAGTAACATCAACTCGCCCATCGTATCGCCAACCACAACCTGCGTGCTGGTGGAGGGGACTTCCCCTGAAGAGCGTGTGATATAGCTTAGTCCAGCCTGGCGGACAAGGTTAATCGCATCCGGGAAGCGTTCCGGATGACGTGGTACCAGGATGAGCAATAAATTCGGGAATTGCTGTAATAGCGCCTGATGTGCGGCAATGACCACACTTTCTTCACCTTCGTGAGTGCTGGTGGCAATCCATACCGGGCGATGAGGTGCCCACTGGCGGCGCAGCGTTACTGCTTTGGCAGCCAACTGCGGCGTGACAGAGATATCGAATTTCAGGCTACCAGTGATGGTCACCTGATTATTTTTTGCACCCAGCGCCACAAAACGTGCACCATCTTCTTCATTTTGGGCGGCAATCAGCGTAATTCGACGTAGCAAGCGACGGACGAATTTGCCCAATTTGGCATAACCTGCGGCAGAGCGGGCAGAGAGTCGCGCGTTAGCGATCACCAACGGAATTTTACGTTTATGTAGCGCCGCAATCAGGTTAGGCCATAGCTCGGTTTCCATAATCAACACCAGTTTGGGGTCGACTTTATTCAGGAAACGATTAAGCGCATCGGGCAGATCGTAAGGCAGATAAACGTGCTGAACATCCTTACCGAACGCAGATTGTACGCGTTCCGAACCGGTTGGCGTCATGGTTGTAACGGTAATCGGTAAATCAGGATAACGATGACGCAGCGCGCGCACCAACGGGATCGCCGCCAGAGTTTCACCGACGGAGACGGAGTGCAGCATAATGCCGCCTGGTTTTAGCGGATGGCGGTAAAAACCGTAACGTTCACCCCAGCGTTTTCGATAGGCCGGAGCCTTACGTCCGCGCACCCAGAGCCGTATCCAGATCAGTGGCTGAATAAGGTAGAGAAGGGCGGTGTAAAGCAATTCAAGCATAATAAATAGCTGACTTATGGATGTGCTGGGGATTCTATGTATTTAGCACCGGGTTTGCCATTACTTTTCCTGTTTTTGACTTAATTAGCCTCTGTTTGAGCTGATCTGCCGCTAGATCTTCAGTTTTTTTGTATTCTTATGCGATTCATTGAATTTCAGCCAGGGTTGCAACTTTACATCGACAATATCTGGATTCGCTGTATGCGGAATTTTATCTATATGATTTTTATAATTAAAATATATTTTGTGTATAAAAATCATTCGGGTCGGATTGCTGCGAAAGAAATGATACACTAGCGTGTCAAAGTAAGTGCGTTATCAGTATTCGGGTAGCTGTTGAGCCTGGGGCGGTAGCGTGCTTTTTTCTGCTTAACTTAACCAGACAATCACACAAAAGAGTCGCTAGTGGAAAAGCCATTTCGAAAAATCCTGGTCATAAAGATGCGATATCACGGAGATATGTTATTAACTACTCCTGTAATCAGTACACTCAAGCAGAATTATCCCGACGCAAAAATCGATATGCTGCTTTACCAGGATACAATTCCGATTTTATCTGAAAACCCAGAAATTAATGCACTCTATGGTATAAGCAATAAAGGTGCGGGAACATTCGATAAAATTAAAAATGCACTTTCACTGATAAAAACTCTGCGTGCGAATAATTACGACCTGGTCATTAATCTTACGGATCAGTGGATGGTGGCCCTGCTGGTACGTTGTTTACCTGCTCGTATGAAAATATCGCAGCTTTATGGTCATCGGCAGCATGGCATTTGGAAAAAAAGCTTTACACACTTAGCGCCTATACACGGTACACATATTGTTGAGCGTAATTTGTCGGTCCTTGAGCCATTAGGTATTACCGATTTTTATACTGAAACAACAATGAGTTATGCTGATGATTGCTGGAAGAAAATGCGCCAGGAATTAGATGCACTGGGCGTGAAAGATCATTACGTCGTTATCCAGCCGACAGCCCGACAGATATTTAAGTGCTGGGACAACGATAAATTTTCTATGGTTATCGATGCGTTGCAACATCGTGGTTATCAGGTTGTGCTGACTTGTGGCCCTTCGGCAGATGATCTCGCTTGCGTAGATGAAATTGCACGAGGCTGCCAAACAAAACCTATTACCGGCCTTGCCGGTAAAACACGTTTTCCTGAACTGGGCGCATTAATTGATCATGCAGTGCTCTTTATTGGTGTGGATTCTGCGCCGGGGCATATTGCGGCGGCTGTGAAGACGCCAGTTATTAGCCTGTTTGGGGCCACTGATCATGTATTCTGGCGTCCATGGACCGATAATATTATTCAGTTCTGGGCGGGGAATTATCAGAAAATGCCGACCCGGCACGAACTTGACCGCAACAAAAAATATCTTTCTGTTATTCCAGCGGAGGATGTCATTGCCGCTACGGAAAAGCTGTTGCCAGAAGATGCACCTTCAGCTGACAGGAATGCACAATTATGATCGTGGCATTTTGCTTATATAAATATTTTCCATTTGGTGGGCTACAGCGTGACTTTATGCGTATAGCGTCAACAGTTGCCGCACGGGGCCACCATGTTCGGGTATATACACAGTCGTGGGAAGGCGATTGCCCGGAAGCATTTGAGCTTATTCGCGTACCGGTTAAATCCCATACTAACCATGGACGTAATGCAGAATATTATGCCTGGGTTCAAAACCATCTGAAGGCACATCCCGCTGATCGCGTTGTTGGATTTAATAAGATGCCAGGGTTGGATGTTTATTTTGCCGCTGATGTTTGTTACGCCGAGAAAGTTGCGCAAGAAAAAGGTTTTTTCTATCGTTTAACATCACGCTATCGCCATTATGCTGCATTTGAGCGAGCGACGTTCGAACATGGTAAACCGACAAAACTCATGATGCTGACGGATAAGCAAATTGCCGATTTCCAGAAGCATTACCAAACTGAATCTGAACGTTTTCAAATTCTTCCACCTGGTATCTACCCGGACAGAAAATACAGCGCGCAAATCCCAAACAGTCGTGAAATATATCGCCAGAAAAATGGCATAACTGAACAACAAAACTTATTGCTACAGGTTGGATCAGATTTTGGCCGTAAAGGTGTGGATCGCTCAATTGAAGCTTTGGCATCGTTACCAGAATCGTTACGCCATAATACGTTGTTGTTTGTTGTTGGCCAGGATAAACCACGTAAATTTGAAGCGCTGGCAGAAAAACTCGGTGTGCGTAGTAATGTGCATTTCTTCTCCGGTCGCAATGATGTGTCAGAATTAATGGCAGCCGCTGATTTATTACTGCATCCCGCTTATCAGGAAGCCGCGGGTATCGTTCTTCTTGAAGCGATCACTGCTGGATTACCTGTTTTAACAACAGCGGTATGTGGGTACGCACATTATATTGCGGATGCTAATTGTGGAACGGTCATCGCTGAACCTTTCTCCCAGGAACAATTAAATGACGTTTTACGTAAAGCGTTAACTCAATCTCCATTGCGCATGGCCTGGGCGGAGAATGCTCGGTATTACGCCGATACTCAGGATTTGTATAGCTTGCCGGAGAAAGCGGCAGATATCATTACAGGTGGTTTAGATGGTTGAATTAAAAGAGCCACTTGCCACACTCTGGCGTGGTAAAGATGCCTTTGCAGAAGTTAAAAAACTGAATGGCGAGGTCTTTCGTGAACTCGAGACGCGTCGCACATTACGCTTTGAACTGGCCGGGAAAAGCTATTTCCTCAAGTGGCACAAAGGGACGACTTTAAAAGAAATTATAAAAAACCTGCTCTCATTGCGGATGCCCGTTTTAGGCGCAGACAGAGAGTGGCACGCTATTCATCGACTGCATGATGTCGGTGTTGATACGATGCACGGAATAGGGTTTGGTGAAAAAGGGTTAAATCCATTAACTCGCACATCATTTATTATCACCGAAGATCTCACTCCCACGATTAGCCTTGAAGATTATTGTGCAGATTGGGCGGTCAACCCGCCTGATGTACATATTAAGCGTATACTGATCGCGCGTGTGGCAACCATGGTGCGCAAAATGCATGCAGCAGGGATTAATCACCGTGATTGTTATATCTGCCACTTTTTACTCCATTTGCCATTTACTGGCCGGGAAGATGAGTTAAAAATTTCGGTAATAGACCTGCATCGCGCGCAGATACGGGCAAAAGTACCACGTCGTTGGCGGGATAAAGATTTGATTGGTTTATATTTCTCATCAATGAATATTGGTCTGACGCAGAGAGATATCTGGCGATTTATGAAGGTTTATTTTGGGATGCGTTTACGTAACATATTGTCTCTTGAACAGAATTTATTGAACATGGCAAGTGTTAAGGCCGAGCATATTAAAGAGCGAACACAACGCAAAGGATTATAAAAATATTTATCAGTATGTACTGGAACTAACTTTATTATGACTATTTATTTTATAAATTGGGTTGCAGATTATGAATTAAAGATGATCCAGTACTTGAAAAAAAAGTACAAGATAAAAAACATAACAACTCCAAAAAAATACAACTGGATTAATAAGAAAATCTCAAAAATAGGGATGGACAATACATGGCTTGGACGATTATTCATCAAGCGTTACCTCAATGATATTAAAAAAGATGACATAATTATCATTAATGACAGCGTTGTTAATAAAGGTATCAACAAACAAATATTAAAAAATATTAACTGTCATAAAGTTTTGCTTCTAAGAAATACTGTTAGTGAAGATTTTATTTTTGATAACGCTACTTATTTCGATGTTATATATGATTTTGAACATAGGTTTATAGGGAATGAAAAGATCAAGGCAATAGAACAATTTTTTCCTATAGGAATGGATGAAATTAGAAATTATAGTTTATCTGACAAAAATAACAGTCAACCAATATGTTTTTTTCTTGGTCGTGATAAAGGACGTCTTCAAATAATTAATGAATTAGCCGATAGATTAACAACACTAGGATGTAAGCTAGATTTTAATGTTGTCAAAGATAAGACATCATCTCCGACTTCAAAGTATTTGATTGAAAAACAATTACCTTATGAAGAGAATATTAAAAGAACTTTAAATGCTAATATCATTATTGATATAACTAAAGAAAACCAATCTGGCTGGACTCTTCGTATACTTGAGGCACTATTTTTCAATAAAAAATTAATTACTAATAATATAAATATACTTAGTTCAGAAATCTATAGTGAATCTCGCTTTTTTATAATGGGTCATGATGATTGGGATAAGTTAGAGTATTTTATTAACTCACCTGTTAAACCAATGGATTATGATAGTTTATATAAATTCAGCCCTGATAAAATGATGTCAACAATTGTTTCTGATTTTATAGAAAAATAAAACCGTTAAAACAGTAAGTTTTACTCAATTCATGAGAGTTTCAATGAAAATAGCATTTATTGGCGAAGCTGTTTCTGGATTTGGCGGCATGGAAACAGTCATTCGTGATGTTATTACTACCTTCAGGCAACAACATATCCAAAGTGAAATGTTTTTCTTTTGTCGTAATGACAAAATGGATAAGGGATGGCTGGAAGGTATTAAGTACTCGTGTTCATTTTCCAATATTCGCTTAGGTTTTTTGCGTCGCGCGAAACATATTCATGCTTTAAGCAAATGGCTTCAGGATTATCAGCCAGATGTTGTTATTTGTATTGACGTGATCTCGTGTTTGTATGCGGCTAAAGCTCGTAAAAAATCGGGGATTGATGTACCTGTATTTTCATGGCCGCATTTTTCTTTAGATCATAAAAAACATGCTGAATATATCACCTGTGCCGACTATCATTTAGCCATCAGCTCTGGTATTAAACAGCAAATGATTAGCCGGGGTGTACCAGAATCGACAATAAACGTTATTTTTAATCCCGTCGAGGCGAAAAATTCAGTCATTCCTGCACCCGGGGAAGGCGAAACGGCAACATTCATATATGTTGGGCGCATGAAATTTGAAGGCCAAAAGCGCGTAAAAGATCTGCTTGATGGCTTATCACAAGTGCAAGGTGACTGGAAGCTTCATGTATTAGGAGATGGCTCCGATTTCGAAAAATGCCAGGCTTATGGTAGAGAATTAAATATTGATGATCGAATTGTCTGGTATGGTTGGCAACAACATCCCTGGAAATTAGTTCAGCAAGATATTAAAAAAGTGAGTGCATTATTACTCACGTCATCTTTTGAAGGTTTCCCAATGACCCTACTTGAAGCTTTGTCGTGGGGGATCCCTTGTATCAGTGCAGATTGTGTCTCCGGGCCTGCTGATATCATTCAGCCTGATGTTAATGGTCATTTATATCATCCGGGTGATATGACCGGTTTTGTCGCTCTTCTCAATAAATACATAGCCGGTGAAATTCACATCTCACATGAAAAAATTCCGGCGTCGATTGATAAATTTTATCAGACGAAATATTACGACAGATTGCAAAAGATAATTATTTCTGTTATTTCCCGGAGGAAATAATGCAGCAGGTTTTTTTCCAGGAAACTGAATTTCTCAATTCGGTTATTGATTATAATCATAAAATAGAAGCAGAAAATTTTTGTCTGGATATCGCTTATGGGACTGACAAAAATTTTCTTTTTGGATGCGGAATTTCGATTGCTTCAATATTAAAGTATAATGAAGGAAATCGATTATGCTTTCATATTTTTACTGATTATTTCGGTGATGACGATCGCAAATATTTCGATGCTCTTGCAAGACAATATAAAACAAGAATTAAGATATATTTAATTAATGGCGATCGACTCCGTTCATTACCCTGCACCAAGAACTGGACTCACGCTATTTATTTTCGTTTTGTTATCGCAGATTACTTTTTTAATAAAGCACCCAAAGTTCTTTATCTGGATGCAGATATTATTTGTCAGGGGACTATTGAGCCACTAATTAAATTCTCATTTCCTGACGATAAAGTTGCAATGGTTGTTACAGAAGGGCAAGCTGACTGGTGGGAAAAACGCGCCCATTCGTTAGGTGTTGCGGGAATTGCTAAAGGTTACTTTAACTCCGGTTTTTTATTGATTAATACTGCCCAATGGGCGGCTCAGCAGGTTTCTGCACGAGCCATTGCAATGCTAAATGAGTCAGAAATAATCAAAAAAATAACACATCCTGATCAGGATGTATTAAATATGTTGCTGGCAGATAAACTTATTTTTGCTGATATTAAATATAACACCCAGTTTAGCTTAAATTATCAACTAAAAGAAAGCTTTATAAACCCAGTAACCAACGACACTATTTTTATCCATTATATCGGGCCAACCAAGCCCTGGCATGATTGGGCCTGGGATTATCCTGTATCACAAGCCTTTATGGAGGCAAAAAATGCTTCGCCATGGAAGAATACGGCATTGCTGAAACCGAATAATAGCAATCAATTAAGATATAGCGCAAAACATATGCTTAAAAAGCATAGATATCTAAAAGGATTTAGCAACTATCTTTTTTATTTTATTGAAAAGATAAAGCATTAAAACTGGGAAACTATAAAGTAATGATATAAGGATAGCCTTGTGGACTCATTTCCTGCCATAGAGATAGATAAAGTTAAAGCTTGGGATTTTAGGCTTATTGATGAAAATACTGCTGAAAGTTTAAATGTTGCCTATGGTGTCGATGCAAATTATCTTGATGCTGTAGGTGTATCCATTACTTCAATTGTCATCAATAATCGACATGTTAATCTTGATTTTTATATTATTGCTGATGTTTATAGCGACGATTTCTTTCAAAAAGTCGAGAAACTTGCTGAGCAATACCAATTAAGAATCACACTTTATAGAATAAATACTGATAATCTTCAGTGCTTGCCTTGTACACAAGTCTGGTCAAGAGCAATGTACTTCCGTTTATTTGCTTTTCAATTATTGGGAATAACACTTAATCGTTTGCTTTATCTTGATGCCGATGTAGTTTGTAAGGGAGATATTAGTCAACTATTGCATTTAGAGTTTAATGGAGCTGTGGCTGCAGTCGTCAGGGATGTTGACCCAATGCAGGAAAAGGCGGTAGTCAGATTATCTGATCCTGAACTTCGGGGGCAGTATTTTAATTCTGGTGTCGTTTACTTAGACCTAAAAAAATGGACAGAAGCAAAACTAACCGAAAAAGCACTGTCTATTCTTATGAGTAAAGATAGCATTTATAAGTATCCTGACCAGGACGTTATGAATGTCCTACTAAAAGGGATGACAATATTCCTGCCACGTAAATTTAACACTATTTATACAATAAAAAGTGAGTTAAAAGATAAAACGCATCAAAAGTATAAAGAGTTGATAAAAGAGAATACTCTTCTTATTCACTATACTGGGGCCACCAAGCCGTGGCACAAATGGGCAATTTATCCATCGGTAAAATACTATAAAATAGCTTTAGAAAGATCCCCCTGGAAAGATGACTCACCACGAGATGCAAAATCAATTATTGAATTCAAAAAAAGATATAAACATCTGTTAGTGCAACATCATTATATCTCAGGACTCATTGCAGGAGTGTGTTATCTTTACCGAAAATATTACCGTAAATAACATTTAACTGGTTTAACATGATTCAGAAGAATAAAATCAAAGATTTAGTTGTTTTTACCGATGAAAATAATTCAAAGTATCTCAATGTATTAAATGACTTTCTTTCTTATGATATTAATATCATCAAAGTTTTTCGTTCTATAGATGATACAAAAGTCATGCTTATTGATACCGATTACGGTAAATTGATACTTAAAGTTTTTTCTCCTAAAGTTAAACGCAACGAACGTTTCTTTAAATCTCTTTTAAAGGGAGATTATTATGAACGCCTTTTTGAGCAAACTCAAAAAGTGCGTAACGAGGGGCTACATTCTCTCAATGATTTCTATTTGTTAGCAGAACGGAAAACATTACGTTTTGTCCATACTTATATCATGATTATCGAATATATCGATGGCGTAGAGTTGTGTGATATCCCCGATATTGATGAAACGTTAAAAAATAAAATTCAACAATCAATCCGTTCATTGCACGAACACGGTATGGTATCTGGTGATCCTCACCGTGGTAATTTTATTATTGAAAATGGTGAAGTACGCATTATTGATCTCTCAGGAAAACGTGCATCTGCACAACGTAAAGCGAAAGATCGTATTGATTTAGAACGACATTATGATATTAAGAATGAGATTAAAGATCTCGGTTATTATCTTTTAGTTTATCGTAAAAAAATACGTAATCTTATGCGGCGTTTGAAAGGAAAGCCAGCACGATAAAGTAAAAGTCTTACATTTAAACGTCTTCGTCAGGACATTTCTATGCGGAGTTCTTATTTCACAGGTTTATCATGAAGAATATTAGATACATTGACAAAAAAGATGTTGAAAACCTGATAGAAAGTAAAACGTCTGATGATGTTATTATTTTTCTTTCCGGCCCCACATCGCAAAAAACACCATTGTCAGTGCTGCAGACAAGGGATGTTATTGCTGTCAATGGTTCTGCGCAATATCTATTAAGTCATAATATTATTCCCTATATTTATGTACTTACTGATGTTCGCTTTTTACATCAACGACGTGATGATTTTTATAAATTTAGCCAGAGAAGTCGTAATACCATCGTAAATGTTGACGTTTATGAACATGCTTCTGAAGAAGATAAACGGTACATCCTTCAAAACTGTCTGGTACTACGTTCATTTTACCGCAGAGAAAAAGGTGGATTGATAAAGAAGATTAAGTTTAATATTTTGAGCCGAATTCATAAAGAGCTCCTGATCTCTGTACCTTTTTCTAAAAAAGGTCGTCTTGTTGGCTTTTGCAAGGATATTAACCTTGGTTATTGTTCATGCCATACCGTTGCTTTTGCTGCAATCCAAATAGCCTATTCGCTGAAGTATGCTCGTATTATCTGTTCAGGCCTTGATTTAACGGGTAGCTGTTCGCGTTTCTATGATGAAGATAAGAATCCTATGCCCTCTGAGTTGAGTCGGGATTTATTCAAGATTTTACCATTCTTCCGTTTTATGCGTGAAAATATAGAAGATATCAATATTTATAACTTATCTGATGATACTGCAATTCAATATGATATTATTCCCTATATGAAAATATCCGAAATTGAAGAGCCGTGTGTTTATGAAAAAATAAGCTAATACTTTATATGTATTTATTACGTGTTATAAATTATATTGGAGTTGGCTAATAATGATTAAAAAAATAATATTTACCGTCACACCAATATTTTCTATACCGCCAAAAGGAGCTGCAGCGGTTGAAACATGGATTTATCAGGTCGCAAAAAGACTTTCTATTCCAGTAACTATCGCCTGCATTCGAAACGAAGGTTACCCAACCTACACAAAAGTAAATGATCATTGTGATATTCACTACATTGGTTTTAGTCGAGTCTATAAACGTCTTTTCCAAAAGTGGACTCGACTTGATCCTGTGCCATATTCTCAGCGCATTTTAAATACCCAACCTAAAAACACTGATCCGAAAGACTCTGTTATTGTTATCCACAATAGCATGAAGCTGTATAAACAGATTCGTAGCAGAAGTCCTCAAGCGCAGCTAGTTATGCATCTTCATAATGCTTTCGAGCCTGGTCAGTTAGACAAAAATACAAAGATAATTGTTCCTAGCCAGTTTCTGTTCGATTTCTATTCGGAAAAAATGCCTGATGCAAATATTGCTATTGTGCCTAATGGTTTTTGTTCTGAATCGTATGAACAAAATAATACTGAAGATTTGAGACAGAAACTTAACATTGATGCGAATGATACCGTGTTATTATTTGCAGGAAGAATATCACCAGATAAAGGTTGCCTGATGCTTATGGAGGCTTTTAATCAGCTGAATAAGATACAAGATAACCTCAAACTGGTGATTGTCGGAGATCCATTTGCCAGTAAAAAAGGCGAAAAAGCTGAATATCAGAAAAAAGTTCTGGATGCAGCGAAAGCTATTGGAGCGCAATGCATTATGGCGGGTGGACAGCCACCAGAGCAGATGCATAACTATTACCGTTTAGCAGATTTAGTTGTTGTGCCTTCTCAGGTAGAAGAAGCTTTTTGTATGGTAGCTGTTGAAGCGATGGCGGCAGGTAAACCTGTACTTGCCAGTCAAAAAGGTGGTATCAGTGAGTTTGTTCTGGAAGGAATTACAGGCTATCACCTTGCAGAGCCTATGACATCTGAAAGTATTCTCGCGGATATTAAGCGAGTTTTGGCTGATGTTGACAGAGCTCAAATTGCTAAAAATGCCAGAAATTTTGTTTTCTCAAAATATAGCTGGGAACATGTTACTCAGCGTTTTGAAGCACAAATACAAGACTGGTTTGGTTAAAAATTATTGGATTTGAAGAGCCTGCCTGAATTTAATGTCAGGCAGGCTTTTTTTATTTATTCCGCATTGCTAACAGTAAACCAACAATCAAACCAATTGGTTTAAGATCAACTTCTTCGAAGTTACCTCGAATAATATAAAAACCGATGAACGTTAAGAATAGTAGCAATTGACCATTATAAGGAGTGACCACAACTTTTTTAAATGTTGCATTAGCTGTTTCTTTGATAATAGAGCCATACAGATAAAGTAAAGCGAGTAGTCCAGCTAAACCTGCTGCAAACCAAATTGACAAAACAACGTTGTGTGGTCCAATGGATTGCCTGAACTTCCATGACGGAAAATCTACGACACGCTTATTATATATTGCATGGTAAATATCATCGCCGTAGCCATATCCATTAAGCGGATTTTCCATAATTAATGTCCACGCCGTACCTTGAGTACCATTAGTATAGCGAGACGAACTGTCGGTCTGTTGAAGTTTATAAATAAGCCTGTCTTTACCGGCATGACCACCTTTATAGGTAAATACACCTGCTGCGGCAACAGAAATAACGATGGAAGTCAGCATCAATAATTTCCACTGACGATTTAAGATTAACCATAGCAGAGTCACTATGAATACTGCCAGCCATGCACCACGAGACAGCGTTCCTAATAGCAGAAATAAGAAAACTCCACTAAAAATTACGAATGCTATTTTATAAGAGGTTTTCTTGATAAGCCAAAGGTTTAATAATGCTGGAAACAGAAACACCATTGAATCGGAAATACTACGGTGTTCATAGGTGGAAAATGGCATTATTCCTTTATTATAATCCTGAATATAAAGAATAAGTTCAACAAGACAACGTAACCCAAGTCCGGTAACTAATGAGTATAGTACAATTTTACCGATGTTTTCATTATCTTCATCTTTTAATAATGCGGGTATAAGTAAACTATATGCCAAAAATCCTTTAAGCACCGTATTACTGAATTCTTTAAAACTAATTTTCAGATCAGGTGATATGAAAGTAGCATATAAAAGAATGAGTGATAGTACCAGGATACTATAAAAAAGATTATTTTTATAGAGTACTTTAAATGTTCCTGGAGCACGGGAAACTTGATAGATTACCGTAATAATCATTAGTATAGATATGATGTGTTTATAACGGGTTATACCATCAAGGAAAAAGGTTGCAATAAAGAGGAATACCAACGCTTTATTCCAGTGCGGTTTCCAGTTTTCTTTATTACGTAGCGCCAGCGAGGCTGTTAACATTGCTTCTCCACCATCTTAAATAATATATAACGTATTAATCAGGAATTGATTTTATTAAATACCGTTTCTGCAGTCAGATAAGCAAGATCTTTATCTGGCGCCCTACATACCACCTGATTCTTCCCATATCCGCCAATTAATCCCGGATCGGTTGGTCCATAAACCGTGATATTCGGTCTATCCAGTGCTGCAGTTAAATGGCTTAACCCTGTATCGACTGACACAACAAATTTAGCCCCAGCCAGCACACGAGCAACGCCTTCCAGACTCATCTTCGGCAATACGTCGACATAATCAAATCCTTCCGCCAGTCTTTTTGCCCGCTCTTCTTCATGCGGCGCGCCCCACGGAAGTTTAATGCGAATCCCTGAATCAGCCAGCAAACTAATCAACTCTCGCCAGTGTTCCTCCGGCCAGTGTTTATCATCACGGGTTGTTGCATGAAGAAATACGGCATATTCCCCAGCGTCCGTTGGCGGGTTAGCCAGGAAATGCTGCGCAATGGCATAATCGCCCTGAGTCTGCGGTTTGCTATAGCCCAGACTTTTGGCGAACAACTCCCGGGTTCGCTCTACGGCGTGCTGCTGTTTTGCAATATGATGCTTACGATTGTAAAACAAGCTTGCCAGTGGTTCGCGAGCGGTTTGCCAGTCCATTCCATGCTTTACGCCATGCGCCAGACGCGTCACCAGCGCCGCGCTTTTTACCAACCCCTGGGCGTCGATAACTGCGTCATAGTTTTCTGCTTGTAGTGCCTCACGAAACGCTTTCCGTTCTGTTTTTATGGGAGCCGAGAACCACGCTTTACGCCAGCGGCGTATTGCCACAGGAATAACCCGCTCAACGGCGGCGTGCCAGGAAGGAATTTGTGCAAATCCTTCTTCCACCACCCAGTCAAACTTAATCCCCGGGATTACCTGCTGGGCATCAGTGAGTGCGGGCAGCGTATGGAGAACATCGCCCATCGACGATGTTTTAACGATCAGAACCCGCATTCGTCAGGCTTCCTCTTGTAACAATAGCGCGTTGAGTTCTTCCAGTACGCGCTGGGGAGTAATATCGATCAAGCTCTGGTGATAACCCTCCTCAGCGTCACCTTTACGGACTTTGTGATAGCCGGTAATCAGGCGGATCACGCGCGCTTTATGGGATAGCGGCGGTGTGAAATCCGGGCTACTCGGACCATACAGGGCGACCAGCGGACGATTAAGCGCCGCCGCAACGTGCATCAGACCAGAATCGTTAGTGACAATGGCCTTACAGGCTGCAATCAGGATAACCGCTTGATCAAGCTGTGTTTCCCCCGCCAGATTCCGACACCACGCCTGCTGCTCGTTATTCAGAGCGGCAAGAATCTCATTGCCCGCCTCATGATCTTTCGCCGAGCCAAACAGAACTACCTGATAGCCTTCATCAATGAGCTGCTTTGCCAGCTCTGCATAGTGGTAGTGTGGCCAGCGTTTCGCCGGACCAAACTCCGCGCCCGGGCAAAAGCCAATCATCGGACGTTCTGATGAGAGCGAAAATTGATTGCAGGTATACGATTTCTCGCCTTCGCTCACCTGCAACTGCGGCCATAACAATGGCTGCGGCAGATCTTGCGCTGTACGCATAATGCCTTTGTCATAGGCCAGCGCCACATAGCGTTCCACCATTAGCGGCCAGGCTTCTTTATCGAGCACGCGTACATCGTTGAGTAAACCGTAGCGCATCTCGCCGCGCCAGCCGGTGCGATGAGGAATCCCCGCGAAGAAAGGCACTAATGCGGATTTGAAGGAGTTGGGTAAGACATAGGCGCGGTCATAGCGCTTTTCACGAAGACTAAGACCCAGTTTGCGGCGTTCGCCGATTTCCAGCGAACCGTGACCGAGAGGCATAGGGATAGCTTCGTTAACTTCCGGCATCCGCGATAATAACGGACGGCACCATGCCGGTGCCATCACGTCGATTATCGCCTGGGGATAGCGCGCCTGGAGCGTGCGATAGAGACTTTGCGACATCATCATGTCGCCAACCCAAGACGGGCCGATCACCAGTATTTTCATGCAGAGCTCTTATGCGTCGCGATTCAGCCAGGCCATATATTCCGTTACGCCTTCGGCAACGGTTTTGAACGGTTTATCGTAACCCGCCGCGCGCAGATTCGTCAGATCTGCCTGCGTGAACGCCTGATAGCGACCTTTAAGTTTATCCGGGAACGGAATGTATTCGATCTGGCCTTTCTTGTGATAAGCAAGCGTAGCATCCGCTACTGCCTGGAAGGATTCTGCACGACCGGTACCGAGGTTGAAGATGCCGGATACGCCATTTTCCAGGAACCACAGATTCACATCGGCCACATCACCCACGTAGACGAAGTCGCGTTTAAAGTTCTCGCTACCTTCGAACAGTTTCGGCGATTCACCGTTGTTGAGCTGGGTGTTGAGATGGAAAGCGACGCTCGCCATGCTGCCTTTATGGCCTTCACGCGGCCCATAAACGTTGAAATAGCGGAAGCCAACAATCTGTGAGTTTGCTTCTGGCAGGATTTGGCGAACATATTCATCAAACAGGAACTTCGAATAACCGTAGACGTTCAGCGGTTTTTCGTATTCACGGGATTCAATAAAGTCGGAGGTGCGTCCGCCGTAAGTGGCTGCGGAAGAAGCGTACAGGAACGGGATTTCTCGCTCCAGGCAGTAGTGCAGCAGCTCTTTGGAGTATTGATAGTTGTTATCCATCATATACTTGCCGTCCCACTCGGTGGTGGAAGAGCACGCGCCTTCGTGGAAAATCGCTTCGACATCGCCGAACTCTTCGCCAGCCATAATCTGGATCAGGAAGTCTTCCTTATCCATATAGTCCGCGATATTCAGATCCACCAGGTTCACAAACTTGGTGCCATCTTTCAGGTTGTCCACCACCAGAATATCGGTGATGCCTTTGTCATTCAGGGCTTTAACGATGTTGCTGCCGATAAAGCCCGCGCCGCCGGTAACGATGATCATAACTGTAACCTTCGAATTGTGGAGTCAGAGACAATCTCAGACACGAATACTTCTATCATATCACTACACGGCGCTGGCTACAGCCATTCACCGAAAGTGGTATGCCTGAGCGTGATTTATGCTTATTTTTTGACAAGTACAAATGCTTCATCTCGTATCAACCTATGGCTTTCGGTAATATGTGCTGAAATTTGCCCAGTCTGGAGAATCGCGATGCGTGGAGATTTTTATCATCAGTTAGCCAACGATCTGGAAACCGCTCGTGCGGAAGGATTGTTTAAAGAAGAGCGCATTATCACATCCGCTCAACAAGCGGATATCACTGTGGCGGATGGTAGCCACGTCATTAACTTTTGTGCCAATAACTACCTGGGGCTGGCAAACCACCCGGAACTGATTGCGGCAGCAAAAGCGGGAATGGATTCTCATGGTTTTGGTATGGCTTCGGTGCGATTTATTTGTGGTACTCAGGACAGCCACAAAGAACTGGAGCAGAAGCTGGCTGCATTCCTCGGTATGGAAGATGCGATTCTCTACTCTTCCTGTTTCGATGCTAATGGCGGTCTTTTTGAAACGTTACTGGGCGCGGAAGACGCCATTATTTCCGACGCGCTGAACCACGCTTCTATTATTGACGGTGTGCGTCTGTGCAAAGCTAAACGCTATCGCTACGCCAACAACAATATGCAAGAGCTGGAAGCATGCCTGAAAGAAGCGCGTGAAGCCGGTGCCCGTCATGTACTGATTGCTACCGATGGCGTGTTCTCGATGGATGGTGTGATTGCCAACCTGAAAGGTGTGTGTGATCTGGCAGATAAATACGATGCACTGGTGATGGTTGATGACTCGCACGCCGTTGGTTTTGTCGGTGAAAACGGACGTGGCTCCCATGAATACTGCGATGTGATGGGCCGTGTCGATATTATCACCGGTACGCTGGGTAAAGCACTGGGCGGGGCTTCTGGTGGTTATACTGCGGCGCGTAAAGAAGTGGTTGAGTGGCTGCGCCAGCGTTCTCGTCCGTATTTGTTCTCTAACTCACTGGCACCGGCTATTGTCGCCGCATCCATTAAAGTGCTGGAGATGGTTGAAGCGGGCAGTGAACTGCGTGATCGCCTGTGGGCGAATGCGCGTCAGTTCCGTGAGCAAATGTCGGCAGCGGGCTTTACCCTGGCGGGAGCCGATCACGCCATTATTCCGGTCATGCTTGGTGATGCAGTAGTGGCGCAGAAATTTGCCCGAGAGCTGCAAAAAGAGGGCATTTACGTCACCGGTTTCTTCTATCCGGTCGTTCCGAAAGGTCAGGCGCGTATTCGTACCCAGATGTCTGCGGCGCATACCCCTGAGCAAATCACGCGTGCTGTTGCGGCGTTCACGCGCATTGGTAAACAACTGGGCGTTATCGCCTGAGGATGTGAGATGAAAGCGTTATCCAAACTGAAAGCGGAAGAAGGTATCTGGATGACCGACGTTCCTGAGCCGGAACTGGGTCATAACGATCTGCTAATTAAAATCCGTAAAACAGCCATCTGCGGGACCGACGTTCACATCTACAACTGGGATGAGTGGTCGCAAAAAACTATCCCGGTACCGATGGTTGTTGGTCATGAATATGTCGGTGAAGTAGTCGGCATCGGTCAGGAAGTGAAAGGCTTTAAGATTGGCGATCGTGTATCCGGCGAAGGCCATATCACCTGTGGCCATTGCCGTAACTGTCGTGCTGGTCGTACTCATCTGTGCCGTAACACCATTGGTGTGGGTGTAAACCGTCCGGGCTGTTTCGCTGAATATCTGGTGATCCCGGCATTCAACGCCTTCAAAATCCCTGACAATATCTCCGACGATTTAGCATCCATTTTTGATCCGTTCGGTAATGCCGTGCACACGGCGCTGTCGTTCGATCTGGTTGGTGAGGATGTACTGGTTTCTGGTGCAGGTCCGATAGGTATTATGGCTGCGGCGGTGGCGAAACACGTTGGCGCACGTAACGTAGTGATCACTGACGTTAACGAATATCGCCTTGAGCTGGCGCGCAAAATGGGCATTACTCGCGCGGTTAACGTCGCTAAAGAAAACCTCAAAGATGTGATGGCAGAACTGGGCATGACCGAAGGCTTTGATGTCGGTCTGGAGATGTCTGGTGCGCCAGCGGCGTTCCGCACTATGCTGGACACCATGAACCACGGCGGTCGTATTGCAATGCTGGGTATTCCGCCGTCTGATATGTCTATCGACTGGACAAAAGTGATCTTTAAGGGCTTGTTCATCAAAGGCATTTACGGGCGTGAGATGTTTGAAACCTGGTACAAGATGGCGGCGCTGATTCAGTCTGGCCTCGATCTCTCGCCGATCATTACCCATCGTTTCTCCATCGATGATTTCCAGAAGGGTTTTGACGCTATGCGTTCAGGTCAGTCAGGGAAAGTTATTCTGAGCTGGGATTAACACGAACAAGGGCTGGAATCCCAGCCCTTGAAGCTGATGCGCCACGCTTATCAGGCCTGAACGGAAGTTGCAATATTTTGAATTTGCACGATTTACAGGCCGGATAAGGCGTTCACGCCGCATCCGGTTTTAGCTAAACAGCCCAATCATCGCGGCACACAGCACGGCAGCAACAGCAGTTTGTGGTGTGTGGCTGTCAACTGCGCCACTCGATACGAGATTAATTATTGATTCCAGCATAATGACTCTCCCCGTTTTCCGGGCAAGATCATACTGAACTTATCGGAACAGTAAAGTGCAAAATACCAGCAATTTGCGCTCAATAATCAATCTTTACACACAAGCTGTGAATCACTCCATCCCCAGCTCTTTTAACTTCCGCGTCAGGGTGTTACGTCCCCAGCCAAGTAGCCGCGCAGCTTCCTGTTTATGCCCCTGCGTATGTCGCAACGCGGTCGTCAGTAACGTCCGTTCCAGCTCTGGCTGTGCTTCGGAAAGCAGGTTTTGATGACCGGAACGCAGCGCTCTGTCTGCCCACTGTGCTAACAGCGTTGCCCAACTGTCCGGCTGCATGTGTGAAGTGCTTTCCGGTACGTTTGATTCAAACAGTTCGCCAGGCAAATCCTGAATCAACACTTCCTGTCCGGCAGCCATCACCGTTAGCCAGCGACAGGTGTTTTCCAGCTGGCGCACGTTGCCTGGCCACGCCAGACGCGTCAGCGCGGCTTCGGTTTCCGGATGCAGCAACTTCGCTTCTACGCCCAGCTCTCGCGCGGCAACCTGTAAAAAATGGCGTGCCAGACGGGGAATATCTTCCCGACGTTCGCGCAGCGGCGGCAGATGAACGCGGATGACGTTCAGGCGGTGGAACAGATCCTCACGGAACTTGCCTTCCTGCACCCGCTGTTCAAGATTCTGGTGAGTGGCAGCGATAATCCGCACATCTACTTTCACCGGCGCATAGCCGCCAACGCGATAAAACTGACCATCTGCCAGTACGCGCAGCAAACGCGTCTGCACATCCAGCGGCATATCGCCAATTTCATCGAGGAATAACGTGCCGCCATCGGCCTGTTCAAAACGCCCCTGACGAATAGTATTCGCGCCGGTAAACGCGCCTTTCTCGTGACCGAACAGTTCTGATTCGATCAAATCCTTCGGGATAGCCGCCATATTCAGCGCGATAAACGGCGCTTTGGCTCGAGGACTGTGGCGATGCAGGGCATGAGCGACCAGTTCTTTACCGGTGCCGGATTCGCCGTTAATCAGCACGCTAATAGAAGAACGTGAAAGCCGACCGATAATCCGGAACACGTCCTGCATGGCTGGCGCTTCGCCGATGATATCGGTCGTCGGGCCGTTAAGCTGAACATTACGCGGTTGCTGCTGTTCCTGATAATGGCTGATGGCGCGCTCAACCAGCGCCACGGCTTCGTCGATATCAAACGGTTTGGGCAGATAATCAAACGCCCCTTGTTGATAGGCGCTGACGGCAGCATCCAGATCGGAATGTGCGGTCATAATGATGACCGGAAGCATCGGATGGCGCTGTTTAATCTGCTTGAGCAGCGCCAGCCCGTCCATTCCCGGCATACGGATATCCGACAGCAGTACATCCGGTGTTTTGCTCGCCAGCGCCTCCAGTACTTCCGCGCCGTTCTCAAATGTCGTACAGGTTAAACCCGCTCCAGCGAGCGCACGTTCAAGCACCCAACGGATGGAACTATCGTCATCGACTACCCAGACTATCCCTCGTTGCATAAACGTCACCTTTATTTCCTGATAGGCAGGTAAACCGAGAACTCGGTATGACCTGGCCAACTGGTAAATTCAATTTTGCCTGAATGCTGATCAATCAAATTACGGGCGATGGATAAGCCAAGCCCAGTGCCACCTTCGCGACCGCTGACCATCGGGTAAAACAGCGTATCCTGCAAATGAGGCGGAATGCCTGGCCCGTTATCTTCCACATCAATCCGCGCCGCCAGCCGATAGCGCTCGCCGTGTAAGGTCAGTTGAAACGCGGTGCGGGTACGCAGAATGATTTCACCACCTTCTGGCCCCAGCGCCTGTAGTGCATTGCGCACAATATTCAGCAATACCTGTTCAATTTGATCCGGGTCGTGCGCCAGTTCCGGTAGGCTGGGGTCGTAATCACGAATCAACCGCACATTGTCCGGCAGTTCCATCGACACCAGCGTCACCACGCGTTCAGCCACTTTGTGAATACTTTCGGTGACACGCGTACCGGGCAGTTGCGGCCCCAACAGACGGTCGACCAGATTTCGCAGCCGATCCGCCTGTTCAATAATCACTTTGGTATATTCCAGCAGTGACGGGTCAGGTAATGCTTTGCTGAGCAACTGCGCTGCACCACGTAAACCGCCAAGCGGATTTTTAATCTCATGCGCCAGGCCGCGCACTAAATCACGGGCAGCAACCTGCTGGGCGTGCTGTAGCTGTTCCTGACTTAAGCGGCGCTGGTTATCCATCGGTGCCATCTCCAGCAGGATCATGCCGTCCGGCATACGCTGGGCCGTCACAGAAAGGATATGCGAGCGACCGTCGATCACCAGCGTCACTTCGTTATCGGTAAAACCTTGCCCCGCCTCCAGACTTTCTTGCATCAGCTCGATATTTAATGAGAAGTAGCTCAACAGTTCCGGTAACGGCGTACCAAACAATTTGCGGGAGCTTTGGGCGAGCAGTTGTTGCGCGGCGGGGTTGGCGTAATGGATCGCCAGGTTGTCATCAATTAACAAAATACTGTTAATCAGCGAGTTGAGGATCTGCCCAGCATCGGGCTGCGTGCCTGTTGCCATAAAGCAGTCTCCTGAACAGGTTGCACCATTTTAGTGCATTATAGCTTTTTACGGATAAAAAGCGCGAAGCATCAAAGAAGTTATGGAGAAAAAAGCCCATGCAGAGATGGGCTGAAAGTTTCCACGGCAACTCAATCCCGGCGTTGTTGCGCCGGGTAGTACAACTTCAACTATTAGACGCTGTAGTACAGCTCAAACTCTACCGGATGCGGAGTCATACGCACGCGGTCATTTTCTTCGCGACGCAGAGCGATGTACGCATCAATGGCTTCGTCAGTGAACACGCCACCGGCTTTCAGGAACTCGCGGTCCAGATCCAGTTCGTTCAGTGCTTCTTCCAGAGAGCCTGCAACCTGTGGGATCTCTTTCGCTTCTTCTGGCGGCAGGTCATACAGGTTTTTGTCCATGGCTTCGCCTGGGTGGATCTTGTTCTTGATACCATCAAGACCGGCCATCAGCAGGGCAGCAAAGCACAGGTACGGGTTAGCCGCCGGATCCGGGAAACGGACTTCGATACGACGTGCTTTCGGAGAAGAAACCACTGGAATACGGATAGATGCAGAACGGTTACGCGCAGAGTAAGCCAGCATTACTGGTGCTTCGTAGCCCGGGACCAGACGCTTGTAAGAGTTGGTGGTCGGGTTTGCCAGGGCGTTAATCGCTTTAGCGTGTTTGATTACGCCGCCAATGTAGTACAGCGCCTGCTCAGACAGACCTGCATATTTGTCGCCCGCAAACAGGTTGACGCCGTTTTTAGACAGTGACATGTGGCAGTGCATACCGGAGCCGTTATCACCGAACATCGGTTTTGGCATAAAGGTCGCGGTTTTACCGAAGCGGTGCGCCACGTTGTGCACAACATATTTGTAGATCTGAATTTCGTCAGCTTTTTTGGTCATGGTATTGAAGCGGGTTGCCACTTCGTTCTGACCAGCAGTCGCTACTTCGTGGTGATGGGCTTCGACCACCAGACCCATCTGTTCCATCACCAGACACATTTCAGAACGGATATCCTGAGCCGAGTCTACTGGCGGAACCGGGAAGTAACCGCCTTTCACTGCCGGACGGTGACCTTTGTTACCACCTTCATATTTGGTGGAGGAGTTCCATGCACCTTCGATATCGTCGATGGCAACATGAGAACCGGAGATAGACGCGCCGAAACGGATGTCATCGAACAGGAAGAATTCAGGTTCTGGCCCGAACAGTACGGTGTCGGCAATACCAGTAGAGCGCAGGTAATCTTCAGCGCGCTTCGCGATAGAACGCGGGTCACGGTCATAGCCTTGCAGGGTGCCTGGTTCAAGGATATCGCAACGGATAATCAGGGTAGAGTCCGCGAAGAACGGGTCAATCACTGCGGTGGATGCGTCTGGCATCAGCACCATGTCGGATTCGTTAATGCCTTTCCAGCCGCCAATCGAGGAGCCGTCAAACATTTTGCCTTCTTCGAAGAATTCAGCATTCACCTGATGAGCAGGGATAGTGACGTGCTGTTCTTTACCTTTGGTATCGGTGAAGCGCAAATCAACAAACTTCACTTCGTGCTCGTTCAGCATCGTCAGTACGTGTTCAGCGGACATACTTTAACTCTCCTGGATTGGTCATGGTCGTCGTGGTAACGAAATCTGCAATTATTTTGGCCGTGTCGCCGTAAAAAAGATAAAGCGAAATCTGTGCCAACTTTTAAATTGCCCCTAAAAGGCGTTATCATGCGCACCATCGTGCAAAAGGGCTGCACCACGATGTGAATGTTGCACCAATATAGTGCTTCAATGGAAACATTAAGCACCATATTGGTGCAATGACCTTTGGATAACCCTTTTTATGCTCCGTGAAAGCGATCACAAAGGGACTCTGCAATACTTGTTTGCGGAGGATGTTTGTGATCCTGTTTTGTAGTGCGATTAATCCGTGTACAATAACGCGCTATTTCTAATGCCTGAGGCAAAGTTGTGATCGAAAAATTGCGTAATATCGCCATCATCGCGCACGTAGACCATGGTAAAACCACCCTGGTAGACAAGCTGCTCCAACAATCTGGTACGTTCGACTCTCGTGCCGAAACCCAAGAGCGCGTGATGGACTCCAACGATTTGGAGAAAGAGCGTGGGATTACCATCCTCGCGAAAAACACCGCTATCAAATGGAATGATTACCGTATCAACATCGTTGATACTCCGGGGCACGCCGACTTCGGTGGTGAAGTTGAACGTGTAATGTCCATGGTAGACTCAGTGCTGCTGGTGGTTGACGCATTTGACGGCCCGATGCCGCAAACGCGCTTCGTAACCAAAAAAGCGTTTGCTTACGGCCTGAAGCCAATTGTTGTTATCAACAAAGTTGACCGCCCTGGCGCGCGTCCTGACTGGGTTGTGGATCAGGTATTCGACCTGTTCGTTAACCTCGACGCGACCGACGAGCAGCTGGACTTCCCGATCGTTTACGCTTCTGCGCTGAACGGTATCGCGGGTCTGGACCACGAAGATATGGCGGAAGACATGACCCCGCTGTATCAGGCAATTGTTGACCACGTTCCTGCGCCGGACGTTGACCTTGACGGTCCGTTCCAGATGCAGATTTCTCAGCTCGATTACAACAGCTATGTTGGCGTTATCGGCATTGGCCGCATCAAGCGCGGTAAAGTGAAGCCGAACCAGCAAGTTACTATCATCGATAGCGAAGGCAAAACCCGCAACGCGAAAGTCGGTAAAGTGCTGGGCCACCTCGGTCTGGAACGTATCGAAACCGATCTGGCGGAAGCTGGCGATATCGTGGCGATCACGGGCCTGGGCGAACTGAACATTTCTGACACCGTTTGCGACACGCAAAACGTTGAAGCGCTGCCGGCACTCTCCGTTGATGAGCCGACCGTTTCTATGTTCTTCTGCGTTAACACCTCGCCGTTCTGCGGTAAAGAAGGTAAGTTCGTAACGTCTCGTCAGATCCTGGATCGTCTGAACAAAGAACTGGTACACAACGTTGCGCTGCGCGTAGAAGAAACTGAAGACGCCGATGCGTTCCGCGTTTCTGGTCGTGGCGAACTGCACCTGTCTGTTCTGATCGAAAACATGCGTCGTGAAGGTTTCGAACTGGCGGTATCCCGTCCGAAAGTTATCTTCCGTGAAATCGACGGTCGTAAACAAGAGCCGTATGAAAACGTGACTCTGGACGTTGAAGAACAGCATCAGGGTTCTGTGATGCAGGCGCTGGGCGAACGTAAAGGCGACCTGAAAAACATGAATCCAGACGGTAAAGGCCGCGTACGTCTCGACTACGTGATCCCAAGCCGTGGTCTGATTGGCTTCCGTTCTGAGTTCATGACCATGACCTCTGGTACGGGTCTGTTGTACTCCACCTTCAGCCACTATGACGACGTACGTCCGGGTGAAGTGGGTCAGCGTCAGAACGGCGTGCTGATCTCTAACGGTCAGGGTAAAGCGGTAGCGTTCGCGCTGTTCGGTCTGCAGGATCGCGGTAAGCTGTTCCTCGGTCACGGTGCCGAAGTTTACGAAGGTCAGATTATCGGTATTCACAGCCGTTCTAACGACCTGACTGTAAACTGTCTGACCGGTAAGAAACTGACCAACATGCGTGCTTCCGGTACTGACGAAGCCGTTGTTCTGGTTCCGCCTATCCGCATGACGCTGGAACAAGCGCTGGAGTTCATCGATGATGATGAACTGGTAGAAGTGACGCCGACCTCTATCCGTATTCGTAAACGTCACCTGACGGAAAACGATCGTCGTCGCGCCAACCGCGCACCGAAAGACGATTAATTTCGTTTATAAGTCATAAAAAACCTGCCAGCGATGGCAGGTTTTTTGCTTTTGTAGGCCTGATAAGATGCGCAAGCATCTTATCAGGCGTCATCTGAAACCCTGTGCATCAAGAAAATCCGCAATAGCATCTGTGTTGTTGTGACCGATAACGCAGTCAGCGCAGGCTTTTGCCAGAACGCTGCCATTGCCCATCGCAATACCTTTCCCAACCATCTGCAACATTCCCGCATCATTATCGTTGTCGCCAAAGGCAATAATTTCATCCAGCGCGATATTTTGCTGCTGGGCATACCAGAGCAGACTTTTGCCTTTATCGCACCCCGCCTGAGTAATATCCAGTTGGTGATGCCAGGACCAACTACAGTTCAGCGATAGTTCTTGCCGGGCAAACTCCTCTGTCTGGCGCAATAACGAAGTCTTGCGGTGTATCAGGCTAATCTGCAAAACAAAATCATCGTACGTATAAATATGTGGCTGCAATATTTGTTGTGAAAACCAGAGTCGTAGTTGTTCCACCTTGTGGATATCAAGCGCCAGCGGACGTAATATTTGCTGCTGGCGCGGATGATAAAGATAGCTGCCGTTACAGCAAATCATCGGCTCGGTTAACTGCAATTGTTGGTAATAAGGCAGGGCTTCGCTGTGCGAACGCCCGGTGGCGAGGATAATCTTCACACCTGTCTGTTGGGCGCTTTGCAGTGCCGAAATAGACGCAGGGGAAATCATCTTTTTGCTGTTCAGCAATGTGCCGTCTAAATCGAGCGCAATTAACCGGCAGATCATAACGAGAAGATCCGAAAGCAGCGTTCAGCGTCTAATTGTGAGAGGGCCGGAATATCCTCACGCAGATGATAAGCCAGATAACAGTGACAGTGCCTGGACATACAAGCCGGAGTTGAAAGTTGCTGCTGATATAAATTGCCAATCTTAATTTTACTGATATTACAGGCGAAGAGATCGCCATCAGCATTCATAAATACGCTCTGTTTACCGCCGAGACAAAACTCGACATTCGCAGGCCAGAGGCTGGTTTCCAGATGATAAAGCGGGTCCAGCAACTGAAACTGGCTATTTCTTTCGTCGCTGGTGGGCCTTTTATCGCGCTCATTGGCGTTTAGCCAGAAATAGATATCGGGAAGAAGATGCGCGCGTAACCACTGCAATGCGTCATAGTCGGTTACGCTGGCGACGGCCCCCACAGAACAGGTAATGCCCGCGTCCTTAATTGCCAGTATCTGTTTAAGGAAAACGTCTTTACTGACCTGGGAAGGATGAAATGAACACCACAGCCGCAGCTTTGCCAAATCGCCCTGATGCTGCTGAAAAGCCGCAATTAACGCAGATAAATTAAAAGAGGCGTTGGTCTGAATACCCACCGCCTGTACATGGGAATAACGGCTTATTTGTGCCATCGCCGCCATATAATATCGATAACGCAATGCTTCGCCGTAGGGCGTAATAAATACATTTAACGGTGAACCCAGCGTCGGTAAATGTTCAACCATGTGCCATAATGCCGCTTCATCCTGCTGTTTATCATTGCGGTCTTGTTTATGAAAAGGGCAATAACCACAGCGATAATTACACGACTTTATCTCGCCGCGATAAATCAGCGTCTGGATCTGCTTGAGCGTCATCGTTTATGCGTCTCCAGACTGTGAACTTCCGGGGAAATAAACTGCGGGCCAAGCTGGTCCGAAAGCGCTAAACCCTGCACGGTGAGCAGAATGCGGTTATCCTGCTGGTGGCAGTAATCTTGTTTGATGAAATCTCCCAGCAGGGGAAAATCGCTTAATACCTCAGAGAAGAACTGGTGCTGATAATCGCTTAACGAAAGTCCTTTATAGAAAAAGAGATTCTTGATAATAAAACGCCGCTTCATTTCTGCTTGTGAAAGGACATAGCCGTGGTGAATTTGGGTTTTATCTGGCCGGGCGATAAAATCCGCGACAATTTGTCGCGATGCGGACTGGTTTTGCGACCACGGCGTGCAGTAATGTAAATTGCCAAGATAACTGCGCCCGCCCGCGCCAAGTGCCAGCGAATTTTCAAAGCCACAACTTTCAGCCGTCGACTCATTATTCACCCGCACAAAACGGCGCATTGACGTTTGCGTATAACCTTCATGCAATAAGCGATCGCGGGCTTCAATATAGAGGCTATACATTTCCGGCTGACGCGGCATGTTATACAGCGGGTACAAAAAAAGTTCGTCAGGCTGATAATCTAATGCCTGATTAAGCGACGCCATTAAACTTGCAGCTGTTTGACCAGGAATACCGTAAATAATATCAATATTGATTATCGGGAAATTACCCCTGCGCAGTAGCTCCAGCGCCCGATGGGCATTTACCGCGCTATGGCGGCGGTGTAATGTGGCAAGTTCCAGATCGTTAAAACTCTGAACACCAATACTGACGCGTCTTACCGCAAGCTGGCGCAATAACGCGACCTTTTCGGCGGTGGTATCGGAAGGCGATGTTTCAATGGCCTTAAAAATCTGCGTATCGACCTGTAATTCGTCAAACACCCCGCAAAACAACCGCCACAGCTGCCCGACATTAAGCAGCAGTGGCGTACCGCCGCCAATGGTAAAACTGGCCCAGTCTACAGGCGCAAGTTGCATTTGCCGGGCCTGGACAATAATCGCCTCTATGTAGTTGTCGATAAAGGCATTGTTTGCTCCCGTGCAGGTAAAAAGATTACAAAACCCGCAGCGGCTCTGGCAAAAAGGCATATGAATATAGAGATGTGTTTTGTGCTCGTAAATACGCGACTTCATATCTGCAAAAGCAATATTGTTTAATTCCCGATAAGCGGTCTTATGCGGGTAACTGTACATATATTGCTGATAAATCGATTCATTATTCATGGGTTTTGCCATCTAACACAAAGTGAAAATAGGGTACGGTATTCACAATCGGATGGTTAAAACTGTGGAAATATTTACCGTCTTCCCCGTAGCAGGTGCCATGATCGGAACAGAGAATAACTAACGTCTCTCTTCCGGTTTGCCGGAAGGTGTCGAAAAGTTTTTCGATTCTCGCATCAATATAATGCAGGGCAGCGGCGTGAGTTTCTACCGTATCGCCAGGTTTGGCATTTTCAATATAAAAATGATTCGGATAATGAATGGTGTCGATATTGATATACATCATCAGCGGCTGTTCAGCGTTCACCTTTTTGTTAATTAAGGTGAGCTGATTATCCATGCTCTCTTTCACCGTGCAGGAGAAATTAGGATACCAGTAACTCTCTTTAAACATCGCCGGGAACACTTTCCCCATCCCTGAACGGTTATTAAAAAAGGAGACGCCACCAACGCATATAGTGCGGTAACCTTTGTTTTCCAGCCCTTTAATCCACGTCTCTTCGCTGAACGCGAACGCATTTTTTGGCCCTAAACGACCTAAACCAATATCTTTGGGGAAAAAGAGCATTGAATGACCAGGTGCAGCTTCCAGCGGCTTAGGCATAAAACCAGAGAACATCGAATGATGCGAAGGCCAGGTAAAATTGCCAGCGGCTTCACACTTTATCCAGCGACCATAGCGGTTAATATTTGGTGTATTTCCCGCCTCTTGTTCCTGAAACGCAATATCAAAACGCAGGGAGTCAATCACCACAAACAAGACATTGGCTCCCCTGACAATCAGATCATTTAAATTGATTTCGCCATCGCAGGAATGGATTGCCGTGCGGGTATTTTCCGGTACTTCGTCTGTTACGTTATACATGGTGTTCTCTCATTACCTGAATCTGGCGTTGATAAATTTTGTTTTGTTCGCAGGTGTCCTGATAAATAAGATCGCCCTGGCCGTTAATTTCGATAATATAGGGTGTTAACTTTTGCGTGAGTAATACGTCAAGCCCGGCAATGTGTACGTCCGGGTAGAGTTTCATTGCGTTGAGACAAAGGGTGTCAATTTCAGCCACTTTTTTTGCGGGTAAATTAAGATCGGCAAAACGGATAGCTTCATTTTGTAAATGTAAATTGGTGATCGGCTGTGATGATGTTCTGACAACCCGCCAGACGATTTCGCCATTAACGTACACTATGCGTAAATCGTAGCTTTTATTGCCCACCCTGGCTTTTGCCAGCCAGCGTTCGATAATATTGTCTTGTTGCAAAATAGTATTCACAATCAACGTAATATCATCGCTGTTTTCATAGCGGATAATGTGTTTACTGTTCACCAGTCTGTTACCTGCAACCTGGATGGCGCAATAAAGCACCTGACGGTTATCGCCGGGATGTAAACTCAATGCCAGCACCCCAGCGGCCCCTGATCCGAAATTCGGCTTAATAAACACGCGATAAACCTTTTCGCTGCGCATACAGGCGATCAGTTGATCGTAGCTACGGACACCATCCGCGAATATCGGCGGTGTCGGGATCGCGTGCTCGATTAATCGTTGTTTACAGTGGCGTTTATCCAGAAGATGAATAATACTTTCTGGTGAGTTAATAAAACGGATTTCCCTTCGGTTAGCCATTTTTTGTAAAAAAGTAATATAGTTTTGGCTAACCGTATTAATTAAGCGAATATCTGTTTCCTGATGTAAGGGGGGATCGATTTTTACCATGCCTTTATTTAGCGGCAGGGTAAGCGCTTGATCATAGTTCACCACGTTGATATGTTCCTGTAAGCGTGACGCTGCCTGGCAAAAATAAAATGTGCGTTTGCTTTCAGGATGACCAATTAGCGTAATCACGAAGAATTCCTTTTCTGTGATAAATAATGGGAGAGATGACTCTCTCCCAATAAATTTCATTTATTCGGTAAACATCGGGTGCATATAAACTTCGTCATCATAGACTTCAGGCGTTAGCGCTTCTGATAATTCAACAGTACATGTCAGTGTTTTTTGCAGTTTTTTCTGCATCTCTGTTGTCAGGTAATGATGATACAAATCCAGCAGTTTCAGATGGCTAAGGCGATCGGCATGTTTGAGAAGATGCTCCGCGCCTTCATCGGTGAGTGTACCGCAGGAAAGTGCCAGCACTTCCAGTTGTGGCAGAATGTCGCTCTCCAGCACGCGGCGGACGATTTCGTTTTGCTCTTCGCTGTTCACCAGACCAAGATGCGTCAGGCTCGGGAAAAGTGATTTCGACGCCAGATTCATCACGCTATCCAGAGACGCATCAAAACCATAATTCTCAATGCCAATATAAACGATAAGTGTTTTTAACGCAGGCAGCTGAGAGTTTTGCAATGGCGCGAACACGCCACATGGCGCACCGCCAGAGATGATTTCCAGGTGCTCCAGTTTGTCGTGGGCGATTTCTCCCAGTTCCAGGTCTTGAGTACCTTTAATCGTCAGCTTTTTGAGGTTCGGCAGTGCGGCATACAGACGAGAATAATCGCCTTGTTTTATCCACGAAATCTCACACTCATCACTTTCCATATCGCCGATATACAGGGACTCAAGATGAGCAAAGCGTTCAGCGTGTTCAACAAACATGTCGATTATCGGTTGGCAACTTTCCTCATCCCAGCACTCTCCCCAACGGCCAATAATCAGAGAGCGGATTTTGGGCAGATCTTCATCGGATAATATATTTTTAATAAATTCTTCCCGGGATATTTCATTATCCCAGTCAATATAAAATTTCTTTTCCATGGTATGTATCCTTATTTTATGGTGGAGAAATAATACGCTGAATATTTTTTAATTTCATTGAGAATTTATTTTTTTGGATGTATTTTCTATTTGAATGTATTAATAATATTAATTCATGAAGTAAATATGTGATTTCTTAAAAAGAACTCTTAATGACAGCATTATATATAAAGCCATCACTGATACTCGTCATCCTTCAAGTTGCATGTGCTGCGACACGAATTATTGAGAATATAGTGAAACGGCAACCATTAATTTTCTGTGACCACTTGCAAGCCTTCATGCCTGACTGCATAGCCAAACTTCGCCTTTCCCGCTACAGTTAATTTCTTATGGTGTGAAAGGAGGCAAAAATGCTCTATATCTTTGATTTAGGTAATGTCATTGTCGATATCGACTTCAACCGTGTGCTGGGAACCTGGAGCGATTTAACGCGTGTTCCACTGGCTACGCTTAAGAAGAGTTTCCACATGGGTGAGGCGTTTCATCAGCATGAGCGTGGGGAAATTAGCGACGAAGCGTTCGCAGAGGCGCTGTGTCATGAGATGGCTCTACCGCTAAGCTATGAGCAGTTTTCCCACGGCTGGCAGGCGGTGTTTGTCGCGCTGCGCCCGGAAGTGATCGCCATCATGCATAAACTGCGTGAGCAGGGTCATCGTGTGGTGGTGCTTTCCAATACCAACCGCCTGCATACCACCTTCTGGCCGGAAGAATACCCGGAAATCCGTGCTGCTGCTGACCATATCTATCTGTCGCAAGATCTGGGGATGCGCAAACCTGAAGCGCGAATTTACCAGCATGTATTGCAGCTGGAAGGTTTTTCCCCCAGCGATACGGTCTTTTTTGATGACAACGCCGATAATATAGAAGGAGCTAATCAGCTGGGCATTACCAGCATTCTGGTGAAAGATAAAACCACCATCCCGGACTATTTCGCGAAGTTGTTATGCTAAAAACCATCCATGAAAAAGCCAGGCATCATACCCGTCCGCTATGGGCCTGGCTGAAACTACTCTGGCAACGCATTGATGAGGACAACATGACAACCCTGGCAGGTAATCTTGCCTATGTGTCGTTACTCTCATTAGTGCCGCTGGTTGCCGTTGTTTTTGCGCTTTTCGCCGCTTTTCCCATGTTCTCAGACGTTAGTATCCAGCTACGTCACTTTATTTTTGCCAACTTTCTCCCTGCCACTGGCGACGTTATCCAGCAATATATCGAACAGTTTGTTGCCAATTCCAACAAGATGACCGCCGTCGGGGCATGTGGCCTGATCGTCACGGCGTTATTGTTGATGTATTCCATTGATAGCGCATTGAATGCCATCTGGCGAAGTAAACGGGTACGGCCAAAAATTTACTCTTTTGCTGTGTACTGGATGATCCTGACGTTAGGGCCGCTGTTGGCGGGGGCCAGTCTGGCGATCAGTTCCTATCTGCTCTCCCTGCGTTGGGCGAGCGATCTCAATACGGTCATCGACAATGTGCTGCGCATTTTTCCGCTGCTGTTGTCGTGGATCTCCTTCTGGTTGCTGTACAGCATTGTTCCTACCATCCGCGTACCTAACCGCGACGCGATTGTCGGCGCGTTTGTCGCCGCACTCCTGTTCGAAGCAGGAAAGAAAGGTTTCGCGCTTTATATCACCATGTTCCCGTCATATCAGCTCATTTATGGTGTGCTGGCGGTGATCCCCATTCTCTTTGTCTGGGTCTACTGGACATGGTGTATCGTCTTGCTTGGCGCGGAAATTACTGTCACTCTCGGGGAATACCGCAAACTAAAACAAGCAGCTGAACAAGAAGAAGACGACGAACCATGATTGCATTAATTCAACGCGTAACCCGTGCCAGCGTCACCGTGGAGGGAGAAGTGACGGGCGAAATTGGCGCGGGACTTTTGGTATTATTGGGTGTCGAAAAGGATGACGACGAACAGAAAGCAAACCGTCTGTGCGAGCGTGTGCTCGGCTATCGCATCTTTAGCGATGCCGAAGGCAAGATGAACCTCAACGTGCAACAGGCGGGCGGCAGTGTGCTGGTGGTTTCCCAGTTTACCCTCGCCGCAGATACCGAACGGGGGATGCGCCCAAGCTTCTCAAAAGGCGCATCACCGGATCGCGCAGAGGCGTTATATGACTATTTCGTCGAACGCTGCCGTCAGCAAGAGATGAACACGCAAACAGGACGCTTCGCTGCCGATATGCAGGTATCGCTGGTCAATGATGGCCCCGTGACATTCTGGTTGCAGGTATGAGCCAGCTTCCAGGGTTGTCACGGGAAACAAGAGAGAGTATCGCTATGTATCACCTTCGGGTTCCACAAACAGAAGAAGAATTAGAGCGTTACTATCAGTTTCGCTGGGAAATGTTGCGTAAGCCCCTGCATCAACCAAAAGGTTCGGAACGCGACGCGTGGGATGCGATGGCGCATCACCAGATGGTCGTCGACGAGCAGGGTAATCTGGTGGCGGTAGGGCGGCTCTATATTAATGCCGATAATGAAGCGTCCATCCGTTTTATGGCCGTTCATCCCGACGTGCAGGACAAAGGGTTAGGAACGCTGATGGCGATGACCCTGGAGTCGGTGGCGCGTCAGGAAGGCGTTAAGCGCGTGACCTGTAGCGCCCGTGAAGACGCGGTGGAGTTTTTCGCCAAGCTGGGGTTCGTTAATCAGGGAGAAATCACCACACCAACCACCACGCCGATTCGTCATTTTTTGATGATTAAACCCGTCGCCACTCTGGATGATATTCTGCATCGCGGCGACTGGTGCGCGCAGCTGCAACAGGCGTGGTATGAACACATCCCGCTTAGTGAAAAAATGGGCGTGCGCATTCAGCAATATACCGGGCAAAAATTTATCACCACCATGCCGGAAACCGGCAATCAGAATCCACACCACACGCTGTTTGCCGGGAGTTTATTCTCGCTGGCAACACTCACTGGTTGGGGACTTATCTGGCTGATGCTGCGCGAACGCCACCTCGGCGGAACGATTATTCTGGCGGATGCGCATATCCGCTACAGCAAGCCGATTAGCGGCAAACCTCATGCGGTAGCCGACCTCGGTGCCTTAAGCGGCGATCTCGACCGTCTGGCGCGCGGACGAAAAGCACGGGTGCAGATGCAGGTCGAAATCTTTGGCAACGATACGCCGGGCGCGGTGTTTGAAGGGACGTATATCGTTTTGCCCGCGAAGCCATTTGGCCCGTATGAAGAGGGCGGGAACGAAGAGGAGTAAGGGGCGTTTTACTTGACTGCAAAGGCTTTGCTGCGAGCGATTGCCAATGATCCGCAACATGTGCTGCAAGCACTTAACCGTTAGAGGCATGGTTATGCCACACAGAAAGCACCAGCATTCAGAACTCCTATGAAAGCGGCATAGTGCCGCCTGTTCAGGAGTTTTGTTATGACCCGAAATCGTGCTGAACGTCGCCATCATATGGCGCGATTAAAAAAAATCCGCCGTCGTTATCGCACAGCAGGCGACGGAAGCAAAAAAGCATCAGGTGTTTGCTTTCGTACTCCCTGTATGTGTTCTTGTTGGATGTGTGGGCATCGACGCTATCATAATGGTCCCCGCGTATCGGAAATTCGTGCAAAAGCACGCTATGCGAATTAAGGGGAAATGATGAACTATTTTAAGGAAGCACATTTTTAGAACTCTTAACAGGAGACTAAAAATGTCCACATTTAATACGCGTAAAGACCGGGGTCGTAATGGTAAAGCGAAGCCGCATAAGCATTCAGGGATCCCAACACACAGGTAAATGGCGTCATCCTTCAATGGAGTGTCGGGTAAACTACAGTACACCGGGAGATCATGAATGGAAGCGACTCTATACTATGCTTCGCCGTCGCGCTGATGATCGACGCCAATGTCATCGGGTAATGCAGGGGGATGATCCGGAAGGAATCGTCTGGTTCCCGGACTGTTATCCACAAATTTACTACTACTAACAATTAAAGACCGGTTGGTGCGGCACTGACCGGTCAGTTATGAATGGTAGATTTCACCTTAAACCCGGGTGCGGTAAAGCTGCTGACTTTTTTCGGGTACACCATCCTGATGAAGCAAATGAAGACCCAATCAAAAAAATATTCTTGAATATAAAATATTTATAGCACCCATAATTCATCCTTATTATTTGTTGTTTCTTTTCTGTAGATGTGCCCCCGCTTAATTAAAAGTAATAAACAATCCTGGACTATAACTAAACCATTTTTGAGTAACAATTGAAATAACTGCAACTGTTACATTATCTTTGGATATCGTCTCGCAAAAGTGAAACAACATGCAAAAATCCGCTTTCGTTAATTAATTTTTCGGCGTAATTTTCGCACATACATTAATGCGTAATATATGTAAGGTGGTGGCAATGGCGATGAATACGGTTTTTCTTCATTTATCAGAAGAGGCAATTAAACGGCTGAACAAGCTTCGGGGCTGGCGTAAGGTTTCACGGTCCGCAATTTTACGCGAAGCGGTAGAGCAATATCTGGAGAGGCAGCAATTTCCGGTGTGTAAGGCAAAGGGAGGCAGGCAAAAGGGGGAGGTAGTTGGTGTTGATGATCAGTGTAAGGAGCATAAGGAATGACAAAAATTTTTATATTCATGAATATAAAAACCAGATGCCCTTATTCTGGTATTAATACAAGATTGTTTTATTTGAACTTATAATAACTGCAACTATTACATTGTATCTGGAAAACGCCTCACAAAAATAAAAAGTGATGCGTAAATGCGCTTTCTTTAAAGATTCGACAAGGGTACTTTTCTCTCCATAGATTCAAAAATGATATTGGTTAAATATTTATGAACCCTCTGGCAGGTATGGATATGAGCAGAATTTTACTCGATTTATCGAATGAGTTGATTAAGCAACTAGATGATCTCGAGGTGCAGCGTAATCTTCCTCGTGCGGAGCTATTACGGGAAGCGGTAGATCAATACTTGGTAAATCAATCGCAAACAGCAAGAACCAGTGTTCCTGGCATCTGGCAAGGGTGTGAGGAAGATGGTGTCGAATATCAGCGTAAACTGCGCGAAGAATGGTAATGGCAAAAATGATACCAATCAGATTACTGACAAAGTGCGCGTTGTACATGCCGGATGCGGCGTGAACGCCTTATCCGTCCTACAAAGTCGTGAAAATTTAATATATTGCAGTTTATTGGTAGGCCTGATAAGCGTAGCGCATCAGGCAATCCTACGCTTGTCATCAGTGACATACCAATAACTTTATCGCTGTGTTGGAGGGAAAAACGAGGTCAAACAGGCACTGGCGGCATGGTCTTGAATTGGTAACGCGAAATACGAGAGATTTTGCGGGAATAGCAGGTGTAATCACACCCTATGAACTGTAATCCGGGCGACCTGCGTCACCCGGAAAACGTCAGAGATTACTCCCCTTCACCCGGAAACAGGAACGGGTTAATGGAACTGCGGGCGTAGCCTTCTTGCTCCATTCGCGCATCCAGTACCAGAGAGGCGAGGTCATCTGCCACGGCTTCAACTTTCGGCTCTTTTTCCTGATAAAGAATCTTCAGGTAAGTGCCACAGTCATCGCAGCTTTCGGCTTTAATCGCAGCCTGTTCGTCATCCAGCGACCAGTAATGCAGTTTGCCGCTCTGTTCACAGTTGCTGCATTTTACGCGCACTACGTGCCATTCAGTTTCACACAGGTTGCAGTGCAGGTAACGCAGACCCTGAGTAGTGCCAATTTGCACCATGCTGGACACCGGCATAGAACCACAAACCGGGCAATATTGACGTTGCTCGCCGTATTCAGCGCGGGCTTTGCCCGGGATCAGATTGGCCATCTGCGCCCAGTAGAGTGACAGTGCAGCCCAGATAAATGGCGCTTTATCGCTGCTGACGGACGAGAAATCAGAGGCGAACAGCGCGCTGGCCATATCTTCCAGCTCCTGGCTTGATGCCTTCTCCAGATTCTCAATCACTGCCAGCGCCGGGCCGCTCATTTCAGGTTTCAGCTCAGCAATCATTGCCATCAGCAGCTTTTGCCAGTGCTTATCACGCGGCAAAACGTGAATATCCAGCGGTGGCTTGCCTTGTGCGCTGGCTTCTTTAATGCGCGCGGTCAGATCCATCTCCAGCGGATGGTCGTACAGCACCACTTCCTGGGCGTGGGCGATAAGCGCAGCAAAGCGCAGGTAATCACCCAGCGGATTATTTTCTGCCAGCTCGCGCAGACGTTCGGCGCGGCGGTTGTATAAATTCTTGAGCCGAGGGAACAATAACGGCGGAATCATATCCGCCGTACGTTTCTCGCTCGAACCCAGCTCATCTTGCGGGATTATGCGAATACTCATTCAGCTTTCTTTTCCGTTGTCTTGCGGACCTCACGGTACCAGCGCGGGTGATGTTTCTTCGCCCAGGCGCTGGTAACCCATCCTTCCACCATGGCGGTAATCGTGCCTTTCACCCAAAGGGCGGCGTAGATATGCACCATGATAACCACAATTAACGCCACTGCGGCAAATGAATGCAGCATTAACGCGAATCGGATCACCGGGATTGAGAAAGCAGGCGCAAAATAAGGACGCCAGATAATCACGCCGCTCACCAGCAGCAGAACCAGGAAAATAATCGCCGCCCAGAAAACGCATTTCTGACCGAAGTTATAACGCCCGGTGTCACCTACTTCCTCGTTGACGACGATCTTACGAATATTCTTCGCCCAAAAGATATCATCCCGATTGATTAGGTTGTGATGCCAGTAACGGAAAAACATGATGATGAACGAGGCAAACATAACCACGCCGACAAACGGGTGCAGAATTCGCGCCAGCTGCGGTGTGCCCATGATTTGCATCAACCAGTTGAAGGAAGGGAACAAAAAGCCCAGCCCGCTCACCGCCGCCAGGATGAAGCAGAAGGCGGTGATCCAGTGGTTGATACGTTCCGGCGCGGTGTAGCGCACGATGGTGTCACGTCGTTTCATTTGCGCTCCTCGTCTTTCTCTTCGTGCAGATTATTCTCTTCCTCATCCGCACGGTTCGGACCGACACCCACGTAGTGGAAGATACTGGCTGCGAAGGTAGCCGCAAAGCCAACAGCTGCGAGCGGTTTCCAGATGCCTTTCCAGAATTTCACGGTTTCGCTGATTTCCGGGTTCTCCGGCAAGCCATGATACAGATTCGGCTTGTCAGCATGGTGCAGCACGTACATAACGTGTGTACCACCCACGCCTGCCGGATCGTACAGACCCGCATTGTCGTAACCACGGGTTTTCAGCTCAGCCACGCGCTCGCTCGCCAGCGTTTTCATCGACTCTTTCGTACCGAAGTGAATCGCACCCGTCGGGCAGGTTTTCACACAGGCCGGTTCTTGCCCAACCACCACGCGGTCAACGCACAGCGTACATTTGTAAACGCGGTTGTCTTCCGGGTTGAGGCGCGGAATGTCGAACGGACAGCCCGCAATGCAATAACCGCAACCAATGCACTGCTCAGACTGGAAGTCGACGATACCGTTGGCATACTGAATAATTGCCCCTTCCGCCGGACACGCTTTCAGGCAGCCTGGATCGGAACAGTGCATACAGCCGTCTTTACGGATCAGCCATTCCAGTTTGTCGTTCTGCTCCACTTCCGAGAAGCGCATCACCGTCCACGATTTGGCGCTTAAATCATTGGGGTTGTCGTACACCCCAAGGTTATTGCCGACGGTATCGCGAATGTCGTTCCACTCTGAACACGCCACCTGACAGGCTTTACAGCCGATACAGGTGGTGACGTCGATGAGTTTCGCCACTTCTTCCTGGAAGTCCCGCGCCTGAGGCGCGGGGGTCAGACCGTTAGTCGCGGAACGACGAATGATATCTTGAGATTGATAAGCCATATGTCGTCTCCGTTACACCTTTTCCACATTCACAAGGAAGGACTTAAACTCCGGCGTCTGCGTGTTCGCATCACCGACGAATGGCGTTAACGTGTTGGCAATAAAGCCTTTTTTCGCAACACCTTCATAGCCCCAGTGAATCGGAATACCGATGGTATCGATATCTTTGCCGTTCGCTTTCAGCGTGCGAATACGTTTGGTCACCACCGCTTTGGCTTTGATATAGCCACGGTTGGAGGAGACTTTCACGGTATCGCCCTGGGCAATGCCAAGTTTATTCGCCAGCGACTCCCCGATTTCCACAAACTGCTCTGGTTGCAAAATCGCGTTCAACAGCGCGTGTTTGGTCCAGTAGTGGAAGTGCTCGGTCAGACGATAGGTGGTTCCGACATACGGGAACTTATCGGCTTTACCCAATGCTTCGGCGTCGTCTTTAAAGATACGTGCAGCCGGGTTCGAGATAACGTTTGGATGCAGCGGGTTAGTTCCCAGCGGCGTTTCAAACGGCTCGTAGTGTTCCGGGAACGGACCTTCCGCCATCTTATCGAGGGCAAACAGACGCCCCATGCCTTCCTGCTGCATGATAAACGGCCCGACGCCACTGCCCGGAGGCGCTGCGCTGTAGTCCGGAATATCCCAGCCGGTCCATTTGGTGCCGTCCCATTTCAGCAACTGACGCTTCGGATCCCACGGGTTACCCTGCGGATCTGCGGAGGCGCGGTTATACAGAATGCGGCGGTTAAGCGGCCATGCCCATGCCCAGCCCAGCGTGTTACCGAGGCCAGACGGATCGGCGTTATCACGGCGTGCCATCTGGTTACCTTCTGGCGTCCAGCTACCGGCGAAAATCCAGCAGCCACAGGAGGTGGTGCCGTCATCGCGCAGTTGAGCGAACGAGCTGAGTTGTTGGCCTTTCTTGACGATAACCGCACCGGTTGCCGGATCGGTAATATCGGCCAGCGCTTTGCCGTTGCTCTCCATCGCCACTTCTTCTGAAGATGGCTCATGCGGAATGGCGTAGTTCCAGGTCATGTTCAGCACCTGGTCCGGGTTCGCGCCACCCTGTTCGGCGTACATCTTGCGCAAGCGCAGGAAGATACCGGAGAGGATCTCGCCATCAGTCAGCGCAATCCCCGGGGCGTCCGCACCTTTCCAGTGCCACTGCAACCAGCGACCGGAGTTAACGATTGAACCGTTCTCTTCCGCGAAGCAGGTCGATGGCAGACGGAACACTTCGGTCTGGATCTTCGACGAGTCCACTTCGTTCAGCTCACCGTGGTTCTGCCAGAAGTTGGAGGTTTCAGTGTTCAGCGGGTCGATGGTCACGAGGAACTTCAGTTTCGACAGACAACCGATCACTTTGTTTTTGTTCGGGAATGAGGCAACCGGGTTAAAGCCCTGGCAGATATAGCCATTGACCTTGCCCTCTTTCATCATCTCGAAGTATTGCAGGACGTCGTAGCCTTTATCCCACTTCGGCAACCAGTCAAAGCCCCAGCTGTTTTCTGCCGTCGCTTTATCACCAAAGAAGGCCTTCATCATGGAGACGAAGAATTTCGGGTAATTGCCCCAGTAGTTAACCTGGCCTTCCAGCAGCGGTTTCGGCGTGTTGGCGGCAAGGTAGGTTTGCAGATCGGTCTGCTTCTCGCTTGGCAGCGTCATGTAACCTGGCAGGCTCTGCGACAGCAGCCCCAGGTCCGTCAGCCCCTGAATGTTGGAGTGACCGCGCAGGGCGTTAACGCCGCCGCCTGCCATCCCCATATTGCCGAGCAGCAGCTGGATCATCGCCATCGTTCGAATGTTTTGCGCACCAACGGAGTGTTGCGTCCAGCCGAGCGCGTAAAGGAACGAGGCAGTTTTATCGTGAGCACTGGTTTCGGCGATGTATTCGCAGACTTTCAGGAACGCGTCTTTCGGCGTACCACAGATGTTTTCAACCACATCTGGCGTATAACGGGAAACGTGCTGTTTCAGCAAGTTCCACACGCAGCGCGGATGTTGCAGCGTGGTATCGCGTTTGGCGAAGCCGTTTTCGTCCAGCTCGTAGGTCCAGGAGGATTTATCGTACTTGCGTTTTTCCGCGTCGTAGCCGGTGAACAGGCCATCTTCAAAGCCGTAATCCTCACGCACGATCAGGCTGGCGTTGGTATAGGCTTCGGTGTATTCGCGGTTGAATTTTTCATTGTTCAGCAGGTACAGCAATACGCCTGACAGGAAAGCAATGTCAGTACCGGAACGAATAGGGGCATAGTAGTCAGCCACCGCCGCCGTACGCGTAAAGCGAGGATCGATCACAATCAGCTTCGCGCCGTTGTGAATTTTGGCTTCCATCGCCCAGCGGAACCCGACCGGGTGAGCTTCAGCGGCGTTACCGCCCATCACCACGACGAGGTTGGCGTTCTTGATGTCGACCCAGTGGTTGGTCATCGCACCGCGACCAAATGTTGGAGCAAGACTTGCTACCGTTGGTCCGTGTCAGACACGCGCCTGGTTGTCGACCGCGAGCATACCCAGCGCGCGGGAGAATTTTTGCGTTAAATAGCCGGTTTCGTTACTCGACGCGGAAGCACACAGCATCCCGGTGGAGAGCCAGCGGTTAACAGTCACGCCTTCGGCGTTTTGCGCAATGTAGTTAGCATCGCGGTCTTCTTTCATCAGTTTGGCAATGCGATCAAACGCCTCTTCCCAACTGATTTGCTGCCATTTATCAGAACCTGGCGCACGGTATTCCGGGAACTTCAGACGGCTTTCGGAGTGGATGAAATCCACCAGGCCAGCGCCTTTCGGACAAAGTGCACCGCGGTTGACCGGGTGATCCGGGTCACCTTCGATATGGAAGATAGATGCTTTGGCGTTTTTTGCTCCGTCACCGAGGCTGTACATCAACAGCCCACAGCCTACGGAACAATAGGTGCAGGTATTACGGGTTTCGCGGGTGCGCAGCAGTTTATACTGCCGGGTTTCCGCGAGTGCTACGCTGGGTGCAAAACCCAGTGCCGCTGCCGTGGTGCCTGCCATACCGCCAGCGCAGATCTTAAAGAACTGCCTTCTGCTGACCTGCATGGATTGCTCCTTGTTTCGACATTGTCACGTCCCATTTACATTCGCTTGCTGAGTGTGCAGGGAGTGGGAGTTATTTTTCTTTGCGGAAGGGGCCGCAAAGGTCCAGAATTGGCTCAATTTCCCTCCATCCAGGAAGGGTTTGTAACAGAATACCATAATGTTGGTGTGTGTGTTCTTATCTGGTTAAGAGAAAGTGAAAAAAACACAGCAAAAAGAAATCAAAAATGTGACAAATATCACAGGTGTTCGTCAAATTGAGTTATGGCGGCGTGACGATTTACAACATCCACGGTTAGATGAGGTGGCGGAAGAAGTTCCCGTTGCGCTGGTCTACAACGGTATTTCGCATGTGGTGATGATGGCGTCGCCCAAAGACCTTGAATACTTTGCGCTCGGTTTTTCGCTTTCCGAGGGGATTATCGAAAGTCCACGCGATATCTTCGGCATGGATGTTGTTCCTTCCTGTAATGGTCTGGAAGTGCAAATTGAGCTTTCCAGCCGCCGCTTTATGGGGTTGAAGGAACGTCGCCGGGCGCTGGCGGGGCGTACGGGCTGTGGCGTATGCGGCGTGGAGCAACTTAATGACATCGGTAAACCGGTGCAGCCGCTGCCATTCACCCAGACGTTTGATCTCAACAAACTGGATGATGCATTACGTCATCTCAATGATTTCCAGCCAGTGGGGCAACTGACTGGTTGTACTCACGCCGCTGCATGGATGTTGCCATCTGGCGAACTGGTCGGCGGGCATGAAGACGTGGGTCGCCATGTGGCGCTGGACAAACTGTTAGGCCGCCGGGCGCAAGAAGGGGAAAGCTGGCAGCAAGGTGCGGTGCTGGTTTCCAGCCGTGCCAGTTATGAAATGGTGCAAAAGTCGGCGATGTGTGGCGTAGAGATTTTGTTTGCGGTGTCTGCCGCGACCACACTTGCCGTAGAAGTGGCTGAGCGCTGTAATTTGACGCTGGTGGGCTTTTGTAAGCCGGGTCGGGCAACGGTTTATACTCATCCGCAGCGATTGATTCATAATTAAAGAAATACCGCAATTCTGATTCTGGATTGCGGTTTTATTTTTCTATTAAATAATCCTCAATATATTATTCAGCATTTAAATAATAATTTCACCACAAGAAATTATCTCGTTAACTCCGGTTTATATCGATATACTCCAGTCGCATTAATCCTTTAAGAATTAATCATTATTTATATAAGACATTTTGTTTTAATCATCGCGTCAATAAATAAATGTTTTCGATGAGTGAATGAAATAACAAACCTTGCACCGGTTGTAAAAAACAGCAATGTATTTTCAATAGTAGGTGATGGATTATGAGTATTGAAAAATGAGTACATTACAGTTACCTGGCAGTTCATATTCTACAGAAGTTAATTTAAACGGCTTAATTGAGGTGCTCAGTAAGCATCTTTACTCCACTCCCGTGGTTGCCGTGCGCGAGCTGGTGCAGAACGGCCATGATGCGATCGTGCGCCGCAGGATTGAGCAGCCCGATGCGCCAAAGGATAACCAAATTCGTGTAGTGGCAGACGTGGCGAAGTCCACTATCATCATTAGCGATACTGGCGCTGGCCTCACTGAAAGTGAAATTCATGGCTTTCTTGCCACGGTTGGCGTCGGTTATACCCGAATGTTGCGCCAGCAGGATGACAACACCGGTTTAATTGGTATGTTCGGCCTCGGTTTTTTGTCGGCCTTTGTGTTGGCGAAAGAGGTCACGGTGTTGACCACATCCTGGCAAACGCCGGATCAGAGCTGGAAATACCACTCTACCGACGGGCAAAAATACACCGTTACGCCGCATCAGTCTTCGGCGCCGGGAACGCAGGTGATTCTGACGCTCAAAGAAGAGTACAGCCATCTGGCGAGTAATAATCTGCTGAACCGCGTTCTTTCCCGCTACTGCATATTGCTGCACGAACCAGTCTATGTCGGTGATGCCAGCGAGCCGGTGAATAAACTGCAACCACCGTGGCGTGAAGTTGCCCCCGAAGGCGTAACCATGCACCGCGCGCTGGTACAGCGTAAAAATCTCGCCTTTGCCGCACAGTTTGAATCCTCCTTCGAACCGATTTGCACCATTCCGGTGGTGCCCGTGGGGATGAGCGACGCGGTTGGGATTTTATGGATTCAGGATGGCGCAACCTACGGCACCAGCGATAACCGCAACCTGTCGCTGTTTTTGCGCGGTATGTTACTGGATGATGAAGCGCGTGAGTTGTTACCTCCCTGGGCCGGATTTATGGGCGGCGTGATTGAGTCATCGAAACTAACGCCGACGGCGAGCCGGGAAGATCTCCAGCGGGATGAAACCTGGGTTGCGGTACAGGAGGCGCTAAAAGAGGCGCTGATTTCAGGTTTGTCCGATCTCGCGCAAAACCAGCCAGAAATCTGGCGGCGTGTATTAATGCGCCACAACGAAGCGTTGCTGGGTGCGGCCTTGTGTGATGATCGTCTGTTTGATTTACTCAAAGACCGCCTGCAGGTGCCAACGTCAAAAGGTGCGCTGCTGGCGAAGGATTTACGCGTTAATAACAGCATTCATATTCTGTTAAGCCGCGACGGCGGTTTTGAAGAGATGTTGTTCCACATTCTGCAACGGCCCGTTGCCCGTGGCGATCGCTATGCCGTCGTGCCATTTTTACGTCGCTGGGCGCTGTTATATCACTGCCGGATTATCGAAGTCGGTACGCAAACGGGCAATGAGCAGTTGTTCAGCCTGGCAGAATTACCCGAAGAGCAGGTGGCTTATCTGGAAGAGCATCTCTGCGATGGCGAGCAATTAATTATCTCCCGCTTCGAACCCGCCGTTTTACCGTTAGTGGTCACGCCAGACCGCGAAGCAGAATTAAAACAAATTCTCGAACAGGATGACGCAGATAAACGCATCAGCACTGCAGCGTTAATGCTGGCGCGGCAATTTACTTCACAAATCCAAAAAACGAAAACCTCAAGTTTATACATCAACCTTAATAACCCTTGCATCATGCAACTGGTGACGGCATTACAACACCAGCAACAGCCCGCAGCGGCATTACGCTTATTAAAATCGCTGAAAGTGATTTTGTGCTCCAGCGGTAATAAAGAACAGCAGTGGGATTTACACCAGGCACTGGAAGATTTTACTCAGGTTATTCCTGTCTTAATTAATCAAGGAAAATAAAATGGATACATGGGAGTGGTACAACAAATATAGTCAAGAGTTGCGTGATGCCGGGCAAGAATATATTCCGCAGCTTATTGATGATTTTTCAGAAAGTGTTTTGCACCTACAAATAGAAAAATGCGATTCGCTATTGCCGGAAATGAAAGCACTGAATCAAGTCGCCAAAAATCCGTGGCTGAAAATATTTATTGGTCACTGGGAAATGCGTCATCGCCTGACTAACTATGAAGAAGGTGAAAAGGTGCTGCCAGACGTGGTAGCGCTGTTTGAAAAAGCGCATCGGGAAGAGGCGAAAGATTGCCCGCAATCTATCTGCGTTACCCAGGATTTATCAGCCTGCTACGAAAATATTGACGCACCAGGCTGGGCGAATGAACGCATGGCAGTATGTGAGGAAACCATCGCGCGCATTGATCCGACCTGGAGCTGTTTTATGTGTTTATCCTGCGAATATGCCAGTGCAATGGTGGATTCCAACAAAACAGAAGAGGCGTTGGTTTATATCGACAGGCAAATCGAGGCGGTGAAAGCATCGGGGAGTGAATATTTAGAAGCGCTGCTGGCAACACGCGCCGATATTTTGGTTGCCCTTCAGCGCTACGATGAGGCTCGTGAAGTGATTGATGAACTGGCAAAAGAGAACGATTACTGGGGCCGTGACCGCATCAGTTATCACCTCAAAAAACTGTACATCATGGCGTTATGTGGGCAGGACGAAGAGGTCTGGGAGGAACTGCCTCGTTGGACAGATCTGACCCCCTATTCGTGGGGTATGTGGGTGAAGATTATTACCGTACTGCTTCCTCGCCATCCGCAGAGAAATCACTGGCAGCTGGCACGCATCATCCAAAAAATGCTGGAGCAACGTTCGCAGGCCGGGGCGCACCGCAAAGTGGTGAATCTGGCAAAACTGCAAATCACTCTGGCGCTGGAGCGCGAATCCGTCTGGGTGGCCAAAATGGCGATGAAACTGGCCCAGCAGCACATGCCAAAATTACGCGCATTACTGGGCGTTGATCGCGAGTTTCTCGAACTTAGCGAAAAAATTGCCGCCAAAGAAGCGGAGTTGCTTGCTCGTCCGGTTGTAGAAGTACCTGAAAACAGCGATGAAGAAACACAGCCAGATCCCGAAAAAGACGTCGAGATATTCCGTCGCGCTTATCTGAACACGCCAGATGATGCGGAATTGCTGGGTAAACTGGTCAATGCGTTAAACGCCTGCAATGCGCTTAATGAGTCGATTGAACTTCTGCAACGCCATGTTGAAAGCCATCTTCAGGAAGATAACGGCCTGTGCTTTGATCTACTGGATCTCTTGCTTAACCGTGGCGATCAGCAGGCGATCGAGCACCTGGCGAAGCTGTATGAACAGGCGGGTCTGCTACATATGGCGCTGTGGTTCCGTGCGCGGGTGATTAACCAGCAGGAAGACTGGGTTGCACTGGAGGCAATTGGGCAACAGTTGCTGCAAAACGAAAAAGGGCGCGAGTGGGTTGGCGTTTATCACATGTGCGGCTGGGCGGCACAAAAACAGGAAGCCTGGGAGCGGAAGCTGGATTATTTACAGCAATTGCAGCAGCTTATGATTAGTCGTGAAGACGATATTCGCAATCTCCAGTGGGATATCATGGCGACCGCCAGCATCCTGCAACAATGGGATCTGGTTCGTGCTATTGCCGCTGAACTGGAAATCGAGTTCACGGAAGGCGAAGGTTTTATTGACGAAAAATGGGGGCTGTTAAACATCCGCTTCCGGGAAAATTATGAATACCGCTATTACTATGCTCAACGTATTGGGCCAGTAACAGCAAGGATCATTGAGCCGACTTACCGCACCGATTATCCGCAACATGTTGATGAGGTTGTGGTATTCGATGCAGAAATGTTGAACACCCGCCCCGAAGACGAAGAAGAGCAGAAGAATTTCACGCCACTTTATGGGTGCCTGAAAACCATTATCCCGACCGAGTACGGCGAGTCCTGGTTCTGCGAAGGCGTTATGCCTGGTGAAGAAGAGTTTAATACTTTCCGTGAGGCGCTCCGTGAACGAAACTGGTACTACTGGAGCAACAGTAATGACGACTATACGTTAACGGACAGTCATCAGGGTGAAGATGCGCAGCCACTTCCCGCATTCTATTTTGTTATCAGTGCGCCACGTTCAGTTTCTAAAGGTGATATCGATAAGACCTTGCACGAATTGACCGCTGACTGGGAACATCCGTTGTGCTGGTGGCGTCTTGCCAAAGAAGCCGGGGCGAATGAAGAGAAACATGCTGCTATTGCTGAGCGTTATGGAATGTAGTGTATTTATAAAAGCGCTTAATTATCCATTGTGAGGGAAAACATTTAACGTGTTAAATCGCTGGACGAAGATAAAAATTCATCCAGCGATGAACAAAATTAATTTAATAATATTATTTATTCAATAAATATAATCGCTATTTATATCACTGAATTGTTTATGGTGATAATGGCGTTTTATCTTTAAAATAACCGCTCTATTAATTATTTCTAAGGCAAATAAATGAAAAGGAATTTGTTATCTTCAGCTATCGTTGTCGCCATCATGGCTCTTGGTCTTTCCGGATGCGATGATAAAAAAGCCGAAACAGAAACCCCACCTCCCGCTAAAAGCCAACCCGCCGCCCCCGCGCCTGATGCCAAATCTGATGCCGTGCCTGCCGTAAAAGTCGAGGCTAAAGTGGAAATGCCTGCGCAACCGGTGGTGGATGTAGAAGCGGTCTACAGTGAAAAAATGAATGTCTATATCAAATGCTTTAATGATTTACAGATCCCCGTTCAGCGGAGTCTGGCGCGTTACGCTGACTGGCTGAAAGATTTCAAACAGGGTCCGACAGGGAAAGAGAGCATTGTTTACGGCATTTATGGCATTCAGGAACTGAACATTGCTGGCTGTGAAAAAGGGATGAAACGTGTTGCGGCATTAACACCGGCGCTGGAGCCGATTGATGGCATTGCTACGAATTATATTACTGCCGCTGTCGCGCTGGGTAATACCATTAATGAAATGGATAAATATTATACCCAGGAAAATTATAAAGACGATGCGTTTGTGAAAGGAAAAGCGCTACACCAGACACTGTTAAAGAATATTGAAACCTTCCAGCCGGTTGCTGAATTTTACCGTGAAGCGATTGAAGAAAGTAATGACCGACGTCAGCTTGCCCAACTGAAAAACATCGAACAAAGAGAAGGTAAAACATTTAACTACTATTCTCTGGCCGTCATGACTTCAGCAAAACAGATTAACCGTACAATTTCGCAAGATAAATTTGATACTGATACCGTAATGAAGAAAGTTGTAGATCTGGAAACGTTGGTGTCTCAGGCTAAAGAAGCGGATAAAGGCGGTATGGAATTCTCCTTTATTAATTCAGCGGGTGAGTTCCAACTGGCAGCTAAAAAATATGTTCGCCGCGTCAGAGATAACGTCCCGTACTCTGATAGCGATAAAGATCTGCTTCAGGACCCAGCATCAGGTTGGATGGTGGAGGACTCTTATCCGGCAGCATTGAACCAATACAATGAATTGGTGAGTGATTATAATAACCTGCGTTAAGTGTTTTTGATGTTGGTTTTTGGGATTGTGTTGGTTAAGCCGCGTATGCGGCTTAACCTGAATGACCTTACAAGTCAATACGGCAAACCACATCTCCAAAATTATTTTTATTTCGTTCTAGCAACCTTCCATTACCCAAATGCTCTGATGCAATGTTATCACTGAATGAATTTGGCATTATTTCACTGGTCCATACAGGTGTACGAATATCCCCCCAAATAACCATTGTACTCCCCCACTCACCGAACAAATTACCAATCATTCTCTCTCCGTCCCTTCCAGGCTCAGTAGCAGAAGTTAAATCCTTAATAAGAGGCAACGAACCGTCGCCATTACATGTTGTTTTAGCGTCTTCCCAATTCTGCGTAACCTTTTTATTAACGAACCATCTGTTGAGGGTAAAGGTGTAGGTATATATATAATTCTCTGTGTGAGCCTCAATTGTAACCTCCCTGGTCGCTGTAGTGGGTTGTCCGGTAAAAGTCACCTGACCACCAAATGCCACCTTCTCTACCCTCACCCAGCTACATAAACGATCACCATTATTACAGAATGTCAGAAATGAGGTAGGCCTGGGACTGTTATCAATCTTCAGGTCAAACATAACCTCGGAGACAGCGGTATCCAGCACGATCACCACATCCGGTTTAATGTGTTCAGCCGAGGTTTGTGCCCCGCGTAGCCCAACTTCTTCTTCCACACTGCCAACGCCATACAGCGTAATTTCGGGGTTATTTACTGTCTGTAGTAGCTCGGCCATCATTGCGCAGCCGATGCGGTTATCCAACGCCTTGCCGACCACTTTATCTTCGCCCCAGCAGGCAAAATTGGCTTCCGGGCTAATAAAATCGCCAATTTCCACGCCACGTTTTTCCGCTTCTTCGCGACTGTTTGCGCCAATATCAATGAACATCTCATCAAATGACAGCGGTTGTTGCTTTTGCTTTTCGGTTAACGCATGAGGCGCGACGGAACCAATCACACCAGGGATTTTCACTCCCTTGTGTGTACGTATGGTTACCCGGTGGTTGAGCATCGACTGATTCCACCAGCCGCCAATGGTGGTAAAACGCAGAAAACCGCTCTTGTCGATGTGGGTGACCATAAAGCCGACTTCATCCATATGCCCGACAACGGCAACTTTCGGCCCTTTATTCCCCTTACGGGCAACAAAGCTGCCCAGACCATCAAAGGTGATTTCATTCACGCAGGGTTCCAGCGTGTTTATCAGAATGTCGCGAACTTCTTGTTCATCGCCGCTGACTTCGCACAACTGTTGCAGTAACTCAATGTTCATGGACAAGCTCCTGTTGCGCGACAACGCCGACGATGGCGTACCAGTCGTAAATGTGTTTTTCCAGCAGTGAGAAGCAGAAGAACCAGGCGGTTTTGTTAATGGGGCCGCCCATATCGAACGCCAGCATCGCACCGACCAGAAACGCCGCCGCAAACTTCATTGACGGAGGAATGGTGTTCAGGAAGTGCAGCAGCCCGCCCATGAGGTCGGACATCACCGGTCCGATAACGTAGTAAGTCAGTACGCCAAAAACCAGCAGAGTAACGAACGGGATAAGCATGGAACCGAGCAGCGGTTGTAACGCTTTGCCGAGACGGACTTTACGGAACCAGAAGACGAAATAGCCAATCGCCAGCCCCAGCACCACCGCGCCGAGGAATCCCGCACCCGACTGGGTGCCGAGTAGGGCTTTGTCGTTTGCCAGATAACAAACCAGAAAAGCCGGAGCGAAAGCCGGTTTATCGGCAATCGACGAGGCAATATAAGCGCCCATGATGGGGATCATAAAGGTGAAGCCGAGATAACCGATGGATTCAACCACCCAGGTAAACGACGGCGCGCCTTTCGACATATCGGTATACGGCAAACCGAACTGCACCAGCATGTTGGCAAGCGCCACCAGGATACCACCACCGATGACAAACGGCAGCGCCGCAGAGACGCCCGCCATCAGGTGGCTCATCACGCTGCCACTTTGCCCTTCCTGTTTGCCGAGCTTCACGCCGCTATCTGCGGCAAAAAGCTGCGAGTTTGTCGGTAACTCACTGAAAATATGGTCGATATTTTTCAGCGCCTGGGAGATGGCAATCTCATAAACTTTTTTCCCGGCAAACCGTGCGCGATCGTCGCCGCTCAGGCCACGCCCGGTAGCGAGAATGACATAATCGGCAGCGGCAATCTCTTCGCAGGATAAGCGGTTTTCAACGCCGCTTGACCCTTGAGTTTCCACTTTAATGGTATGGCCGAGAGAACGGGCTTTCTGTTCCAGGGCTTCCGCCACCATGTAGGTGTGAGCGATCCCGGCGGGGCAGTTGGTGATCGCGACAATACGTAAGGATGACTCCATAGCCACTTCCTTATGAGCTGAGGGTTTGATTTAACAAAGCAAGCACCTGGTCGGCGTCGCCCTGTCGCAGTTGGTTGATAAAATCCTGGTGGATAATTTTGCGACACAGTGTGCCGATGATTTTGACCTGATCCTCTTCGCCACTTTGCGGTACGCCGAGGCAGATCCAGCAATTGACGTCTTCGCCATCGCTGGCTTTCCAGTCAATGGCCTGCGCTTTGCGGGCGAATAACACGAACGGTTGTTTAACGCAGACGCTTTTACCGTGCGGCACGGCGACACCAGAACCAAAACCGGTGGAGTGCATTTTTTCGCGCAGCAGCAGGGTTTGCAGGAACTGGTGTGAGTCGGTGATAAAACCGTTTTGTAACGCCATTGTCGCCAACTGCTTCAGAATGGAATAAGTGTCATTGCCCTGAATATTCAGGTCAATACAGCTTGCAGTAAGAGCAGCCATTAATCGAACTCCATAAAATATATTTTAATCAATTGTAATGGTGGAGCGATTAAGTGATGAGAGGCGATATGTCGGTAAACAATGACAATTTGAGACAGAGTGTAAGGTCAAATTTGCGGAGTAATGCACATAATGGTTATTTAAATAAACCACATGAATTATTAATGGGTTATTCATTATTTTTTATGATTTACTCACAATGTATCAGGGAAATATAACTTACCGGGAGATGTAATATGTTTAATTTTTCAAATCGAAATTAAAAATATTGTGCCGAAGGCGTCTCCGGCACATTAGGCAATTACGGCAGATAAAACACTTCTTGCAGTTCGCTACTCACCGGGCTGTTATTCGGGTTAGCGGGCATGACGTCGGTCATGTATTTCCACCAACGTTGGCAAACATCAGTACTGGCAACCGCATTCCAGCGCTCTTCAGATTCAATTTCTACTGTGGCAAACAGCAGATTACGCGCTTTGTCGAGGTAGATGGCGTAGTTATGCGCGCCGTGAGATTTCAACACTGCTTCCAGTTCTGGCCAGATAGGATTATGCCGATGCTGATACTCTTCGTGAGCATCGGGGTTAACCTGCATCACAAATGCCTTACGGATCATAATGCCTCCAGATACAGCTCGCGCACCTCGTTGCGGCTGGCGGTACGCGGGTTACATGGCGCGCACGGGTCAGCCAGGGCTTTATCTAACCAGCCTTCAATATCTTCTTTGGTGATGCCAAGTTGGCTGAATCCTGCCGGAATACCCACGCGATGGCTTAATGTGCGGATAGCATTAATTACTTCAATACTTGCCGCTTCTTCACTCATATCACGCGTATCGACACCCATCGCCTGAGCAATGCGAGCAAAGCGTGCAATGGCATTCGGGCGGTTAAAGTTTTCAATAACTGGCAACAAGATAGCATTGCACACACCATGCGGCAGGTTGTGGGTAGCGCCAGGTTGATGCGCCAGTGCGTGAACAAGGCCCAGACCCGCACTGTTAAATGCCATACCTGCCAGGTACTGGGCGAATGCCATTTGTTCACGGGCTTCCAGATTATGACCATTATCTACCGCTTTTGGCAGCCACAGCGTAATCAAACGGATAGCTTCCAGTGCGTTAGCGTCGGTTAATGGATGTGCACCAACAGAAACATAGGCTTCAACTGCGTGAGTCAGTGCATCCATACCCGTGGCGGCGGTAACAGAGGTCGGGATCTCCAGCATTACACTGGCATCATCCACCGCAATATCTGGAATGATATTCGGGTCAATAATGACCTCTTTTACCTGCCGCGCGGTGTCGATGATCACTGCATTGCTGGTCATCTCAGCAGCTGTTCCGGCAGTCGTATTGATTGCCACCAGCGGTACGCCGGGGTTTGTCACTTTACCCACACCAGAGTACGCCGTAGAAGGCGCGGGATTAGCGGTAAGGATTTTTACGGCTTTTGCAGTATCAATTGGGCTACCGCCACCGAAAGCAATAATGTAGTCACATGCGGCATCCTGAAATGCAGCGTAGCCTTTTTGCACCAGTTCTTCGGTGGGGTTAGGAAATACCTCATCAAATAAGTGATAAGACATTTCGTGTTGATCCAGTGCGGCAAACAGGCTGTCCAGTAATCCCAACTTAACCAGTTGCCCATCGGTAACGATCAGTGCTTTTCCCCACTGTTTATTTGCAACCAGATTTACCATATCGCCAATTGCCCCAGCACCATGCAGGCTAATTTTCGGTAATGCCAACATAAAACTCATAAGGACTCTCCTTAAGTTCAAATCCATCTGTCCGGCGACGTTTCCCACACCGCCGGATATCTGTCGGGATATTAAAGTGCCAGCGCACTGGCCAGTGGCGTAACGCCAAAACGCTCACCGAGTGCAATCAGCTCTTCGCGGGTAATGGTCTGCTTCATACCGCCCATCGAGTAAATTTTGACTAACACCTCCGCTGATTTCTCTGCGGTATCTATCAAACCAAAGGCTTCATCCAGCGTCGGTCCGGAACCGAACACACCGTGGAAGGGCCACAACACCAGTGAATGTTTTTGCATTTCCTGTGCGGTCGCCTGGCCGATTTCGTCCGTGCCGGGCACCATCCACGGCAAAATGCCGACGCCATCCGGGAACACTACCAGACACTCGGTGCTGCCTTCCCACAGTTGGCGGGTGAAGACCGCGGTGTCGTTTTCCAGCACATAGGTGAGGGCGATCAGGTTGGTGGCATGGCAGTGCATGATCACCCGATCTTTACCGTTGGTGGCTTTGATGCGTTCGCAGTGGGAAAGGAAGTGAGCGGGAAGTTCAGAGGTTGGAACGGCTTCGTGAGTTAGCCCCCAGAGAATGTGGTAGCCCGCGCCGTCGCTGTCGACTTTTACGACGCCTAAGTTAGCCGCAGGATCAAGCTGGACGTTGCGGAAGAATTTGCCGGAGCCGGTGACAATAAACGGTGTATTTGCCAGTAAAGGCATGGGCTGGCTGAGCGGGATATAGCGCGGTTGTGCATGAAAGTTGTCGTGATACGGTGCGATATCGGCGTCATCCAGGCGCAGCGTCAGATTGCCGCCGTTGCGCTCGTCCCAGCCTTTCAGCCAGGCGTCGGTGGTGGCTTTGATCATTCCCTGGACAAACCAGGACTGGGTAATGTTTTGCATGTTCTGTGTTCCTGTAAATTCGGTGTTGTCGGATGCACGACCCGTAGGCCGGATAAGGCGCTCGCGCCGCATCCGGCAGTGTTTACCCACGCTGGCTCAAAATCGCTTTCTCATAAGCCCGCACGCTTTCCAGCCATTCGCTACCCACTGGGGTATCGTGACGTTGGCAATACATTTCCCAGACTGCCTGCCATGGCAATGATTTTTGTTCTTCCAGTAGCGCCAGACGCGCAGTGTAATCACCCGCTGCTTCCAGCTTGCGCAGTTCAGTGGTAGGTTCCAGCAACGCACGTAGCAGGGCTTTTTTCATATTGCGCGTACCAATAACCCACGCGGCAATGCGGTTGATAGAGGCATCAAAGAAATCCAGGCCGATATGTACCCGGTCGAACAGATCGTGACGAACAATCTCACTGGCAATCGCCTGAGTTTCATCATCCAGTAGCACTACGTGATCGCTGTCCCAGCGAACCGGACGGCTGACGTGCAGCAGCAACTGCGGCACATACAGCATGGCGGCGGAAATCTTGTCGGAAATCACTTCAGTTGGGTGGAAATGTCCGGCATCCAGGCACAGCGCCGTCTGGCGGCTGGTGGCATACCCCATGTAAAACTCATTGGAGCCAACCGTGTAGCTCTCCGCGCCAATACCAAACAATTTGCTCTCAACGGCGTCGATATGGTGCGCAGGATCCAGCTTCTCGCTGATCACTTCATCCAGTGCTGCCAGTAAACGCTGGCGCGGGGCGAGACGGTCAACGGTGATATCTTTCATGCCATCCGGGATCCAGATGTTCATCACCGACGGTGTGCCGAGTTGCTCGCCAAAATAGGCTGAAACACGGCGGCTGGCCTTGCAGTGATCAATCCAGAACTGGCGAATGCTGTCGTCGGCATGGGAAAGCGTAAAGCCATCGGCGCTTAGCGGATGCGAAAAACAGGAGGGGTTAAAATCCAGACCGAGCTGATTGGCTTTCGCCCATTCAACCCAGTTTTTGAAGTGCTCTGGTTTGATTTGGTCGCGCGCGACTGGCGTGTCTGATTCCAGATAGATGGCATGTAAATTCAGCCGTTTCGGCCCCGGAATCAGCCGCATAGCCTGTTCCAGATCGGCACGTAGCTCACTGGCATTACGCGCTTTGCCCGGATAATTACCTGTGGCCTGAATCCCCCCGGTCAGCGAACCTTCCGGGTTTTCAAAACCGGAAACATCATCGCCTTGCCAGCAGTGCATTGAAACGGGTAAACGATCAAGTTGGCGCAGCGCCTCCTCGACATCAATCCCCACCGCCGCGAAACGCTGTTTCGCCAGCTCCCAGGCCTGTTCCAGTTGAGTGGTCATGCGCAAAGCTCCTTTGTCTGTCGTGTAGAGTGAATCCGCGCCACATAGTGGGCAATTTCACTGTCAGGATTAGGGGTAAAGGTGGTCAGATTCGCGGTGGTGCTGACGACCTGACGGAAATCATCCACATTGTTGAGTTCATCCAGCGTCATTAACTGGATGCCGATATTGCCGAGCGTCGAGGCTTCAACAGGCCCGGCAATCACCCGAATACCGCAGGCATCGGCACATAACTGATTGAGTAGCGTGTTCTGGCAGCCGCCGCCGACAATATGCAGTTGCGAGAAATCTTCACCGCGCAGCTGCGCCAGCTCATGCAACACATCGGCATATAGCAGCGCCAGACTGTCGAAAATACAGCGCGCCAGATCAGCATCACTTTCCGGGATCGGTTGCGCCGTTTCCCGACACGCAGCCTGAATTTCGCTGCACATCTCGTCAGGATTAATAAAGCGATCGTCATTGGGATTGATGATAAAACGGCAGGCCGGGAGTGCCTGTGTCGCGGCGATAAGCGCCGGAAGATCGTTGATTTGCCGCTCCTGAAGCACTCGTTGAAGCAGCCAAAGCCCCATAATATTTTTCAGCACCCGATAGCGACCTTCCGCCCCACCTTCATTGGTGATGTTGGCTGCCAGCGCCGTGTCATTGGTGAATGGTGTCTGGCTTTCGAAGCCCATCAATGACCAGGTGCCAGAAGAGAGATACGCAGCGCGGGAACCGTTTAACGGCGAGGCGATAACCGCGCTGGCGGTATCATGGCTGGCAACGGCGACGACAGGAATTGCATTACCTTGCGGGCAAATCCAGTGACCAATGACATTACCCGGATGCGTCGGGCGACCAAACCAGGCTTTGTTGGCCCCGCTCCACGCCAGTAGCGTTTCGTCCCAGTCGTCGCTGTTGATATTGACCAGTTGTGTGGTTGTGGCGTTGGTGTATTCCCAGTTCATCTTGCCGGTCAGTCGATAACTGAAGTAATCCGGCATCAGCAGAGCGTGGGCAATGTGTGGAATAAGTTCAGGTTGTTGCTCCGTCAGCGCACGCAGTTGATAAAGCGTATTGAAAGGCAAAAACTGGATACCGCTACGTTGATAAATATCGCGTTTGCCGGGTTGCTGTTGTGCCAGCGCCATCAGACCATGGGTGCGGCTATCGCGATAAGCAACGGGCAGGCCCACGCGCTGCCCCCGTTGGTCAAGCAGCACAAAGTCCACGCCCCAGGTATCAATCCCAATGCTATCGATACGAATCCCTTCCTCGCACACCTTGTTTAATCCAAGGCGAATGGCACTTTCCAGGCTATCCACATCCCAGGTGACATAACCGTTCTGGCTATGCAGCCCATTGTTAAAACGATGAATTTCACGCAGCATCAGACTGCGGGATTCACGCTCGTAACGCGCCAGCATCACGCGCCCACTGGATGCGCCGAGATCGACGGCGACACAATTGCGAAAGGTCATAATGTGATCCTGCTGAATTTCATTACGCCCAGTCTAAAAAGCGCCTGAATTCGCTACCTTCTCGTTACTGACAGGAAAATGTGCCATTGGCAACATGGCAAAGGTAAGGGTGATACTTCTCACATTTTGCCGTTTTTAGCGGATGTGACGCTCGCCGCAATTCGCGAATTTTCCTGATATATCTTCAAAAATTGACCGGATTTACGCGCTTTTATGTCGAAAATTTAAGGTGGGGTTATCGGTGCTTGATTACCATTCAGGCAGAGATAGTCACATCAGGAAATCATTATGACGAAATTACATAGCGTTGATTTTTTCCCGGCACAAGAGGTATCAGTGGCGATCGAACCACGGTTACCGCAAGGTGCTTTTCCTGAACATCACCATGATTTTCATGAAATTGTGATTGTTGAACATGGCACCGGTATTCATGTGTTGAACGGGCAGCCCTATACCATCAGTGGCGGTATGGTCTGTTTTATTCGCGATAGTGACAGACATATGTACGAACACACCGATAATCTAAATCTGACAAATGTGCTATACCGTTCGCCAGATAAATTCCGCTTTCTGGCAGGGCTACATCAGTTATTGCCGCAGGAGTGCAATGGGCATTACCCCTCACACTGGCGTATTGATCAGCACACGTTACAACAGGTGCGTCAGTTGATTACCCGGCTGGAACAAGTCAGTGCCGGGCAGGATTTATCGACCGTGGCAAATCGCGAAATCTTATTTATGCAGCTGCTGGTGGCGCTACGCAAAAACAGTCTGCTGGAAGGTGATGAGAATACCGATGCACGCCTTAATCATTTGATTGCCTGGCTTGAAGATCACTTTGCAGAAGCGGTTAGTTGGGAAGCAATTGCTGATCGCTTTGCGCTTTCGTTACGCACGTTGCATCGCCAGCTTAAACAGCACACCGGACTGACCCCGCAACGCTATCTTAATCGTCTGCGTCTGGTGAAGGCCCGGCATTTGCTGCGCCACAGTGATGACAGCGTTACCCACATCGCCTTTAGTTGCGGATTTGCTGACAGTAATCACTTTTCGACGCTGTTTCGCCGAGAGTTTGGCTGGTCACCGCGTGAGATTCGCCAGGGGCGCGACGCTTCTCTGCAGTAACGCGAATAGAATCAACGTATTTCGCCACCTGATTGCGAATAATGCACAAGGAACCAGACCAGGGAGAAACGGTGGCGACTCAATTAACTTTGCTGAAAAAAGACTTTTTTGCTGATGACGAACAAGCTGTTGCTGTGGCTGATCGCTATCCGCAGGATGTTTTTGCAGAACATACTCATGAATTTTGTGAACTGGTGCTGGTATGGCGCGGAAACGGCTTGCATGTGCTGAATGGTCGGCCTTACCGCATTACCCGTGGTGATTTGTTTTATATTCATGCTGATGATCGCCACTCCTATACTTCCGTCAACGACCTGGTTTTACAAAACATCATCTACTGCCCGGAGCGGCTAACACTAAATCTCGACTGGCAAAGCGCTATTCCGGGCTTTTCTGGTACGAAACATTGCCCTCACTGGCGGCTGGGAAGCCTTGGCATGGGGCAGGCGCGACAGGTTATCAGCCAACTGGAACATGAGAGCACGCACCGCGACGCACACGCCAACAACATGGCGGAACTGCTTTTTGGGCAACTGGTGATGACCCTGCAACGATATCGTTATGCCAGCGACAATCTGCCAATCAGCGCCCATGAAACGTTGCTGGATAAATTGATAACCGTGCTGGCAGCAAGCCTTGAACGTCCTTTTGTGCTGGAGAGGTTTTGTCAGCAAGAATCATGCAGCGAGCGGGTACTCAGACAACAATTTCGCCAGCAGACGGGGATGACAATTAACCAGTATTTACGACAGGTACGGATTTGCCATGCTCAGTATCTTTTGCAACATAGTCGGTTACTGATTGGTGAGATTGCAATGCAGTGTGGGTTTGAAGACAGTAACTACTTTTCAGTGGTATTTACTCGCGAAACCGGGATGACGCCCAGCCAGTGGCGTCATCTCAGTGCGCAAAAAGTTTAGCTCGCCATCCCCATACCCACGATATTGGCGGCGATGATAATCACCACGCAACCGAGGCTCAGTACGCTAATCGGGCGACGTCCGGCATCTTTCCACTCTTTCAATACCAGACCCACAATTCCACCGCACAGCACGTAGAAACTCATATGCAGCATCCAACTGATATAGTCATATTGTGCCGGAATGCGCGCGTGTCCCCAGGCATAGAAAAAGAATTGCAGATACCACATCAAACCGCCAAGCGCCGATAGCAATACGTTTTGAATGATGAGCGGTTTTGCCAGCGAAAAGTCGGCTTTTAGCGACAAATCTTTCACTTTCGCCAGACGAATAAAACAGAAACCGAGGTTGATAATTGCGCCACCGCCCATGATGACAACATAGCTTGGCAGAGCGACATACAGTGGATCGACGCCTAGTGCGGCAGCGGCTTCATGCATCGGTTTTGCGGCGTTCATCGCAAAGGACATCCCGGCAGAGAAAATGCCGCACATCACCGCCAGTACCAGCCCTTTTTTCAGGTTGAACTCTTCGGCTTTAATGCCCATTTTGCGCTCTTTCAACTGCCCGGCGCGAGTCACAATTCCTACGCCAATCAGCGCCACCAGAACGCCGAGCAATGTCATGCGTCCGCCTTCGGTATTGATCAAAACATCGAAATTGCCGTTGATAATTGGCGTCATCAGCGTACCAACAATCAACGTGATACCAATGGCAATACCAATCCCCATCGACATGCCGAGATAGCGCATGGTTAGGCCGTAATTGATATTGCCAATCCCCCACATTGCGCCGAACAGAAAGACAGGCAGCAGGGTTGAGAGGCTAAACGAGCTGTAATACGCCCAGAAATCAGGTAGTAACAGGGCGCTGATCAGCCACGGCAGGATAATCCATGAAACCACACCACCTACCGACCACATGGTTTCCCATGACCACTTTTTTACTTGTTTGAACGGGGCGTAAAAACAGGCTGCGCTGGCCGCACCAATCAAATGCCACAATATCCCCATCGTAATCGCGTTGCTCATTTTGAAATCCTCATCATTTTTATCGTCGTGTCACCCTTCCGACGTGATGAGTGTAAAAATCGCGCATACCTTTAACCTTTCGCCTGTTGCCGCTGATGATGATTTGCTGGCAATCAGCGCATTAAGTGGGTGATTTGGCTCACATCTCAGGCATTTTCCTGCAAAACCATATCCTTACGAAAAGTACGGCATTGATAATCATTTTCAATACCATTTAATTAACTATAATGAACCAACTGCTTACGCGGCGTTAACAATCGACCGCCCGACACAACTGGAGAAGAATATGAGCTATACCCTGCCATCCCTGCCGTATGCTTACGATGCCCTGGAACCGCATTTCGATAAGCAGACCATGGAAATCCACCACACCAAACACCATCAGACCTACGTCAACAACGCCAATGCGGCGCTGGAAAGCCTGCCAGAATTTGCCAACCTGCCGGTTGAAGAGCTGATCACCAAACTGGACCAGCTGCCAGCAGACAAAAAAACCGTGCTGCGCAACAACGCTGGCGGTCACGCTAACCACAGCCTGTTCTGGAAAGGTCTGAAAAAAGGCACCACTCTGCAGGGCGACCTGAAAGCGGCTATCGAACGTGATTTCGGTTCCGTAGATAACTTCAAAGCAGAATTTGAAAAAGCGGCAGCTTCCCGCTTTGGTTCCGGCTGGGCATGGCTGGTGCTGAAAGGCGATAAGCTGGCGGTGGTTTCTACTGCTAACCAGGACTCCCCGCTGATGGGCGAAGCTATTTCTGGCGCTTCCGGCTTCCCGATCCTGGGCCTGGATGTGTGGGAACACGCTTACTACCTGAAATTCCAGAACCGCCGCCCGGACTACATCAAAGAATTCTGGAACGTGGTGAACTGGGACGAAGCTGCGACGCGTTTCGCTGCTAAAAAATAAGGTTGCATAAACGCCTGTGAGAAGCGAGTCTGATGGCTCGCTTTTTTGTATCTGCGAAGGAGAAAACAGATGCATTATCCGGTTGATGTGTACACAGGCAAGATTCAGGCTTATCCCGAAGGCAAACCCAGCGCAATTGCCAAAATCCAGGTTGATGGCGAATTGATGCTTACAGAGCTGGGGCTGGAAGGTGACGAGCAGGCAGAGAAAATCGTTCACGGTGGGCCAGACAGGGCGCTGTGTCATTATCCTCGCGAGCATTATCTCTACTGGGCGCGGGAATTTCCTGAACAGGCAGATTTGTTTGTTGCGCCTGCGTTTGGTGAAAACCTCTCAACCGACGGTCTGACGGAAAGCAATGTTTATATTGGCGATATTTTCCGCTGGGGAGAGGCATTAATTCAGGTCAGCCAGCCGCGTTCGCCTTGCTATAAACTCAATTACCATTTTGATATCAGTGACATAGCACAGTTGATGCAAAATACGGGTAAAGTGGGCTGGTTGTATAGTGTGATTGCACCGGGGAAAGTGTCTGCGGACGCGCCGCTGGAGTTGGTTTCCCGTGTCAGCGATGTGACCGTGCAGGAGGCTGCTGCTATCGCATGGCATATGCCGTTTGATGACGAGCAGTATCACCGTTTACTCTCCGCTGCCGGGTTATCGAAAAGCTGGACGCGGACGATGCAGAAGCGCCGACTGAGCGGCAAAATCGAAGATTTTTCACGGCGGTTGTGGGGAAAATAAGACATGATGCCGGATGCGGCGTAAACGCCTTATCCGGCTACAAAAGCTGCCCTGTGCGGTTAACTCCGCTTATACAGCGGCAACCAAATCACCAGTCGTAAACCACCCAGCGGGCTGTCTTCCGCTTTAACCCAGCCACGATGCTGCTGGATGGCGGTTTCGACAATCGCCAGCCCAAGACCTGTACCGCCAGATTCACGATCGCGCGCTTCATCGGTGCGATAGAACGGACGGAAAATCTGCTCGCGATCTTCCGGGCTAACGCCAGGACCATCGTCGTCCACCGTAATGGTGATGCCATCTTTATCTACCGCAAAGCCCACTTCAATCTTCGTATGGGAATAACGCAGAGCATTACGAACAATGTTTTCCAGCGCACTTTCCAGAGCGTTCGGGTTGCCATACAGAGGCCACGGCCCAGGCGGGAAGTTAACCGTAAACGACTTGCCCATTTGTTCCGCTTCGAACGCCGCGTTATCCAGCACTTCACCCCACAACTGGTTAGCTTTCAATGTCTCGCTCACCAGCGCGTTTTTCTGCTGATTACGTGACATCACCAACAGGTCGTTGATCATGCTGTCCAGACGCTGGGCTTCGGTTTCAATACGCTCCAGTTCCTTGCTTTCACCACTACGACGGCGCAGTAACGCCGTACCCAGTTGCAGACGCGTCAGCGGGGTGCGTAGCTCGTGAGAGATATCAGAAAGCAGACGCTGCTGAGAGGTCATCATGCGCTCCAGCGCGGTGACCATCTGGTTAAAACTGGCACCTGCGGCAAGGAATTCCTGTGGCCCCGCTTCCAGTTCCGGGTGCTGGCGTAAGTTCCCCTGGGCAACTTCATCGGCAGCGTTTTTCAGCTTACGCGCCGGTTTTGCCAGACTCCAGGCCAACCACAACAGCAACGGTGTACTGACCAACATAGTAACAATCAGCAGTAATAGCGGGCGGTCAAACAGTAAGTTAATGAAATCGGATTGAGAACTGCTGGCCGGACGAATCAGATACAGTTGGTAATTATCTTCGCCATCACGCACGGAGAACGGACCGACCAGTTCCACGCGGCCATACTTTTTCTTTTGCGGGTGATCAGCGTTATCGGCCTGGCCAATAAAGTTGCGAATGATCTGCATTTCGCTGCGTTCAGCGCCGATCACGCGGCCTTCCGTAGTTACCAGTAACAAACGCTGGCCTGGCGGTGCCCACTTATCAATGGCCCGGAAGAGACGCCGCCACCACATTAAATCGTTCGGTGGATCGTTCGCCAGTTCTGCTTCGACATGCTGCTCAATCATCAGCCCCTGACGCTGTTCGCTATCCAGAAGCTCGGTCATCTGGCGTGAATCGAGCTTGGGTAACATCAAAACCAACATCAACACCAGCGCCAGCGTCAGCCAGAAGATGGCGAAGATGCGCGCGGTTAAGCTGCCTATCATGAAGCAGAAACCATCAGATAGCCGCGACCACGCAAGGTTTTAAACCACGGGTGACCGTCTTTACGATCCGGCAGCTTACGACGCAGGTTAGAGATATGCATATCGATAGCGCGGTCGAAAGGCGTCAGGCGCTTGCCCAGCACTTCCTGGCTTAAATGTTCACGGGAAACCACCTGACCCAGATGCTGTGCCAGTAAGTAGAGCAGGGTAAATTCAGTGCCAGTCAACTCCAGCGTTTGCCCGTCGAAGCTGGCCTCCTGGCGACCAGGGTTGAGACTTAAGGCGTCTACTTCCAGGGTTGGGGAACTATTGTCATTGTTTTGTTGTTGTTCGCTCCAGTGCGAACGACGCAGGATCGCGCGGATCCGCGCAACCAGTTCACGATCATTGAACGGTTTCGGGAGATAGTCATCTGCGCCCAGCTCAAGGCCGAGGACGCGATCAAGTTCGCTGCCACGAGCGGTCAGCATAATGACGGGAGTCTGGTGTGTCTGGCGAAGTGCTTTAAGGGTATCAATGCCATTTTTCTTCGGCATCATCACGTCAAGCAAAAGTAAATCAATGCTGTCGTCCAGAAGTTCGAGTGCTTGTTCCCCGTCATGGGCAACAACCACATTGAAGCCTTCCATTTCGAGCAGTTCCTTTAACAGGGAAGTCAGCTCTCGGTCATCATCAACTAACAGAATTTTATTCATTGTTTAAGTACCTCCGAGGCAGAAATTACGTCATCAGACGACGCTAATCCATGACTTTACGTTGTTTTACACCCCCTGACGCATGTTTGCAGCCTGAATCGTAAACTCTCTATCGTTGAATCGCGACAGAAAAGATTTTGGGAGCAAATGATGCGCATAGTTACCGCTGCCGTCATGGCCTCAACGCTGGCACTCAGTTCTTTAAGCCACGCTGCTGAAGTCGTTACAGGCGATAACTGGCATCCGGGTGAAGAACTTGCACAGCGCAGTACGCAGAGCCATATGTTCGACGGCATAAGTTTAACCGAACATCAGCGTCAACAGATGCGAGATCTGATGCAACGTGCCCGGCACGACCAGCCTCCTGTAAATGTTAGCGAAGTGGAGACAATGCACCGCCTTGTCACCGCAGAAAAATTTGATGAAAACGCTGTACGTGCTCAGGCTGAAAAGATGGCACAACAACAGGTTGCCCGCCAGGTTGAAATGGCAAAGGTTCGCAATCAGATGTATCACCTGTTAACGCCTGAGCAGCAAGCGGTTTTAAATGAAAAGCATCAACAACGAATTGAACAACTGCGTGACGTGACGCAATTTAAAAAAGATTCATCGTTGAAGTTATTGAGTAGTAGCAACTCACGTTCCCAGTAGTAAACCCTGTTTTCCTTGCCATAGACACCATCCCTGTCTTCCCCCACATGATGTGGGGGTTTTTTTTGACTCCAATTTACCCGATGTTTGATGCATTGCGGATGATTTGTATCCGTTATACTACCGTCAGTCGATAGCGGGAGTAGTTATGAATCAATCTTATGGACGACTAGTCAGTCGGGCAGCAATAGCTGCGACAGCGATGGCTTCGCTGCTATTGCTGATTAAAATTTTTGCGTGGTGGTATACCGGTTCGGTGAGTATTCTTGCCGCGCTGGTGGACTCGCTGGTGGATATCGGCGCGTCATTAACTAACTTATTGGTCGTGCGTTACTCACTGCAACCAGCCGATGACAATCACTCATTTGGACATGGTAAAGCGGAATCTTTGGCGGCGTTGGCACAAAGTATGTTTATCTCTGGTTCAGCGTTGTTTCTGTTTTTAACCGGGATCCAGCATCTGATTTCGCCAACACCGATGAATGATCCTGGCGTTGGTATTATTGTCACAATCGTCGCGTTAGTTTGCACCATCCTCCTTGTCTCGTTTCAGCGTTGGGTGGTTCGCCGGACACAAAGTCAGGCGGTACGGGCGGATATGCTTCATTATCAGTCTGATGTTATGATGAATGGCGCGATTTTGCTGGCACTTGCCCTGTCCTGGTATGGCTGGCATAGCGCAGATGCCCTGTTTGCTTTGGGTATTGGCATCTATATTTTATATAGTGCGTTACGTATGGGATACGAGGCGGTACAGTCATTGCTGGATCGTGCTTTGCCCGATGACGAACGACAAGAAATTATTGATATCGTGACTTCCTGGCCGGGTGTCAGCGGCGCTCACGATCTTCGCACGCGGCAGTCAGGGCCGACCCGCTTTATTCAGATTCATTTGGAAATGGAAGACTCTCTGCCTTTGGTTCAGGCACATATGGTGGCGGATCAGGTGGAGCAGGCTATTTTACGGCGTTTCCCAGGCTCAGATGTCATTATTCATCAGGATCCTTGTTCCGTCGTACCCAGGGAGGGTAAACGGTTTGAGCTGTCATAATGCATGCGAAAAGAGAGCCAGACCCGCATTTTGTGTATAAATTACCGCCATTTGGCCTGACCTGAATCAATTCAGCAAGGAGTGGTTGTTATACTATCTGCATATTCGTTAGGTGTTCGATGTGCAGAATCGACTTCCGGCAACAGATTTCATTTTGCATTCCAAAGTTCAGAGGTAGTCATGATTAAGAAAATCGGTGTGTTGACAAGCGGCGGTGATGCGCCTGGCATGAACGCAGCAATCCGTGGTGTCGTGCGTGCGGCGCTTTCGGAAGGTCTGGAAGTCATGGGGATTTATGACGGCTATCTGGGTCTGTATGAAGACCGTATGGTTCAGCTTGACCGTTACAGTGTGTCCGACATGATCAACCGCGGTGGTACTTTCCTGGGCTCCGCGCGCTTCCCGGAATTCCGCGACGAAAACATCCGTGCGGTGGCTATCGAAAACCTGAAAAAACGTGGTATCGACGCGCTGGTTGTTATCGGTGGTGACGGTTCTTACATGGGGGCAATGCGTCTGACTGAAATGGGCTTCCCGTGCATCGGTCTGCCTGGCACCATCGACAACGATATCAAAGGTACTGACTACACTATCGGCTTCTTCACTGCCCTGAGTACGGTTGTAGAAGCTATCGACCGCCTGCGTGACACTTCCTCTTCTCACCAGCGTATTTCCGTGGTGGAAGTGATGGGCCGTTATTGTGGCGATCTGACTCTGGCAGCTGCTATTGCTGGTGGTTGTGAATTCGTTGTTGTACCGGAAGTTGAGTTCAGCCGTGAAGATCTGGTAAACGAAATTAAAGCCGGTATCGCCAAAGGTAAAAAACACGCAATTGTGGCGATCACTGAGCACATGTGCGATGTGGACGAACTGGCACACTTCATTGAAAAAGAAACCGGTCGTGAAACTCGCGCAACCGTGTTGGGCCACATTCAGCGTGGCGGTTCTCCGGTACCTTACGACCGTATTCTGGCTTCCCGTATGGGCGCTTACGCTATCGAGCTGCTGCTGGCTGGCTACGGTGGTCGCTGCGTAGGTATTCAGAACGAACAACTGGTTCACCATGACATCATTGATGCTATCGAAAACATGAAGCGTCCGTTCAAAGGTGACTGGCTGGAGTGTGCGAAAAAACTGTACTAAACGTTTTTTGGCATGGAAAAGGCGGATTTTATTCCGCCTTTTTTAATAGCTCTTTATATTCATATTCGTTATAGCCAATCTTTTTTTATTCTTTAATGTTTGAATCTCTTTCTGGCACGCTTGGCTCATCACAACACAACATAAGAGAGCCGGGTGATGAACAAGTGGGTCGTAGGGTTAACTTTATTACTGGCAGCGAGCAGTGTTCTGGCAAAGGATATTCAATTACTTAACGTTTCGTATGATCCGACGCGTGAACTGTACGAACAGTACAACAAAGCATTTAGCGCCCACTGGAAACAGCAAACCGGCGACAATGTGGTGATCCGCCAGTCCCATGGTGGTTCAGGCAAGCAAGCGACGTCAGTGATTAATGGTATCGAGGCTGATGTCGTCACACTGGCGCTGGCTTACGACGTGGACGCCATCGCGGAACGTGGTCGTATTGATCAAAACTGGATTAAACGCTTACCGGATAACTCCGCGCCGTACACCTCCACCATCGTCTTTCTGGTACGTAAAGGTAATCCCAAACAAATTCATGACTGGAATGATCTGATCAAACCCGGAGTCTCGGTGATCACGCCTAATCCGAAGAGTTCTGGTGGCGCACGCTGGAACTACCTGGCGGCGTGGGGATACGCTCTGCACCACAATAACAACGATCAGGCCAAAGCGCAGGATTTTGTCCGGGCACTGTATAAAAACGTCGAAGTACTGGACTCTGGCGCACGTGGCTCTACTAACACCTTCGTAGAACGTGGTATTGGCGACGTGCTGATTGCCTGGGAAAACGAAGCTCTGCTGGCGGCGAATGAACTGGGGAAAGATAAATTCGAAATCGTTACGCCGAGTGAGTCGATCCTCGCAGAGCCAACGGTGTCGGTTGTCGATAAAGTGGTGGAGAAAAAAGGCACCAAAGAAGTCGCGGAAGCCTATTTGAAATATCTCTACTCGCCAGAAGGCCAGGAAATTGCCGCCAAAAATTACTATCGTCCGCGTGATTCTGAGGTGGCGAAAAAGTACGAAAATGCGTTTCCAAAGCTGAAGTTATTCACCATTGATGAAGAGTTCGGCGGCTGGACGAAAGCGCAAAAAGAGCATTTCTCTAACGGTGGCACGTTTGACCAAATCAGTAAGCGTTAATTTTGCTGAAAAGACCAAAGCCCGGTAGCCCTGTGCACCGGGTTTTTTATTTGACACGATTTTGCGCTACCCTTGCATCTCTTTGAGATACACGGAAAAAGTGATGAAAAAAGCACGCTTTCTTTTTTTGGTGATGATAGCTATTGCCACAGCTGCTGGTGTTTATTACTGGCAATTCACAGGAGAATCGGACGCGTTACGTAAGATTGTTCTTGAGCAATGTGTACCAAATCAATTGCAGAATCAAAATCCGGCCCCGTGTGCAAAAGTGAAGCCGGAGGCAGGGTACGTCGTCTTTAAAGACCGGAACGGACCGTTGCAATATTTGCTGATGCCAACGTACCGAATTAACGGAACGGAAAGCCCGTTACTTACAGATCCTGGAACGCCTAATTTCTTCTGGCTGGCCTGGCAGGTGCGTGGTTTTATGAGCGAGAAATACGGCAAGCCGATCCCCGACCGCGCAGTTTCACTGGCGATTAACTCCCGTACCGGGCGTACGCAAAACCATTTTCATATTCATCTCTCTTGTTTACGCCCGGATGTGCGCGAACAACTGGATAACAATCTGGCGAACATTAGCAGCCGCTGGTTACCGCTGCCTGGTGGGTTGCGTGGACATGAATACCTGGCGCGTCGGGTAACAGAAAGCGAACTGGTACAACGTAGTCCGTTTATGATGCTGGCGGAAGAAGTCCCGGAGGCCCGGAAACATATGGGAAGCTACGCACTGGCGATGGCCCGCCAGAGTGATAATTCGTTTGTTCTACTGGCAACACGACGAAATTTACTGGTGCTGAATCGTGCTTCGTCCGAAGAAATTCAGGATCATCAGTGTGAGATTTTGCGTTAACGCGAGGCGTTGAGGAGAGTTAAGTGCCGGATATGATATCCGGCACTTGTCAGGCTTAAGCCTGTTTAGCCGCCTCGGCAGCTTTAACGATCACTGCGAAGGCGTCAGCTTTCAGAGAAGCACCACCCACCAGCGCGCCGTCGATATCCGGCTGAGCGAACAGTTCTGCAGCATTAGACGCATTTACAGAACCGCCGTACTGGATAATCACTTGTTCAGCGATGTTAGCGTCAACTTTAGCGATGTGGTCACGGATGAATTTGTGAACAGCCTGTGCCTGCGCCGGAGTTGCAGATTTGCCAGTACCGATTGCCCATACTGGTTCGTAAGCGATTACCGCGCCTTCGAATGCGGCAGCACCCTGCGTTTTCAGTACCGCGTCGATCTGGCGTGCACAAACTTCTTCAGTTTTGCCCGCTTCATTTTCCGCTTCGGTTTCACCGATGCACAGTACCGGAGTCAGACCCTGTTCTTTCAGTACAGCAAATTTTTTTGCGATCAGTTCGTCGGATTCTTTGTGGTAAGTACGACGTTCAGAGTGACCGATAATGATGTACTGTGCGCCAATGTCTTTCAGCATTGCAGCAGAGGTTTCACCGGTGAACGCACCAGACAGGTTCAGATCCACGTTCTGCGCACCCAACATGATGTGACTGCCTTCAGCTTCGCGCTTCGCCATATCGATGTACATTTCCGGTGGTGCGATTGCAACCGCACAGCCAGCAACACCTGCCAGCTCTTTACGCAGGTTAGAAACCAGCTCGTGAACCATGTGGCGGCTGCCGTTCAGTTTCCAGTTACCCATCACTAAAGGATGTCGCATTTTAATTCTCCACGCTTATAAGCGAATAAAGGAAGATGGCCACCCCGCAGGGCAGCAGGTCTGTGAAACAGTATAGAGATTCATCGGCACAAAGGCTTTGCTTTTTGTCATTTATTCAAACCTTCAAGCGATTCAGATAGCGCCAGCTTAATCGGTTCAACAGCGAAGGTCAGCCCCTTTTCGCCGTTATCTGCTACAACATAGCGGATCGCACCTTCGGTTTCGGCGTAGTAACGTTTACTTTTGCCTGCGCTTAGCAATTGTTGCAGTTTTTTCTGACTCTGTTCTTTAGTCATTAGTGGTGCAACACTGCGAATTAACGCAGCCATGTATTCCAGGGCTTTCGCTTTTGCCGATTTTTGATCCGGCCCCTGAATCGGTAACCAGGTAATTTGCATACTTTTAATTTTTAACGTGCCGTGCTCCAGTGCCGTGGACGCATACAAATTTTCGTTAATTTTACTGGCTGCTCGTGTCAGATTGGCTTTGTCGCGACTGCTGTCGATGGCACGGAATTCATTCAGGGGAAGGGGGGGATTCTGACGATTAAAATTTTCACGAAACTGACTGATGGAGAGATCGAAAGTCGGAGCGCCTGCAAGCAGGTAAGGTGCAGCTTTCGACTGGGATGGCGTATCCGCCAGTGCCGCAACGCTTGCGGTTATGGTGGAGAAAAAAAGTAAAAATAGCGCACATCCGGGCTTCATCTGTCATACCTTTCGTTTTGTCTGTGTTCGATTAAATCGATATCTGTCGGCCTTGTCAAAAGGGTAAAATCCTGGAAAAGACTATCATCAAGGAACTTACATGACCCTACAGCAGTGGTTATTCTCATTTAAAGGGCGTATTGGACGCCGTGATTTCTGGATCTGGATTGGCCTGTGGTTTGTTGGCATGCTGGTTCTGTTCTCGCTGGCGAGTAAAAATTTACTCGATATTCAGACGGCGGCGTTTTGCCTAGTGTGCCTGCTTTGGCCAACAGCTGCAGTAACTGTGAAGCGCTTGCATGATCGTGGGCGTTCCGGCGCATGGGCTTTTTTAATGATTGTGGCGTGGATGCTTCTGGCTGGAAACTGGGCGATGTTGCCGGGCGTCTGGCAATGGGCAGTTGGACGATTTATCCCGACACTGATTCTGGTGATGATGCTTATCGATCTTGGCGCTTTTGTGGGTACACAAGGGGAAAATAAATTCGGTAAAGATACCCAGGAAGTGAAGTTTAAAGCTGATCAAGAATCAAGCCGCTAAGCGATAATATATCTCATATTATTATTTTATAGCCGGGATTGTTATTTTCAACACAGCAACAATCCCGGAAAAAACGCCTCCACAAAATACCTTAATCGATATCAAAAAAAATGGTAAATGATAAATTCATTACTTGTTTGTTATTCCCATGGCGACGCATTATTCTTTAAAGGAACTCGATAGAGAGGCGAATATTCAGAGGTACACTATGAAAGATGTCGTGGATAAATGCAGTACTAAAGGATGCGCAATTGATATTGGTACTGTTATCGATAATGACAACTGTACCAGTAAAGTGTCACGCTTGTTTGCCAACCGCGAAGAAGCAGAATCCTTTATGGCAAAATTGAGAGAGCGTGCCACTGCCGCGTCTTCTGCAGATGACGGGGTCAGCGTGGCTTACCAGATCAAAGATGTTGATAAGCAGGTAGAGCTGGACGCTTCCTTCACTTTCTCGTGCCAGGCTGAGATGATTATCTTTGAATTATCACTGCGTTCAGTGTCTTGATGGAATCAATTTTTGAAGGAGTAAATCATGGCTTATAAACATATTGCTGTTGCTGTTTCCGGGAATGAAGAAGACGCAATACTGGTGAACAAAGCCCTGGAGATCGCCAGACATAATGATGCCCACCTGACCTTAATTCACATTGATGATGGTCTTAGCGAATTGTATCCCGGCGTATATTTCCCTGAGACAGAAGATATCCTTCTGCTATTGAAAAATAATACTGATAACAAACTGTATAAATTGACGAAAAATATACAGTGGCCTAAGACAAAACTCAGAATTGAGCAGGGTGAGATGCCGGAATCACTGGTGAAGGTTATTCAGCATGAGCAATGTGACTTGTTGATTTGTGGTCATCACCACTCGTTTATCAATCGTCTGATGCCTGCCTATCGCGGTGTGATCAACAAGTCGACGGCAGACCTGCTGATCGTGCCGTTTATCGACAAGTAACCGCTTACCAGTAATGCTCCGCTGTCATATGGCCCGGTCGACGACGTAAATGTTTCGTCATCTGCCGGGTCTCTTTCAGCAGCTGTTGTGTATCGCGCACCATTTGCGGATTACCACACAGCATCACATGGCTGGTTTCTTTATCCATCGGCAAGCCAACTGCCTTTTCCAGTTCACCGCTTTCAATTAATGCCGGTATCCGTCCGGTGAGCGAACCCGCTGCTGTTTCCCGACTGACAACCGTCTGAATGCGCAGTTTCCCTTCGTAGCGTTTTTCCAGTTCTTGCATCAGTGGCAAATAGCTTAAGTCGGCGGCATAACGTGCGGCGTGAACCAGGACCAGATTTTTGAAGCGATCTAAATCTTTGCCCAGTTGCAGAATCGATAAATAAGGGCCAATCGCTGTACCGGTTGCCAGCATCCACAGTGTTTCGCAGTCAGGGACCTCATCCAGCACAAAGAAGCCAGCTGCTTCGCTAACCACCTGTACTTCATCGCCCGGTTTCAGTGCCGCTAATCGTGGGCTTAATTTTCCATCGGGGACGGTCACCAGGTAAAACTCCAGATCGGGATTATCGGGCGAGTTAACGTAAGAGTAGGCACGCTGAACGCGTTCACCGTCAATTTCAAGGCCAAGTTTGGTGAATTGCCCGGCGGTAAACGGAAGCACGGGAGCGTGAACGGTGAGACTAAACAGGGCATCGGTCCAGTTCTGCACTTTAGTGACTTTGCCTGTTACCCAATCAGCCATGTTTTTCTCCTGTTTTGATTGACTTGCCTTATCTTCGTTCTCCGAACAAAAAAATTCCAGTCCCGAAGGACTGGAAGGCTCAATCGATCAAATCACTCAGAGAATATGCACCTGCATTTCTGGATCTTTACGATCCAGATAGTGGATGGACTGAATGCGGCGAATGGTGCGTGACTTGCCGCGGATCAGCAGCGTTTCGGTAGTCGCGATATTGCCTTTGCGGCTAATGCCTTCCAGCAGATCGCCTTTGGTAATACCGGTGGCGGAAAAGATGACGTTATCGCTGCGTGCCATATCGCCCAGACGCAACACTTTACCCGCTTCGATGCCCATCGCTTTGCAGCGTGCCAGCTCCTGCTCACCAATGCGGCGATTTTCTTCGTTGTCGCCTTTAACGTCATGACGCGCCAGCAGACGACCGTTCATGTCACCATCTAATGCGCGGATCACCGCCGCAGAAACCACGCCTTCCGGCGCGCCACCAATGCCATACAGCACGTCAACTTCGCTGTCTGGCATACAGGTGAGAATTGAGGCCGCGACGTCTCCATCCGGAATGGCAAACACGCGCACGCCGAGTTGCTGCATTTCTGCGATAACGGCATCGTGGCGTGGTTTAGCCAGAATCGTTACCGTCAGTTCGCTCAACGGTTTGCCGAGCGCCGCCGCAACATTGCGCAGGTTATCTGCCAGTGGCAGATTCAGGTCAATGGTGCCTTTGGCTCCCGGTCCGACGATCAGCTTCTCCATATACATATCCGGCGCGTTGAGAAAGCAGCCTTTATCGCCTACTGCCAGCACCGCCAGCGCGTTAGCCTGGCCCATCGCCGTCATGCGCGTGCCTTCAATCGGATCAACAGCAATATCTACCGCATCGCCGCGACCGGTACCGACTTTTTCACCAATGTAGAGCATCGGTGCTTCGTCGATTTCACCTTCACCAATGACGATGGTGCCGTCAATGTTGACCTGGTTGAGCATAATACGCATGGCGTTAACCGCCGCGCCGTCCGCGGTGTTTTTATCGCCGCGTCCTAACCATTTGTAGCCAGCCAGCGCCGCAGATTCGGTGACGCGGGAAAATTCGATGGCAAGTTCTCGTCTCATAGCAAACTCTAAGCAGTAAGGAATGGCGCGAAGTGTAGCACAGGGGAAGGGCTGGATTATTGATGTGTGCGGGGTTGCCCCCGCACGATTTCAGGCTATGGACGATAGCGGATTACTCGTCGTGTTCTTCCCACGCCATCGCGCGTTTAACCGCTTTTTTCCAGCCAGCGTAACGGTAATTACGCTCGGTGGTTTCGATGCCAGGACGGAACTCGCGCTCAATCACCGCTTTCTCTTGCAGCTCGTCGAGGTTCTGCCAGAAGCCTACCGCCAGACCAGCAAGATAGGCCGCACCCAATGCGGTGACTTCGCGAACTTCCGGGCGTTCAACGCGCGTGCCGAGAATATCGGATTGGAACTGCATCAGGAAATTGTTTGCCACTGCGCCGCCGTCCACGCGCAGGGCGTGTAGACGAATGCCAGAATCGGCCTGCATAGCTTCCAGCACGTCACGCGTCTGATAAGCAATAGACTCCAGCGTCGCGCGTATAATGTGGTTAGCGTTCACTCCACGAGTCAGACCGAAAATCGCCCCGCGCGCATACGGATCCCAGTATGGCGCACCCAGCCCGGTAAAGGCCGGAACCACATACACACCGTTGGTGTTTTGCACTTTGGTGGCGAAATATTCGGAATCGTAGGCGTCATTAATCAGCTTCATCTCATCGCGCAGCCACTGAATGGATGCGCCTGCCATAAACACCGCACCTTCCAGCGCATAGTTTACTTCGCCAGTTGGGCCACAGGCGATGGTGGTCAGCAGACCGTTTTCTGATTTCACCGCTTTCTCGCCGGTGTTCATCAGCATAAAGCAGCCAGTGCCATAGGTGTTCTTCGCCATCCCTTCTTTCACGCACAACTGACCGAACAGCGCCGCCTGCTGGTCACCGGCGATCCCGGAGATTGGAATACGCGTGCCGCCTTTACCACCAATGTTAGTCTGACCGTACACTTCGGAAGAACGACGCACTTCTGGCAGCATCTCGCGCGGAATATCCAGCACCTCCAGCATTTTGTCGTCCCAGTCCAGGGTATGGATGTTGAACAACATGGTACGAGAGGCGTTGGTGTAATCGGTGACGTGGACACGGCCCTGAGTCATTTTCCAGATAAGCCAGGTATCAACGGTGCCAAACAGCAGTTCGCCGCGCTTAGCACGCTCGCGAGAGCCTTCCACATGGTCGAGGATCCACTTCACTTTGGTGCCAGAGAAGTACGGGTCAATCACCAGACCGGTGTTGTTACGAATGTACTCTTCCATGCCATCGCGTTTGAGATGCTCGCAGATCTCGGCGGTACGACGGCACTGCCAGACAATGGCGTTATAGATAGGCTTGCCGGTTTCTTTTTCCCAGACAATAGTGGTTTCTCGCTGGTTCGTAATACCGATAGCTGCAATTTGATCGGAACTGATATCGGCTTTCGCCAGCACTTCTACCAGCGTGGAGCTTTGGGTGGCCCAGATTTCCATTGGGTCGTGTTCTACCCAACCCGGTTTTGGGTAGATTTGCTCAAATTCGCGTTGCGACACGCTAATGATATTGGCATCGTGATCCATCACGACCGCGCGGGAGCTGGTGGTGCCCTGGTCGAGCGCGACGATATATTTTTTTTCAGTCATGTTTAGTTGTCCCGTAGTCACATTACAGCGAAGCTTTTTGTTGTGTAGGTACAGTGGCGTCCTTTTCTTCCACCTTGCAGGTATCACACGGTAAATGATGGCCTATTAGCTTGCGATAGGCGAACGCACCGACAATCGCGCCAACCACAGGGCCAAACAGTGGCACCAGAAAGTAAGGAATATCTTTACCGCCAGTAAACGCAATGTTTCCCCAGCCAGCTAACCAGGCAAAGGCTTTCGGCCCGATATCACGTGCGGGGTTCATTGCAAATCCGGTGAGTGGCCCCATAGAAGCGCCAATCACCGCAATCAGTAATCCAATAAGTAAGGGAGCCAGCGGGCCACGAGGTACGCCATTACCATCGTCCGTCAGCGCCAGAATCAGAGCCATCAGGATAGCGGTAATCACCATTTCCACTGCGAAGGCCTGCACAAAATTGATATGAGGATTGGGGTAAGTTGAAAAAGTGCCCGCCAGATCAACACTTTCAATGCTGCCACGAACAATATGATGCGTCAGTTCGAAGTCTGCGAAGAGATTGTAATAAAGCCCGTACACTAATGCCGCTGCGCAAAAAGCCCCGGCAAATTGCGCAATAATAAAAGGGATCACCTTGCGACGGTCGAAACAGGCAAATAGCCACAGTGCAATGGTCACCGCAGGGTTCAGATGAGCCCCGGAAACGCCAGCCGTCAGGTAGATCGCCATTGCTACACCTAATCCCCAGATAACGCTAATTTCCCACTGACCAAAGCTTGCGCCAGCCACTTTTAGGGCGGCAACGCAGCCAACACCAAAGAATATCAGTAACCCGGTACCGAGAAATTCAGCGATACACTGGCCTTTTAGGGTTGAGGTTTGACTCATAATCGGATCCTGAATTGTAGACTTATTTATGTATGCGAAGTGGTAGGAATCTTCGCTTTGGCTGAAGGTACACTGTTAATTTATCGTTAACGAGCAAAAACGAGAAATATCGAACTCTAAATGTGTGTGCTATGTCAAATAATGAGCGATATCGCGCGATTTAGCGAGGATGATTTTCTTTGCGGTGCCTGGCGATGATTATTTGTTTAACAAATATGTTAATGAAATTGATTTATTTTGATTATGTCGCCAGGAGAAGGATGAAAAGTGTTGCAAACCGCAATCTGCGCGGGATGCCGCTGGACAGCGATAGCGTGGCTTCATACAATCGGAGTTAAAGTTAGTGTCTCGTTTTTATTAAGGCGTCACCGGTTATCGGGACGGGATCAAGTGGATATCCATCAACGCCTTGCAATTCAGGAGAGGTATGACAATGTCATTAGAAGTGTTTGAGAAACTGGAAGCAAAAGTACAGCAGGCGATTGATACCATCACTCTGTTGCAGATGGAAATCGAAGAGCTGAAAGAAAAAAACAACTCACTGTCGCAGGAAGTTCAAAATGCCCAGCATCAGCGCGAAGAGCTGGAGCGTGAGAACAACCATCTGAAAGAACAGCAGAACGGCTGGCAGGAACGTCTGCAGGCCCTGCTGGGTCGCATGGAAGAGGTCTGATTACGCTTCTTCTTTCGCGTAATTACTTTGCGGTATAAGGCACCTTGCGGTGCCTTTTTTATCACTCAATATCCAGCGGATCTTCAGAAAGAATAATCCCGGTATTGTCGGCATAGAGATGGTCGCCAGAGAAGAAAGTGACACCGCCAAAGTTGACGCGGACATCGCTTTCGCCAATGCCTTCGCCTGCGGCACCGACCGGAATTGCGGCCATTGCCTGGATGCCGATATCCAGCTCTTCCAGGTCATCTACCTGACGCACCGCGCCGTAAATGACCAGGCCTTCCCATTCATTTTGTACTGCCAGACGCGCCAGCTCAGCATCGACCAGTGCGCGACGAACAGAACCACCGCCATCAACGACAAGAACACGACCACGGCCATTCTGTTCGAGCAGATCGTACAGCAACCCGTTGTCCTCGAAACATTTTACCGTGATGATTTGTCCGCCAAACGACGCCCGTCCGCCAAAGTTGGAGAACAACGGTTCCACGACGTTGACATCTTCCTGATAGATGTCACAAAGCTCGGAAGTATCGTATTTCATAGGCTTAACATTCAGTTGCTGCGAGAATTTTCAGTATATCGCGCTATGTGGGTTGTTGGCAAAATCATCAATTGTTAATTGATATTTGTCAGTTATGCCAACCACTGGCTTAAGATAATCCCTAAAACAAACAAAAGGTTAGTCAATAATGCCCCTTTTACTGTGCGTTCCAGCATTGGGCGCATCGCGGCAGGTTCCATTTCGCGCATGACATAGCGCGCCTGTTTCACCAGCAGCGGTGTCGCCAACAGGAACAGCCAGCCCCAAACGCTATGTAAAGAGATCAGATTAAACAGTGCCAGACACACCAGCGAGCCCATCAGCAGACAAGCATGGTAACGACGTGCGTTCACTTCCCCTAAACGCACCACCAGCGTGTTTTTGCCATTCTCCCGGTCGCTATTGATATCGCGCAGGTTATTAATATTCAGTACCGCTGTTGCTAACAACCCACACGCCGTCGCCGGAAGGATCAGCGCCGGAATCAGAGTGTGCGCCTGCAAATACCAGCTTCCCATCACACTTAGCCAGCCAAAGAAAATCAGGACAGAAATATCACCGAGGCCAATATATCCATATGGGCGATTGCCTACGGTGTAGGTGATCGCGGCAATAATTGAAAGCCCACCCAAAATCAGGAAACCAACAAAATCGGCGAGTGTATGACATGCCACTGCAACCAGTGCCAGCCCGGAGAGGCAAATCAGAACGACAGTGATGATCAGCGCCCGTTTCATCTCTTGCTGGGTAATCACACCTTTTTGCATGCCGCGCAGTGGTCCAATGCGGTCAGGTTTATCGCTGCCTTTTACCGCATCGCCGTAATCATTGGCGAGGTTAGAGAGAATTTGCAGCAGTCCGGCGGTAATCAGTGCCAGGAGGGCGACCAGCGGATCGAAGTGACCTTGCCACCATGCCAGCGCCGTCCCGACGATAATTGCAGCAAAGGCGAGGGGGAGGGTTTTAGGTCGTAAACTTTCCAGCCACGCCTGAGTTCGGCTAATTTGTTGTTCAGTCATAATACGCGCCAATAAAAATGGGGCCTTTCAGCCCCATCAAACAATGATGAAAATGATTGAACGCGATTATAGGATAAAACGGCTCAGATCTTCATCTGCCACCAACGCATCCAGATGTTTGCTCACATAATCTGCGTCGATGGTGATAGATTGACCGCTTAAATCGCTGGCGTCGTAGGAGATCTCTTCCATCAAACGCTCCAGAACGGTGTGTAAACGGCGAGCACCGATGTTTTCGGTGGATTCGTTTACCTGCCATGCCGCTTCCGCGATACGCTTAATGCCCGACTCAGTGAACTCAATATTCACGCCTTCGGTCGCCATCAGTGCTTTGTACTGCACGGTGATAGAGGCATTCGGTTCGGTCAGAATACGCTCGAAGTCGCTGGTGGTCAGTGCCTGCAGCTCAACACGGATCGGCAGACGGCCTTGCAGTTCCGGGATCAGGTCAGACGGTTTCGCAATCTGGAACGCGCCAGAAGCGATAAACAGAATGTGGTCAGTTTTGACCATCCCGTGTTTGGTGGAAACGGTGCAACCTTCTACCAGCGGCAGCAGGTCACGCTGAACGCCTTCACGAGAAACATCCGGACCGGAAGACTCGCCGCGCTTACAGATTTTGTCGATTTCGTCGATAAACACGATCCCGTGCTGCTCAACAGCGTCGATAGCGTCTTGCTTCAGCTCTTCCGGGTTCACCAGTTTCGCCGCTTCTTCTTCAATCAGCAGCTTCATGGCGTCTTTGATTTTCAGTTTACGCGCTTTTTGTTTCTGACCGCCCAGGTTCTGGAACATGGACTGCAGCTGGCTGGTCATCTCTTCCATTCCCGGAGGCGCCATAATTTCAACGCCCATCGGTGCTGCGGCAAGATCGATCTCGATTTCTTTGTCATCGAGCTGGCCTTCACGCAGTTTTTTGCGGAATGCCTGACGAGCAGCGGACGGTTCCTGCTGTTGTTCGGTCTGTCCCCAGTTGTTTTTAGCCGGTGGGATCAGCACGTCGAGAATACGTTCTTCTGCCAGTTCTTCAGCGCGATAACGGTTTTTCTCAATAGCCTGGACGCGTACCATTTTCACGGCGGCATCGGTCAGATCGCGAATAATAGAATCCACTTCCTTACCTACATAGCCCACTTCGGTGAATTTGGTCGCTTCAACTTTAATGAACGGCGCATTCGCCAGCTTAGCCAGACGACGAGCGATTTCAGTTTTACCGACACCGGTCGGGCCGATCATCAGGATATTTTTCGGGGTCACTTCATGGCGCAGCTCTTCGTTAAGCTGCATGCGACGCCAGCGGTTACGCAGTGCAATCGCCACGGAACGCTTGGCGTTATCCTGGCCGATGATGTGTTTATCCAGTTCGCTGACGATTTCGCGTGGGGTCATTTCAGACATGGGAGATCCTTACGCTTTGTAGCTTAATTCTTCGATGGTGTGGAAATGGTTGGTATAGATGCAAATGTCGCCTGCAATATCCAACGCCTTTTCAGCAATTTCACGAGCACTCAATTCAGTGTTTTCTAACAGCGCGCGCGCCGCAGCCTGGGCGTAAGGGCCGCCGGAGCCGATAGCAATAAGATCGTTTTCTGGCTGCACCACGTCACCGTTACCGGTGATGATAAGCGATGCAGTTTCATCCGCGACTGCCAGCAGTGCTTCAAGTTTGCGCAACATGCGATCGGTACGCCAGTCTTTCGCCAGCTCAACAGCGGCTTTAACCAGATGGCCCTGATGCATTTCCAGTTTACGTTCAAACAGTTCGAACAGCGTAAAGGCATCCGCAGTACCGCCAGCAAAGCCCGCGATCACTTTATCGTTATACAGGCGGCGAACTTTTTTCACGTTGCCTTTCATTACGGTGTTACCCAGTGTGGCCTGACCATCACCGGCGATTACCACGTGGCCATTACGGCGTACGCTTACTATAGTTGTCACGAGCAGACCCCTTGGTTAGGAATACAGAATTCAAACCCCGCACAATTGTGCGGGGCATAATGCAATTATAGATGGGGGGGATTTTGAGGGTTTCAACCCCCGGTAGCGAGTCGAATACAGTTTGTGTGACCCGCCATCTTCAGGCGATTCAGGGTGCCGTCGGCATTTTCTTTCCCTTTAATCGGGCCAATCACCACACGATTCCAGCCATTGTTGGTGGTAATTTTGGAATCAAACCCTTCAAAAGCCAATTGCGCACGTACGGTTTCTGCCTGCTCGGCACCTTTAAACGAGCCACACTGCACCATCCAGCGACGTTCGTCTTTCTTCTCAGCCGTTGGTTTTGGCGCATCAGCGGCCCGGCTAACAGGCGCGACTTGCTGTGACTTAGGCTGCGCGGCAGTGTGTGCTGGCGTTTGCAGGAGATCCTGGTACGGCTGCTGAGCCGCCTGGCGTGTCTGCTGCGTCTGGCGCGGTGGTTGCTGAGCTTGCGCGGTACGCGGTTGCTGATATGCCTGCTCAGCCTGTCGCTGCTGCTGTTGAGCCGCCTGAATCTGACGCTGCTGTGCCTGACGTTGAAGCGTTTGCTGACGCTGTTCTGGCGTCTGTTCATTCCATGGAACTTCAACCAATTGCGTCGGCTGCTGGCGCATATCAGCCTGCATTTGCTCCAGTAGCTGCCGCTGTTCAGGCGTTAACTGGTCAGGATTGATCACTTCGCCACCTGCAGAAGGTTCTGTTGGCGCACGCACACCAGGCTGGCGACTTTCCAGCTCTTTAATGTAACGCCAGCGCTCTTCTGGTTTGGGGGGGAGTCCGTTTCCGGTCACTTTTTGACTTTGCAGCGTCTCGGACTCTTCTTTCTTGTGATGGGTAATGAAGTACAGACCGCCGATAAAGGTCACAAGAACTGCAGCGGCAATAGCGACCATTGCCGGTGATACCGCAGGCATGTTGCGTTGCTTTTTCCGTGAAGTGCTCTTTTTGCGCCGCGAAGGAGCCGGTTGGCCGCGACGTACATAATCTCGTTGTGCCACTATCGTTTCGCTGTATTTATTCGTTCATCAGCCCGCCATGTTACTTAAGCGACGGGCCTTTGACCAGACACGGAAGTCTTAAAGCCAGTGACTTTATGTTAAAGCGCGTGTGGATTCACGAACGATCAGTTCGCAGCCCATTAATCGGGATCCATTACTCACATCGTGGCCATGAATTTGTTCCAGTAATAAGAGCATGGCTTCACGACCAATCTCGTAACGCGGTTGGGCGATAGTGGTCAGTGGCGGATCACAATGTTCGGCCAGGGCGATATTGTCGAATCCCATAATTGACACATCATCCGGGACTTTCAGCCCCATACGTTTAGCACTGGAGATAGCCCCAACAGCCATGACATCGCTATGGCAAAAGATAGCTGTTGGCGGTTCTGGTTGATCGAGCAGTTGCTTTAACGCATTGCCACCTGCCTCATAAGTAAAATCACCGCGGGCAATATAGTGTGGATTAACGGTGATGGCATTACGACGCAACGCCTGCACGTACCCTTGTAAGCGATAGTGGCAGAAGGGCATATCTTCCGGCCCGGCGATACAACCGATACGCCGATGCCCAAGACTGAGCAAATAATTGATTGCGTTAAATGATGCCGTAAGGTTGTCGATATGAACTGTAGGTAACTCCAGTTCCGGGGCAAATTCGTTCGACATCACCATCGGCGGTAAATTACGCTGCTCTTCTACGCTGGCGTTAAATGGCAAGCGGGAACTCAACAGCACCATGCCATCGATTTGTTTAGTAACAATTAAATTGATAAACGTCTTTTCTTGCTGATTCTGATGGGCGCAATCGCCAATTAATACCAGATATCCCTGTTCGGCAGCTGTGACTTCAACACCCCTGATAACGTCATGAAAGAAGGGATCGCAAATATCCGGGACAATCACCAGAATGGTGCGTGATTCATTACGTTTCGCGTTTCGCCCCATAGTTTGCGGCAAATACCCTACTTCCCTGGCGGCCTGTTCAACCCGGCTACGTGTTGCCTGGGAGACTTTATCTGGATTCATTAACGCGCGGGACACAGTTGCAGTGGAGACCTTTGCCTTCAGTGCAACATCTTTCATTGTAGCGGCAGTCACCTGCTTCTTCAGCTTCACTTTCTCTCCTCGCCTGAAACTCTGGCGCAGAACAATCCTTGTTTAACTCGTTTTCGACACATTTTTATCAGATAGTTAGTGGAAGCGGTTACAGAATTTTCATTAAAAGTGTGATGAATATTAAATTTTTCGATCCGCCTCGCAACGTTTGCGCATTAGCCTTCGATGGGATCGACATCCAGCACCCATTTCACCTTGCGGGAATCCGGTATTGTATTAATAAGCGCCAGCGTACCATTGATGATGTGCTGTAAGCGTACGCGGGAAGGGTGCTGCAACAAAATTTGCCAGCGCCAGCGACCGCCACGTTTAGGAGCCAGCGCCGGAACCGGGCCGAGAACCCAGAGTTTCTCGTCTGCCAGCGGGCTGGAGAGGATGAGATTACGCAGTTGTTGCAGGAACAATGGCGCGTGCTGATTGTTATGATCTTCCGCACGCACAATCACATGGCTGGTCCATGGCGGCAGTTGCATCATTCGCCGCTCAGCCAGCGCCTGTTCGGCAAAGGCGTCGTAGCCTTTATAGAGCAACGTTTGCAACAGCGGATGTTCAGGATGGTGCGTTTGCAGCACTACTTCGCCCTGTTTACCCGCACGTCCGGCACGGCCAGCCACCTGGGTATAAAGTTGGGCAAAACGCTCTGCCGAGCGAAAATCGGCAGAAAACAGCGCGCCGTCTACGTCCAGTAATGCCACCAGCGTCACATCCGGAAAGTGGTGACCTTTCGCCAGCATTTGCGTGCCGATCAAAATCCTCGCGCCGCCGCGATGCACTTCCGCCAGTTGTTGTTCAAGCGCCCCTTTGCGGCTGGTGGTATCGCGGTCGATACGAGAAATGGGCACGCCGGGGAACATCGGCGCAAGCGTCTGTTCAAGCTGTTCGGTGCCCAGCCCCACGGGGACCAGGTGCGTGGAACCGCAGGAAGGGCACTGGCGCGGCACCGGACGCTGACTGTCACAGTGGTGACAGCGCAAATGCTGTTGCGCCTGATGCAGCGTGTAGTAGTGATCGCAACGTGGGCATTCGGCAATCCAGCCGCAGTCGTGGCACAGCAAGGCAGGCGCAAAGCCACGGCGGTTAAGAAAGAGGATAACCTGGTTGTCGGCCTGTAAATGCTGGCGCATACGGGTGATTAACGCCGGAGCCAGACCAGCCTGCACCTTCTGACCTTTTAAATCCAGCACGTGTTGAATTGCCGGACGCGCATTCCCTGCCCGACGGGTCAGGCGTAGCAGGCGGTATTTTTTCTGCTGGACGTTGCATAACGTTTCCAGCGCGGGCGTTGCGGAGCCAAGAATAATCGGGATTTGCTCGCTGTGCGCACGATACACCGCCAGGTCGCGGGCATGATAGCGCCAGCCTTCCTGCTGCTTGTAGGAACTGTCGTGCTCTTCATCAATGACAATCACACCGAGATTTTTAAACGGCGTAAACAGCGCGGAGCGGGTGCCGATCACAATCGCCGCCTCACCATTTTTCGCTTTCAACCACGCCGAAAGACGCTCGCTGTCGTTCAGGCCGGAATGCAGAACTTCCACTGGCGCATTAAACCGCTCACGAAAACGGGCAATAGTTTGCGGTGTCAGGCCGATTTCCGGCACCATCACCAGCGCCTGTTTGCCCTGAGCGAGCACGTTTTCCAGCACGCTTAAATAGACTTCCGTTTTACCGGAACCGGTAACACCCGCCAGCAGCCAGGCAGAAAAAGTATCTGCCGCGCTATGAATTGCGCCAACAGCGGTGGCCTGTTCGGTATTCAATCGCAACCGTTCACCAGAAACGGCATAGTTCGTGCGCCAGTCGCTAAACTCTGGTGTTTCACTTGCTAAATCACACAGACCTTTTTTGCGCAGCGCCTGCAACGCGGCATCATTAAATTCGAGCGTGGCAACCTGATCACGCCAGATTTTGCCTTGCCGTAACGCTGCCAGCGCCTGTTGTTGCTTGGGTGAGCGTTTCAGGCTGTTCAGATCCACTGCCTGACCTTGTTCAGTGGCAAACCAATACCACATCGGCGCGTTCGCCGCAGGCCGCCCCTGGCGCAGTAAAATCGGCAAGGCATGAAACAGCACATCGCCAATCGGATGATGATAGTAATCCGCGGCCCATAGCAGTAATCGCCAGACGGAGTGAGTAAATACCGGCTCAACGTCCAGCACTTCTACTACCGCTTTCAGCTCGTTAAGCGGCAGCTCGCTGACGTCGCTAACTGACACCACAACCCCGATACGCTCCTGCTGTTTGCCAAACGGCACGCGCACGCGACACCCGGCTTTAACCGTCATGCCTTCTGGCAGCAGATAGTCAAAGGTACGAGGAAGCGGAACGGGCAAGGCAACGTGAGCAACGGGCATAGCATCATCCTGACTTGAAATTCGGTGGAACAGTATACACATTGCCGTAGAGGAGTGCGGATCAGTTTGCATACGCTGGTTAATTTCTGTATGATTCGGCGCCTTTGATACGAAATGATCGTGTCAAACTATACTTTAAACATCGCGTGGTGTCTGGCGTTAGGGCTGGAAGAGCGACGCGGCCTTAAACCGAGGTTTTCCCATGAAAAAAGATATTCACCCGAAATACGAAGAAATTACTGCTAGCTGCTCTTGCGGTAACGTAATGAAAATCCGCTCCACCGTTGGTCATGATCTGAACCTCGACGTGTGCAGCAAGTGCCACCCGTTCTTCACTGGCAAACAGCGTGATGTTGCTACCGGTGGCCGTGTTGACCGCTTCAACAAGCGTTTCAACATCCCGGGCAGCAAATAAGACCGGATTTCCGAAAAAAGCGCCGCACGGCGCTTTTTTTGTGCCTGAAAAACTTTAAGGCATTGCGCTCATCACACTTCCTGCCGTCAATTTTAAAGCTGGTTCAATCTCTATCCCCGCGCTTTGTAACCCTTTTGCCGTCCATTTATTACAGGTATTTAAAATCCCATAGCGACCATTCGCGGCATAAAACTGGCTGTCACCATAAATGCCTTTTTTGAGCGGAATAATATTTCCCGCGTCGCTACGGGAAAAGCTCCGACCAATAAATAACATTAAGGTCGAAAGTTGACCGTTGTTAATTGTCAGTGGCTTAACTTCACTGCCAGGAAAATAGCGTTCAGGTGGGGCAGAGAACGCCACCACATGCATTACTGCGCCAGTAGACCAGAACATCGCCTGTAGTGTCAGGCTGCTGGTAATTTCCTGTGCCTGATAAAAGCCTTTATCGCCCCAGCCGATTTCATACCATTTTGGTTGCGCAAATCTCGCGTCGAGTTGCGGTAAAACGCGATTAACGTTTGCAGCGGGCACCACAATCCCGGTATGCCAGCCGTGACTGACAATATAAATATTATGCTGACCTGCAAAGTCATTGTTTACCGGAGCGACAGCTTGCGGAAAGGTCGTGCAACTACAAAGCAACAAACAGACTACGGCGGGAATTATTTTTTTCATCATCCATTACCACGAAAACAGCGGCCATTCTTTGGCGACTGTGGTGAGTTGTGGCGCATCGAAAACGGCTTGTGGCGAGACCACCGTTTCCTCAAGCGGAATATTTTTCCCGTAACGTTCTTTGAGCTTCGCCTGAACCAGCGGGTTGCTGAGATCGAACTCTTTCAGTTTTTGCTGTTCACCCACGCGCATTCCCAGTGCGTTCTGGTAAACCTTCCACACTACTTCCGAACAGTACTGGCGATCATCACTCCACGAGAAGCTGAAATCGTACGGTTTGCCGAGATAACGTTTTGCCGTTTGCGCCAGTTTTTGCTGTTGTTCGGTATTCAGTCCGCCTTCAACGCGGCGAACAATGTATTTGCCATCTTCACCGTGGGCGATCCACTGCTTGAGCGGGGTGTATTTCACCGGGCCGACCGCTTCAAAAACGTAGGGCTTTTTGTTACGCATCACCAGCATACCGGTGTGGCTGTAATCGGAATGGGTCGCCAGTTGGATCGCTTTACTTTGCAATGAGCGAGAGATTTGAAAGATGATGTCGCCAGTTTGCGGCTGCCAGGCAAAGGCAGGCACAGAAACCAGCAGGCTGAGGATCAGTAGCCTGTATTTCATAGTTAAACGTCCATGTATGAAAAAAGCGGCTGGTTAACTCCGCGCCGCTCTTTTCCGCTTTAGTATTCCCACGTTTCCGGGTTAATCCCCATCTCACGCATGATCTCTTTTGCCGCTTCCGGGATTTCGTCGCTGCGCTCTTTACGCAGGTCGGCATCATCCGGCAGAGGTTGCCCGGTAAAGGCATGCAGAAACGCTTCGCACAGCAGCTCGCTGTTGGTAGCGTGACGCAGGTTGTTCACCTGACGACGCGTGCGTTCATCGGTGAGGATTTTTAACACCTTAAGAGGAATGGAAACCGTAATCTTTTTGACTTGTTCACTCTTCTTGCCGTGCTCAGCGTATGGGCTGATATATTCGCCGCTCCATTCAGCCATGAGATACTTAATCCTCTTCGTCAATAAATTGAGATCAGACCACACAGTTAATATGGGTACTGACCGTAAACCCGCATAGTTTACCGTACAGGCGTTACCGTGACATCGTGTAATGCACCTGTTGGCGTGATAATGCATATAATTTTAACGGCTATTTGGGATTTGCTCAATCTATACGCAAAGAAGTTTAGATGTCCAGATGTATTGACGTCCATTAACACAATGTTTACTCTGGTGCCTGAGATTTCACCGACAAAGCCCAGGGAACTTCATCACATGACGCGTAAACAGGCCACCATCGCAGTGCGTAGCGGGTTAAATGACGACGAACAGTATGGTTGCGTTGTCCCTCCAATCCATCTTTCCAGCACCTATAACTTTACCGGATTTAATGAACCGCGCGCGCATGATTACTCGCGTCGCGGCAACCCAACGCGCGATGTGGTTCAGCGTGCGCTGGCAGAACTGGAAGGCGGTGCTGGTGCAGTGCTGACTAATACCGGCATGTCTGCCATCCACCTGGTAACAACCGTCTTTTTGAAACCTGGCGATTTGCTGGTTGCACCGCACGACTGCTACGGCGGCAGCTATCGCCTGTTCGACAGCCTGGCGAAACGCGGCTGTTATCGCGTGCTGTTTGTTGATCAAGGAGATGAGCAGGCATTGCAGGCTGCACTGGCAGAAAAACCCAAACTAGTACTGGTAGAAAGCCCAAGTAATCCATTGTTACGCGTCGTGGATATTGCGAAAATCTGCCATCTGGCAAGGGAAGTCGGGGCGGTGAGCGTGGTGGATAACACCTTCTTAAGCCCGGCATTACAAAATCCACTGGCATTGGGTGCCGATCTGGTGTTGCATTCATGCACGAAATATCTGAACGGTCACTCAGATGTAGTGGCTGGCGTGGTGATTGCTAAAGACCCGGACGTTGTCACCGAACTGGCCTGGTGGGCAAACAATATTGGTGTGACGGGCGGCGCGTTTGACAGCTATCTGCTGCTACGCGGGTTGCGAACGCTGGTGCCGCGTATGGAGCTGGCGCAGCGCAACGCGCAGGCGATTGTGAAATATCTGCAAACCCAGCCGTTGGTGAAAAAACTGTATCACCCGTCGCTGCCGGAAAATCAGGGGCATGAAATTGCCGCGCGCCAGCAAAAAGGCTTTGGCGCAATGTTGAGTTTTGAACTGGATGGCGATGAGCAGACGCTGCGTCGTTTCCTGGGCGGGTTGTCGTTGTTTACGCTGGCGGAATCATTAGGGGGAGTGGAAAGTTTAATCTCTCACGCCGCAACCATGACACATGCAGGCATGGCACCAGAAGCGCGTGCTGCCGCCGGGATCTCCGAGACGCTGCTGCGTATCTCCACCGGTATTGAAGATGGCGAAGATTTAATTGCCGACCTGGAAAATGGCTTCCGGGCTGCAAACAAGGGGTAAAAATGAGTGTGATTGCGCAGGCAGGGGCGAAAGGTCGTCAACTGCATAAATTTGGTGGCAGTAGTCTGGCTGATGTGAAGTGTTATTTGCGTGTCGCGGGCATTATGGCGGAGTACTCTCAGCCCGACGATATGATGGTGGTTTCCGCCGCCGGTAGCACCACTAACCAGTTGATTAACTGGTTGAAACTAAGCCAGACCGATCGTCTCTCTGCGCATCAGGTTCAACAAACGCTACGTCGTTATCAGTGCGATCTGATTAGCGGCCTGCTACCCGCCGAAGAAGCCGATAGCCTCATTAGTGCCTTTATCAGCGATCTTGAGCGCCTGGCGGCGTTGCTCGACAGCGGTATTAACGATGCGGTGTATGCGGAAGTGGTGGGCCACGGTGAAGTGTGGTCGGCACGCTTAATGTCTGCGGTGCTTAATCAACAAGGATTGCCTGCAGCCTGGCTTGATGCCCGCGAGTTTTTACGCGCTGAACGTGCCGCGCAGCCACAGGTTGATGAAGGCCTTTCGTACCCATTGCTGCAACAACTGCTGGTGCAACATCCGGGCAAACGCCTGGTGGTGACCGGATTTATCAGCCGTAACAACGCAGGTGAAACGGTGCTGCTGGGGCGTAACGGTTCCGACTATTCCGCGACACAAATCGGTGCGCTGGCGGGTGTTTCCCGCGTAACCATCTGGAGCGATGTCGCCGGGGTATATAGTGCCGACCCGCGTAAAGTGAAAGATGCCTGTCTGCTGCCATTGCTGCGTCTTGATGAAGCCAGCGAACTGGCGCGTCTGGCGGCCCCCGTTCTTCACGCCCGTACTTTACAGCCAGTATCCGGTAGTGAAATCGACCTACAACTGCGCTGTAGCTACACGCCGGATCAAGGTTCCACGCGCATTGAACGCGTGCTGGCTTCCGGTACTGGCGCGCGTATTGTCACCAGCCACGATGATGTTTGTTTGATTGAGTTTCAGGTGCCCGCCAGTCAGGATTTCAAACTGGCGCATAAAGAGATCGACCAAATCCTGAAACGTGCTCAGGTGCGCCCACTGGCGGTTGGCGTACATAATGATCGCCAGTTGCTGCAATTTTGCTACACCTCGGAAGTGGCCGACAGTGCGCTGAAAATCCTCGACGAAGCAGGATTACCCGGCGAACTGCGTCTGCGCCAGGGGCTGGCGCTGGTGGCGATGGTTGGTGCAGGCGTCACCCGCAACCCGCTGCATTGCCACCGCTTCTGGCAGCAACTGAAAGGCCAGCCGGTCGAATTTACCTGGCAGTCCGATGACGGCATCAGCCTGGTGGCAGTACTGCGCACCGGGCCGACCGAAAGCCTGATTCAGGGGCTGCATCAGTCCGTCTTCCGCGCAGAAAAACGCATCGGCCTGGTATTGTTCGGTAAGGGCAATATCGGTTCCCGCTGGCTGGAACTGTTCGCCCGTGAGCAGAGCACGCTCTCGGCGCGCACCGGCTTTGAATTTGTGCTGGCAGGCGTGGTAGATAGCCGCCGTAGCCTGTTGAGCTATGACGGGCTGGACGCCAGCCGCGCGCTAGCCTTCTTTAATGATGAAGCCGTCGAGCAGGATGAAGAGTCGCTGTTCCTGTGGATGCGTGCCCATCCGTATGATGATTTAGTGGTGCTGGACGTTACCGCCAGTCAGCAACTGGCCGATCAATACCTCGATTTCGCCAGCCACGGTTTCCACGTCATCAGTGCCAACAAACTGGCGGGAGCGAGCGACAGCAATAAATATCGCCAGATCCACGACGCGTTCGAAAAAACCGGGCGTCACTGGCTATACAACGCCACCGTCGGCGCAGGTTTGCCGATCAACCATACCGTGCGCGATCTGATCGACAGCGGCGACACTATTTTGTCGATCAGCGGGATCTTCTCCGGCACACTCTCCTGGCTGTTCCTGCAATTCGACGGTAGCGTGCCGTTTACCGAGCTGGTGGATCAGGCGTGGCAGCAGGGCTTAACCGAGCCTGACCCGCGTGATGACCTCTCCGGCAAAGACGTGATGCGCAAGCTGGTGATTCTGGCGCGTGAAGCGGGTTACAACATTGAACCGGACCAGGTGCGTGTTGAATCACTGGTGCCAACCCATTGCGAAGGGGGAAGCATCGACCATTTCTTTGAAAATGGTGATGAACTTAATGAGCAGATGGTACAACGGTTGGAAGCGGCCCGTGAAATGGGGCTGGTGTTGCGCTACGTGGCGCGTTTCGATGCCAACGGCAAAGCGCGAGTAGGCGTGGAAGCGGTGCGTGAAGACCATCCGCTGGCATCACTACTACCGTGCGATAACGTCTTTGCCATCGAAAGCCGCTGGTATCGCGATAATCCGCTGGTGATCCGTGGGCCAGGCGCGGGACGCGACGTCACCGCTGGGGCAATTCAGTCGGATATTAACCGTCTGGCGCAGTTGTTGTAATCCTGAGCCAGAGAAAGCAGTATTTTCGTTACGCGCCCTGCGGAAAGCGGGGTGCTGTGAGTAAATACGGCTTGTTTATGTAGCCAGTGGATAAAATGTCTGCTGGTTGCTAAAGAGAGCATTTTGGCTTTGCTGCTCTTTCCGCCCGTTAATGAACATACCATTTTACGATTTTTTCCCTGACCCCAGAGTTGCCACTGATTTTTCCACCAACCGTGATAAGTTGTTCCCTGAAAACTCAAGGGCATATTATCGGTATCGTCAGCTATTTCCTCTTCAATAAACCAAATTTCACCTTGCTGTTGGCGAAAGAGATCTGCCCAGGCCGTAATAATGGCACCTCTTAAAAAACACTCGTGTGAAATTACATGTGTTTTTACTGTAGGGAATAAAATATTCAGTACTCTGAAATGCCCGTGTGCAGTGATAACCGGACGCAGAATAGCGCCTTTAGCATTGCGCTTGAGCGCTGCGCAGCCATATTGAATTTCATCAAACTGACTGCGCCGTAGAAATTGTGTTTCGCGCATATCAACGCGTTGTACAATACTATTGTCGTGTAACTCAGGTTCTGTATTTCCTCTGTATCGATAATGCAAACTTTCTCCAGCTTGATGCTGAGTGTAATTAGTAGAAAGATGAAGAATATTACCGCGAAGAGCATCAAAACTCATTAAAACATACAGTTTCTGCCCGCCGCTGGCTCCCTGAAATGGCACCAGAAGAGCAACCGTTTCGATTATTTCGGGAGGCGTTATTTCTTTCTGATATTGTTTGGGCGTCCAGACTTTTTTGCAGTTACGACATTGAATGCGTTGCGATCCCTGTGGATTGTGACCATAACAAATCGTCTCAGTGCCATAACATACCGGGCAGAAATGGCCTTTCTCAGTTGCAAAAGTAGATAAGTGAACTGACAGCCAGTCACGAAATTGTTGCTCGTCAAACAAAGGCGGGTAACTTCCGCATGCCCGACAGTGCAATGCCGGATAACCCAGTCGATAATCAGGCCAGCTATAATCAGGAGATATTGGTAGTCCTAAATTACGGCAACCAAACGACTTGCAGGCATTAATCGTAAACAGAGTCGACATATTTCACCAACGATTTCACAAGGTCGTTGATTTTGTCCGGCAACGCTCCCTTATGGATGTGATTACTCTCACATAAATAACTCTTTCAGAACGTAATGTAGCAATCCTTTATCTCACTGAAAGGGACTATTTATGAAAATTAAAATGCTTGCTGCGGGTATCGCATTAACACTGCCGTTTTGGGCCTGCGCCAAAGATGTCACCATTATTTATACCAACGACCTCCATGCACATGTAGAGCCTTATAAAGTGCCGTGGATTGCTGACGGTAAACGGGATATTGGCGGCTGGGCAAATATCACTACGCTTGTTAAACAAGAAAAAGCTAAAAACAAAGTGACCTGGTTTTTTGATGCGGGTGACTATTTTACCGGGCCGTATATCAGCAGCCTGACTAAAGGCAAGGCGATTATCGATATTATGAATACCATGCCGTTCGATGCGGTCACTATAGGTAATCATGAATTTGATCACGGCTGGGACAATACGTTATTACAGTTGAGTCAGGCAAAATTCCCGATTGTGCAGGGTAATGTTTTTTATCAGAACAGCAGTAAATCATTCTGGGATAAGCCCTATACCATCATTGAAAAAGACGGCGTGAAAATTGGCGTGATTGGTTTGCACGGTGTATTTGCCTTTAATGATACGGTATCTGCGGCAACGCGAGTGGGTATTGAGGCGCGTGATGAAATTAAATGGCTACAACGTTATATCGATGAACTCAAAGGCAAGGTTGATTTGACCGTTGCGCTGATTCACGAAGGTGTTCCGGCCCGCCAGTCCAGTATGGGAGGCACAGATGTGCGCCGCGCACTGGATAAAGATATTCAGACGGCAAGTCAGGTGAAAGGGCTGGATATTTTGATCACCGGACATGCACATGTGGGTACGCCAGAACCGATTAAAGTCGGCAATACGCTCATCCTTTCCACTGACAGCGGCGGGATTGATGTGGGTAAACTGGTTCTCGACTACAAAGAGAAGCCGCACACTTTTACGGTGAAAAACTTCGAGCTTAAAACCATTTACGCCGATGAGTGGAAGCCCGATGCGCAAACAAAACAGGTGATCGAAGGCTGGAATAAAAAGCTGGATGAAGTGGTGCAACAAACGGTGGCGCAATCGCCGGTTGAACTAAAACGTGCCTATGGTGAATCAGCTTCTCTCGGGAACCTGGCGGCAGACGCTTTGCTGGCAGCGGCGGGTAAAAATACCCAGTTGGCGTTAACCAACTCTGGTGGGATTCGCAATGAGATCCCGGCGGGTGCAATTACGATGGGTGGCGTCATCAGTACCTTCCCGTTCCCCAACGAACTGGTGACGATGGAACTCACGGGTAAACAATTACGCAGTTTGATGGAACACGGCGCAAGTTTAAGTAATGGCGTTTTACAGGTATCGAAAGGCCTGGAAATGAAGTACGACAGCAGCAAGCCGGTTGGTCAGCGGGTTATCTCGCTGACTCTGAATGGCAAACCGATTGAAGATGCGACGGTTTACCACATTGCCACTCAGAGTTTCCTTGCTGATGGTGGAGATGGTTTTACCGCGTTTACCGAGGGTAAAGCGCGCAATACGACGGGCGGTTATTACGTTTATCACGCGGTGGTTGATTACTTTAAAGCGGGTAACACCATCACGGATGAACAGATCAACGGTATGCGCGTGAAAGATATTAAATAAAAGTACGCACTGAGTTGACCCTACTGTTTGTTACCCGTTGATTTCGCAGATTCTGTATTCGGCCTACACGAGAGCGCAGGCCGAATCAGATGCTTTAGCATCACCATCCGGTGGCAGGGCGTTGTTTTTCGAATGAGAACAGGTGCCGTTGTGTTGCCTGTATATCAGTCAAAACGAGTGAGGTTGATTGCGCTATAAAGAAATCTCTTTATTACCTCTAATTAAGATGAGTTTTTTTCATCTTCCCTGATTTTTCCTCACCATCATTGGTCATTTTTCGGTTGACGCCCTTCAGCTTTTCCTTCATCTTTACATCTGGACGTCTAAACGGATAGATGTGCACAACACAACATATAACTACAAGCGATTGATGAGGTAAGGTATGAGCTTTTTTCACGCCAGCCAGCGGGATGCCCTGAATCAGAGTCTGGCAGAAGTCCAGGGGCAGATTAACGTTTCGTTCGAGTTTTTCCCGCCGCGTACCAGTGAAATGGAGCAGACCCTGTGGAACTCCATCGATCGCCTTAGCAGTCTGAAACCGAAGTTTGTATCGGTGACCTATGGCGCGAACTCCGGCGAGCGCGACCGTACGCACAGCATTATTAAAGGCATTAAAGATCGCACTGGTCTGGAAGCAGCACCACATCTTACCTGTATTGATGCGACGCCCGACGAGCTGCGCACCATTGCACGCGACTACTGGAACAACGGTATTCGCCATATCGTGGCGCTGCGTGGCGACCTGCCGCCGGGAAGTGGTAAGCCAGAAATGTATGCTTCTGACCTGGTGACGTTGTTAAAAGAGGTCGCGGATTTCGATATCTCAGTGGCGGCGTATCCGGAAGTGCATCCGGAAGCGAAAAGCGCCCAGGCAGATTTGCTTAACCTGAAACGAAAAGTGGATGCCGGAGCCAACCGCGCCATTACTCAGTTCTTCTTCGATGTTGAAAGCTACCTGCGTTTTCGCGATCGCTGCGTCTCGGCAGGCATTGATGTGGAAATTATTCCGGGCATTTTGCCGGTTTCGAACTTTAAACAGGCGAAGAAATTTGCCGACATGACTAACGTGCGTATTCCGGCGTGGATGGCACAAATGTTCGACGGCCTGGATGACGATGCTGAAACCCGCAAGCTGGTGGGCGCAAATATCGCGATGGATATGGTGAAGATTTTAAGCCGTGAAGGAGTGAAAGATTTCCACTTCTATACGCTTAACCGCGCTGAAATGAGTTATGCGATTTGCCATACGCTGGGTGTTCGTCCTGGTTTATAAATAGTGTGCCTTTTGTGAAAATCACACTGTGATCACAAATTTTAAACAGAGCACAAAATGCTGCCTCGAAATGCGAGTGAGAAAATAAGGTAGTCAGCCTTGTTTTCTCCCTCATTTCTTGAAGAATACGAAGCTAAAACCTTTTTTATAAAGCATTTGTCCGAAATCGGACATAATCAAAAAGTCTTAATTACGATCAATTTGATCTACATCTCTTTAACCAACAATATGTAAGATCTCAACTATCGCATCCGTGGATTAATTCAATTATAACTTCTCTCTAACGCTGTGTATCGTAACGGTAACACTGTAGAGGGGAGCACATTGATGAGCACGTCAGACGATATCCATAACACGACAGCCACTGGCAAATGCCCGTTCCATCAGGGCGGTCACGACCAGAGCGCGGGTGGGGGCACAACCACGCGCGACTGGTGGCCAAATCAACTCCGTGTTGACCTGTTAAACCAACATTCTAATCGTTCTAACCCGCTGGGTGAGGACTTTGACTACCGCAAAGAATTCAGCAAATTAGATTACTACGGCCTGAAAAAAGATCTGAAAGCCCTGCTGACAGAATCTCAACCGTGGTGGCCCGCCGACTGGGGCAGCTACGCCGGTCTGTTTATTCGTATGGCCTGGCACGGCGCGGGTACTTACCGTTCAATCGACGGTCGCGGCGGCGCGGGTCGTGGTCAGCAACGTTTTGCACCGCTGAACTCCTGGCCGGATAACGTAAGCCTCGATAAAGCGCGTCGCCTGTTGTGGCCAATCAAACAGAAATATGGTCAGAAAATCTCCTGGGCCGACCTGTTTATCCTCGCGGGTAACGTGGCGCTGGAAAACTCCGGCTTCCGTACCTTCGGTTTTGGTGCCGGTCGTGAAGACGTCTGGGAACCGGATCTGGACGTTAACTGGGGTGATGAAAAAGCCTGGCTGACTCACCGTCATCCGGAAGCGCTGGCGAAAGCACCGCTGGGCGCAACCGAGATGGGCCTGATTTACGTTAACCCGGAAGGCCCGGATCACAGCGGTGAACCGCTCTCTGCGGCTGCGGCCATCCGCGCGACCTTCGGCAACATGGGCATGAACGACGAAGAAACCGTGGCGCTGATTGCGGGTGGTCATACACTGGGTAAAACCCACGGTGCCGGTCCGACTTCTAACGTAGGTCCTGATCCAGAAGCTGCACCGATTGAAGAACAAGGTTTAGGCTGGGCGAGCACTTACGGCAGCGGCGTTGGCGCAGATGCCATCACCTCTGGTCTGGAAGTGGTCTGGACTCAGACACCGACCCAGTGGAGCAACTATTTCTTCGAGAACCTGTTCAAATATGAGTGGGTACAGACCCGCAGCCCGGCTGGCGCAATCCAGTTCGAAGCGGTAGACGCACCGGAAATTATCCCGGATCCGTTTGATCCGTCGAAGAAACGTAAACCGACAATGCTGGTCACCGACCTGACGCTACGTTTTGATCCTGAGTTCGAGAAGATCTCTCGTCGCTTCCTCAACGATCCGCAGGCGTTCAACGAAGCCTTTGCCCGTGCCTGGTTCAAACTGACGCACAGGGATATGGGGCCGAAATCTCGCTACATCGGGCCGGAAGTACCGAAAGAAGATCTGATCTGGCAAGATCCGCTGCCGCAGCCGATCTACAACCCGACCGAGCAGGACATTATCGATCTGAAATTCGCGATTGCAGATTCTGGTCTGTCTGTTAGTGAGCTGGTGTCGGTGGCCTGGGCGTCTGCTTCAACCTTCCGTGGTGGCGACAAACGTGGTGGTGCCAACGGTGCGCGTCTGGCATTAATGCCTCAGCGCGACTGGGATGTGAACGCAGCAGCCGTTCGTGCTCTGCCAGTTCTGGAGAAAATTCAGAAAGAGTCTGGCAAAGCTTCGCTGGCGGATATCATTGTGCTGGCTGGTGTGGTTGGCGTAGAGAAAGCCGCAAGCGCCGCAGGTTTGAGCATTCATGTACCGTTTACGCCGGGCCGCGTTGATGCGCGTCAGGATCAGACTGACATTGAAATGTTCGAACTGCTGGAACCAATTGCTGACGGTTTCCGTAACTATCGCGCTCGTCTGGACGTTTCCACCACCGAGTCACTGCTGATTGATAAAGCCCAGCAACTGACGCTGACCGCGCCGGAAATGACCGCGCTGGTGGGCGGGATGCGCGTACTGGGTGCCAACTTCGATGGCAGCAAAAACGGTGTCTTCACTGACCGCGTTGGTGTATTGAGCAATGACTTCTTCGTGAACTTGCTGGACATGCGTTACGAGTGGAAAGCGACCGACGAATCGAAAGAGCTGTTCGAAGGCCGTGACCGTGAAACCGGCGAAGTTAAATACACGGCCAGCCGTGCGGATCTGGTCTTTGGTTCTAACTCAGTCCTGCGTGCGGTGGCGGAAGTTTATGCCAGCAGTGATGCCCACGAGAAATTTGTTAAAGACTTCGTGTCGGCATGGGTGAAAGTGATGAACCTCGACCGTTTCGACCTGCTGTAATCTGACCTTCTTCAGCGACTGTCTTTCAGGCAGTCGCTGAAGTTTCTTTACCGGCGTATAGTGTCCACAGGAAAACTACACACTGGATCTCTCATGTCTGCCGCAGGAAAGAGCAACCCACTGGCAATCAGTGGCCTGGTTGTGCTCACACTTATCTGGAGTTATAGCTGGATTTTCATGAAGCAAGTCACCAGCTACATCGGTGCCTTCGACTTTACCGCTTTACGCTGCATTTTCGGCGCTCTCGTTTTATTCATCGTCCTTTTATTACGTGGTCGCGGCATGCGCCCGACACCGTTTAAATACACCTTAGCCATTGCCCTGTTACAAACCTGCGGAATGATTGGCCTGGCACAATGGGCGCTGGTCAGCGGCGGAGCGGGGAAGGTGGCGATCCTGAGCTATACCATGCCGTTCTGGGTGGTGATTTTCGCCGCGTTGTTTCTCGGTGAACGCCTGCGACGCGGACAATATTTCGCGATTCTTATTGCCGCCGTTGGCTTACTGCTGGTGTTACAACCGTGGCAGCTCGATTTCTCCTCGATGAAAAGCGCCATGCTGGCAATCCTCTCCGGTGTCAGTTGGGGGGCGAGCGCGATTGTTGCTAAACGTCTGTATGCCCGCCATCCGCGCGTGGATTTATTGTCGCTAACATCCTGGCAGATGCTGTATGCGGCGCTGGTGATGAGCGTGGTCGCTTTACTGGTGCCGCAACGTGAAATTGACTGGCAGCCCACCGTGTTCTGGGCGCTGGCCTACAGTGCGATTCTGGCGACAGCGCTGGCCTGGAGCTTATGGCTGTTTGTATTGAAAAACTTACCCGCCAGTATCGCCAGCCTAAGCACGTTAGCAGTTCCTGTTTGCGGCGTACTCTTTTCCTGGTGGCTGCTCGGTGAAAATCCGGGGGCCGTTGAAGGTAGCGGCATTGTGCTGATTGTGCTGGCACTGGCGCTGGTGAGCCGTAAGAAAAAAGAAGCCGTCAGCGTAAAAAGGATCTGAATTTTTTACAGGTGGGGCGAGCGCTCATTTAGCAAAATACCGATAGTGCCCCACCATCTGCCAACTAAACAGCACGTCTTCTTCCTGCGCGCCTGCGCCAATGTTATGTATCACCAGCGGCGTACCGTCGCGGGCGAAGCCATCTGAAACCACCCCAATATGTGCCAGCCCATTATCTAATCGCCAGGAGACAATATCGCCCGCTTGGTAGTCACTGGCGTTTTTGCTGGTGGGGCGCGTTTTATCGTGGCGGGTAAACCAGGTTTCCAGATTAGGCACCCGACGGTGATCGATGTTGCTGTCCGGGCGCTTTAACTTCCACTTTTGCGGATAATCGGCAAAATTCTTCGCCATATCTTCGTGAACCAGTTTTTGCAAATCGACCTTCTGGCTGCGCAGGGCGCGGATCACCACATCGGAACATACGCCGCGTTCTTGCGGGACATCACCGCCAGGATAAGTAAGCTGCACATACGCCGGATCGTAAAATAGCGTGCTGCCAATTTGCTGTCTGGCACCGTCTGCGATGGCAAGATTGGTGTTGGACTGGATTTGTACCACGGTTGGTGGGACAGCGGGAGATTTTAAGGAGTAACTGGTAAATACCGTCAGAAGACTGAACAACGCCAGTGAAGCTTTCATCTGTTTCGTCCGTGAAAAAATATTCACAGATTCGACCTTCAGAGCGTTTGAATGTTCTGTGAGGGAAATGTCCGGAAGCGGATAAAAAACTCCCGCTGACGCGGGAGTTTGGTGTGGATTATTCCCACTCTTGCAGGAAACGCTGACCGTACTGGTCGGCTACCAGCAGCGCGGCATATACTTCATCTGGTGTTGCGCCGCCAGGCATGTTGTGGATGGTTTCACCTTCTGCACAAGATGCTTCCGCAACAATGCGCATTTTCGCCGGGATATCTTCTTTAATATCCAGTTGCGCCAGCGTGATCGGCAGGCCAACGGAATGGCACAGGGCGGCAACAGTTTCGATCTCTTCCAGCGGAGCATTTTCCAGTACCAGCTGCGTCAGTGTACCAAATGCCACTTTTTCACCGTGATAATAGTGATGCGCATCTGGAATAGCGGTCAGGCCGTTATGAACTGCGTGCGCCGCAGCCAGACCACCACTTTCAAAGCCTACACCGCTTAAATAGGTGTTCGCTTCAATCACGCGTTCCAGCGCAGGGGTTACTACATGCTGTTCGGCGGCAAGCATCGCTTTTTCGCCTTCTTCCAGCAGAGTGTTGTAGCACAGTTCAGCCAGCGCAAGAGCTGCCTGGGTACACTTACCGCCCGCCATAGTGGTAGCGCCGCTACGGGAACAGGCGCGTGCTTCAAACCAGGTTGCCAGCGCATCACCGATACCCGCTGCTAACAGACGTGCAGGCGCGCCAGCAACAATTTTGGTATCAACAATAACGCGTTCCGGGTTGTTTGGCAGCAACAGGTAGCGGTCAAACTCGCCGTCGTCGGTGTAGATAACAGACAACGCACTGCACGGTGCGTCGGTAGAGGCGATGGTCGGTGCGATTGCAACCGGTACACTCATGTAGTGAGCCAGTGCTTTAGCGGTATCGAGGGTTTTACCACCACCGATACCGAGAATTGCGCCACACTGGGCAGTCTCCGCGATGCCGCGCAGACGGTCGATCTCATTTTGTGAACATTCGCCGCCAAACGGTGCGATTTCAACAACCAGCCCGGCATCTTTAAAGCTTTGCTCTACGGTAGCCTGAGCAAATCCTAATACAAATTTATCACCAACAACTAACCAGCGTTCTGCCAGTGGTTTCAGGTATTCGCCCAGACGATTAATGACATCAGCACCCTGGATGTATTTACCTGGAGATTGAATAATACGGTCCATAATAGTTCCCTTAGAGATTGATATTGCCAAATGTAGCTTTCCAGTCGTGTTCAAACTTCTCTATAGCTGACTCTACCGCAGGCGTATTGAGCATTTGTTGCGCTACATCTAAAGGTAGGGTGATGGACTCACATCCTGCCAGCAAACAATCCAGCGCCTGACGCGGTGTTTTAAAGCTGGCAGCCAGCACCATGCTTTCTGGCGCGTGCATTTCCAACAGCGCTTGCAGCTCCTGAACCGTACGAATGCCGTCACCGCCCTGGGCGTCTACGCGGTTAACATACGGAGCAACGTATTTTGCCCCTGCCAGTGCGGCCAGTAACCCTTGAGCGGCACTATATACAGCGGTGCCAAGTGTAGTAATACCCTCTTTTTTCAGCATCTTAATGGCGGCCAGACCTTCGGAAGTCACCGGGATTTTCACCACGATGCCCGGAATGGCGTCGCGCAGGCGCTTCGCTTCTTCCACCATCCCCTGCGCGTCACGACTCATGGTCTGAGCAAACAGAATGCCCTCATCACCAATCGCTTTTTGCAGACGCGGTAGCACTTCCCAGATGGACTCCTTGCTGGCAGCGATAATGCTCGGGTTAGTTGTCACCCCGGTAATCGGGAATATGCGTGCCAGACGTTCGACTTCTGCGACGTTAGCGGTGTCCAGATACAGTTCCATGATGTTTCCTTTTAAAGTTCCAGTTCATGTTGCAGCAGGCTGGCGATAGCGTCGGCAGAGGCGGCGTTAACCAGCGCGTTACGGAATTCTTCGTGCATGATGCGGCGAGCGAGGCGCGAGAAAATGCGCATATGTTGATCGCCTGCGGCGTGTTTGTTCAGTGTTAACATGATGATGAATTGCGCTTCATCATCTCCCCAGCGCACCGGCGCTTGCAGACGCGCCACGCTGATGGTGGACTGCTCAATATGTTCCGATTTGCTGTGGGGAATGGCAAAACTAAAGCCCAGACCGGTAGAGAAAACGGCCTCACGCGCCCACAAGTCGGCTTCCAGTTTACGCGGATAGCGGCAGCGGCCCGCCAGCAGCAGGTTATCGGTCATGCCTTTGAGCACTTCTTCTTTGCTGCGCCAGTCACTTTCAAGCGTGATGCACTCGGCGGTGACCAGCGGTGCGTCCTGTTGCGTCATGCGGAATTGCGCCAGCAGGTGTTCCACTTCCAGCGAAGTGCGGCAGGCCATGGCCTGGTTGAGCAACTTGCGGCACTCACGGCTATCAAGTTGCGCCATCCGCGCTTTCGCCGCTGGAATTGATGGTGCGCTCATGCTCAGTTCATCCAGCCCTAAACCGACCAGCAACGGCAGCACGGAACCTTTCGCCCCCAGTTCACCGCACAGACCAATCCATTTGCCCTGGCGATGCACTGCCTGCACGGCGTAATCAAGCGCTCGTAAGAATGCCGGATTCAGGCTGTTGTAGTGACGAGTTACCTTAGCGTTATCGCGATCCACTGCCAGCAGATATTGCGTCAGGTCATTACTACCAATACTAAAGAAATCAATCTCTTCACAGCATTGATCGATGATGAACATCACTGACGGCACTTCCAGCATAATGCCGAGCTGGATCTTCTCATCAAACGGAATGTGTTCGTTACGCAGCTGCTGTTTAGCTTCCGCCAGTTTTTCTTTCACCCATAAGATCTCTTCCATTGAAGAGATCATCGGGATCATAATTTTCAGGCTGCCATGAGCGGAGGCACGGAGGATCGACCGTAGCTGCGTGGTAAATAACGACGCGTACTCTTCATAAATACGCACGGCCCGATAACCGAGGAACGGGTTAGTTTCTGCGGGAATATTCAGATAATCAACGGGTTTGTCACCGCCAATATCCATAGTGCGCACAATAATGCTGCGTCCGTTGGCGGACTCCAGCGCCTGACAAAAAATGTTGTACAACTCGCTTTCGCCCGGTGCGCTGGTGCGATCCATATAGAGCATTTCAGTGCGGAACAAACCAACGCCTTCCGCACCATTGCCGAATGCGGTCTGCGCTTCGACGGAGTGAGCGATGTTAGCGGCAATTTCAATGCGGATACCGTCAGCGGTACGGGCTTGTTGGGTCAGCCAGACACGTTGTTGCTCACGCAGTGCGTCCTGCACGCGGGCTTCTTGTTGATAATAACGCGCCACCGCGTCTGTCGGTTCGACTACAATCGCCCCGGCATTACCGTCGATATAAATCGTTTGATGCTGCCACGGAGTAAGGGCATCAATATCCACACCAACCAGTGTCGGAATGTTGAACGAACGGGCAAGGATCACCGTGTGTGAGGTAGTGCCGCCACTTTTCAGCAACAGACCTTTGAGGTGATTTTTATCCAGTTCGAGGAACTGGCTAGGGGTCAGTTCATCAGCCATACAAATGGCGGGCTGCGTCAGCTTGCCCGGTGCCGGAAAGCGTTGCTCACCGTAGATTTGCTGGAGTAACTGGAAGCAGACATCGCGCACATCCAGCGCACGTTCTTGCAGGTAGCTGCTGCTGGAACGGGAAAACTCTTCACAAAAGTGATTCGCGCTGGCAACAATTGCTTCGGCACAGCTTAATCCGGCGCTGACGCCTGCCAGTAAATGTTCGCGCAGGGAAGTATCGCCAGCCAGGGATCGGTGCGCTTCCAGAATCGCGCTGGTAGCACCGTCGCTATCCAGCAGACGAAACTCAATGTTTTTCAGTACCAGTGTCAGGCTGTTTTCCAGCGCGGATTGCTCGGCGTCAACGCCTTTGGCTGCGGGGAGGTTACCCAGCGTATTGAGATCTAAAGAAGAGATCGGCGTCAGAATGCCGCCTGCGCTACCGCTGCACACGGTGCGAGCGCGGATAATTTGCGGATTCAGATTGGTCAGTGAAACCGGCAGCGGCTCCAGTTCGTCAGATTTAACTTCTGCCAGTGGCGCATCGCAGTGGGGAAATTCATCACGCAGCCATTGGCTTAAACGCTGGTGCGCTTCCTGTTCATCGGCCCCGGAAATCAGTAACTGGCACTTATCGCCCACCAGCGTATCGGTGCCAATCAGCGCAAGAGCGCTTTTGGCGTTGCCCTTACGGTCACTGCGCAGGTTATGCCACTCAATTTGTGATGAAAAAGTATTACACAGCGTTTCAACGTGGCTTGCCGGACGTGCATGTACGCCGTTAGGCAGCTCACAAATAAATTCCACAATCAGGGCCATTGCCTCTCTCCCGGTACGGTTTTCTGTTTACAGGATAAGAGCGCACGGCAACGGCCTGCCATGTGACAAAACTGCCAAAAGCTGGACAAATGTAATGTAACCGTCAATTTGCGACGCGTCTCACAAGACGCCGTTTTGCGGCAGGCTTCCGGGTTATCGCAAGTTATGAGGCGGATCGCATTTTTGTACTGATATTACAAAAGTCCAGTAAATGGCCTTTTTATCCACTGTTTGCTCTGCCTGCGATTGCCTATTGTTTCCTTCATCAAAAATATGGACATGGGCTTTCGCAAGCCCGGGAGCAGCTTATGAATGAGTTGGTGCAGATCCTGAAAAATACCCGTCAGCATTTAATGACGGGCGTTTCACACATGATTCCCTTCGTGGTATCGGGCGGTATTTTGCTGGCGGTTTCCGTCATGTTGTACGGCAAAGGTGCAGTGCCGGATGCCGTAGCCGATCCGAATCTGAAAAAACTGTTTGATATCGGCGTTGCAGGCTTGACGCTGATGGTGCCTTTCCTCGCCGCTTACATCGGCTATTCCATTGCAGAACGCTCTGCGCTGGCTCCGTGCGCTATCGGTGCCTGGGTTGGTAACAGCTTTGGTGCGGGCTTCTTTGGCGCGCTGATCGCCGGGATTATCGGCGGCATCGTGGTGCATTACCTGAAGAAAATTCCGGTACATAAAGTTCTGCGCTCGGTGATGCCAATCTTCATCATTCCGATCGTCGGCACACTGATTACCGCTGGTGTCATGATGTGGGGACTGGGCGAGCCGGTGGGGGCGTTGACCAACAGCCTGACCCAGTGGCTTCAGGGCATGCAACAAGGCAGCGTAGTGATGCTGGCGGTGATCATGGGATTGATGCTGGCCTTTGATATGGGCGGCCCGGTTAACAAAGTGGCCTATGCCTTCATGCTGATCTGTGTGGCTCAGGGCGTTTATACCGTGGTGGCCATTGCTGCCGTGGGGATCTGTGTTCCACCGCTGGGTATGGGGTTGGCGACGCTGATTGGTCGTAAAAATTTCTCTGCAGAAGAGCGTGAAACCGGCAAAGCGGCGCTGGTGATGGGGTGCGTTGGTGTCACCGAAGGGGCGATTCCTTTCGCCGCTGCCGATCCGCTGCGTGTCATTCCTTCCATCATGGTCGGTTCTGTTTGTGGTGCGGTAACTGCGGCGCTGGTCGGTGCGCAGTGCTATGCAGGCTGGGGTGGTCTGATTGTGCTGCCTGTGGTTGAAGGCAAGCTGGGTTATATCGCAGCAGTGGCTGTCGGGGCAGTAGTGACAGCAGTTTGTGTGAACGTGCTGAAAAGTCTGGCGCGTAAAAATGGGTCTTCATCTGATGAAAAAGAAGACGACCTGGATTTGGATTTTGAAATTAATTGAGGAACGAGCCATGACGAAAATTATTGCAGTAACCGCATGTCCTTCAGGTGTTGCCCATACTTATATGGCAGCAGAGGCACTGGAAAGCGCCGCGAAAGCGAAAGGCTGGGAAGTGAAAGTAGAAACCCAGGGGTCAATTGGTCTGGAAAATGAACTGACAGCGGAAGACGTGGCGAGCGCCGATATGGTGATTCTGACCAAAGATATCGGCATCAAGTTTGAAGAGCGTTTTGCTGGCAAGACCATCGTGCGTGTCAACATCAGCGACGCGGTAAAACGCGCTGACGCCATTATGAGAAAAATTGAAGCTCACCTGGCGCAAACCGCTTAAGTTCTTATCCCGCTCGCAAGGGCGGGGTCGCTTTCCCACAGGAGTTCCTCATGACGAATCGTATCTCTCGCCTCAAAACTGCACTGTTTGCCAATACCCGTGAAATCTCGCTGGAGCGGGCGCTGCTTTATACCGCCAGCCATCGGCAAACCGAAGGCGAACCAGTGATATTGCGCCGGGCGAAAGCAACAGCGTATATCCTTGAACATGTTGAAATTTCGATTCGTGATGAAGAACTGATTGCTGGTAACCGTACCGTAAAACCGCGCGCCGGGATTATGTCGCCGGAAATGGACCCTTACTGGTTGCTGAAAGAGCTGGATCAATTTCCGACGCGACCGCAGGACCGCTTCGCCATTAGTGAAGAAGATAAACGTATCTACCGCGAAGAGCTGTTCCCATACTGGGAAAAACGTTCGATGAAAGATTTTATTAACGGGCAGATGACGGATGAAGTAAAAGCCGCGACCAGCACGCAGATTTTCAGTATCAACCAGACAGATAAAGGCCAGGGGCACATCATTATTGATTACCCGCGCCTGCTGAATCACGGGCTGGGTGAGCTGGTGGCGCAGATGCAGCAACATTGCCAGCAACAGCCGGAGAATCACTTTTATCAGGCTGCGCTGTTATTGCTCGAAGCCTCGCAGAAACACATTTTGCGTTACGCCGAACTGGCGGAAACGATGGCGGCAAACTGCACCGATGCCCAGCGTCGCGAAGAACTGCTGACTATCGCGGAGATCTCCCGCCATAACGCCGAACATAAGCCGCAGACATTCTGGCAGGCGTGCCAGTTGTTCTGGTACATGAACATCATTCTGCAATACGAATCCAACGCCAGCTCGCTGTCTTTAGGGCGCTTCGACCAGTATATGTTGCCTTTCTATCAGGCATCATTAACCCAGGGCGAAGATCCGGCGTTCCTGAAAGAACTGCTCGAATCTTTATGGGTGAAATGCAATGACATCGTGCTGTTGCGCTCCACCAGCAGCGCGCGCTATTTCGCAGGTTTCCCGACCGGCTATACCGCCCTGCTCGGTGGGTTAACCGAGAACGGACGTAGCGCAGTGAACGTGCTTTCGTTCCTCTGTCTCGATGCTTATCAAAGCGTGCAATTGCCGCAACCGAACCTCGGCGTGCGCACTAACGCCTTGATCGACACGCCTTTCCTGATGAAAACCGCAGAAACCATCCGCCTCGGCACGGGGATTCCGCAAATCTTTAACGATGAAGTGGTGGTGCCAGCGTTCCTCAACCGTGGCGTTTCGCTGGAAGATGCGCGCGACTATTCCGTAGTGGGCTGCGTGGAATTATCTATTCCTGGCAGAACCTACGGCTTGCATGACATCGCGATGTTTAACCTGCTGAAAGTGATGGAAATCTGCTTGCATGAAAATGAAGGCAATGCTGCGCTGAGTTATGAAGGTTTGCTGGAACAGATCCGCGCCAAGATCAGCCACTACATCACCCTGATGGTTGAAGGCAGCAATATTTGTGATATCGGTCACCGTGACTGGGCTCCTGTACCGCTGCTCTCGTCGTTTATCAGCGATTGTCTGGAAAAAGGCCGCGATATTACCGATGGCGGCGCGCGTTATAACTTCTCCGGCGTACAGGGGATCGGTATCGCCAACCTGAGCGATTCTCTCCATGCGTTGAAAGGGATGGTTTTTGAGCAACAGCGTTTAAGTTTTGACGAATTGCTGTCGGTATTAAAAGCCAACTTCGCAACGCCAGAAGGCGAAAAAGTCCGCGCTCGCTTAATTAACCGCTTTGAGAAATACGGTAACGATATCGACGAGGTGGATAACATTAGCGCTGAACTCCTGCGTCATTACTGCAAAGAAGTGGAAAAATACCAGAACCCGCGCGGTGGCTACTTCACGCCGGGATCGTATACCGTTTCTGCTCACGTCCCGTTGGGATCGGTGGTTGGTGCGACGCCAGACGGCCGTTTTGCCGGGGAACAACTGGCAGACGGTGGCTTGTCTCCCATGCTGGGCCAGGATGCACAAGGACCAACGGCGGTACTGAAATCAGTCAGCAAGCTCGATAACACGCTGCTTTCTAACGGTACGTTGCTGAACGTGAAATTCACTCCGGCGACCCTGGAAGGTGAAGCGGGATTACGCAAACTGGCCGACTTCTTACGGGCGTTTACCCAGCTTAAGTTGCAGCATATTCAGTTTAACGTGGTGAACGCCGACACGTTGCGGGAAGCGCAACAGCGCCCACAAGATTATGCCGGGCTGGTGGTGCGCGTTGCCGGATACAGCGCCTTCTTTGTTGAATTGTCGAAGGAGATCCAGGATGACATCATCCGCCGGACAGCGCATCAGCTGTAACGTTGTGGAAACGCGCCGCAATGATGTGGCGCGCATTTTCAACATTCAGCGTTATTCACTGAATGACGGCGAGGGCATTCGTACGGTGGTCTTTTTTAAAGGCTGTCCGCATCTTTGCCCGTGGTGTGCTAATCCGGAGTCGATCTCCGGCAAAATCCAGACGGTACGCAGAGAAGCGAAATGTCTGCACTGCGCAAAATGTTTGCGTGATGCGGATGAATGCCCGTCCGGGGAGTTTGAACGGATTGGTCGCGATATCAGCCTTGACGCGCTGGAACGGGAAGTGATGAAAGATGACATTTTCTTTCGCACGTCCGGCGGCGGCGTCACGCTTTCTGGCGGCGAAGTGTTAATGCAGGCGGAGTTTGCTACCCGTTTTTTACAGCGGCTTCGGTTGTGGGGTGTGTCATGCGCCATCGAAACTGCCGGAGACGCGCCAGCCAGCAAGCTGTTACCGCTGGCGAAATTGTGCGATGAAGTGTTGTTCGATTTAAAAATAATGGATGCAACTCAGGCGCGGGATGTGGTGAAGATGAACCTGCCGCGCGTGCTGGAGAACCTGCGTTTGCTGGTGAGCGAAGGTGTTAATGTGATCCCGCGCTTGCCACTGATCCCTGGTTTCACGCTCAGCCGGGAGAATATGCAGCAGGCGCTGGACGTGCTGATCCCGCTGAATATCAGGCAGATCCATCTGTTACCGTTTCATCAGTACGGCGAACCAAAATACCGTCTGCTGGGGAAAACATGGTCGATGAAAGAGGTGCCAGCGCCGTCGTCAGCCGATGTGGCAACGATGCGCGAAATGGCAGAACGGGCCGGATTTCAGGTTACCGTGGGAGGTTAAAATGGCATACCTGGTGGCAGTAACCGCCTGCGTCAGTGGCGTGGCGCATACTTATATGGCGGCGGAACGGCTGGAAAAGTTGTGCCAGTTAGAGAAGTGGGGCGTCAGCATTGAAACTCAGGGTGCTTTGGGAACGGAGAATCGTTTAGCGGACGAGGATATCCGCCGGGCGGATGTTGCGCTGTTGATTACGGATATTGAACTTGCCGGTGCTGAGCGATTTGAACATTGCCGCTACGTGCAATGCAGCATCTACGCGTTCCTGCGTGAGCCACAGCGGGTGATGAGCGCAGTGCGCAAAGTGCTTTCTGCGCCGCAGCAAACCCATCTTATTCTGGAGTAGTCGGTTTCTCTGTCAGTTGGCTGTGGTACTGCCGACGATATTCCGACGGCGAGCGTTCGGTGTTTTTACGAAACAGACGGCAGAAGTAGTTGCTGTCAACAAAGCCGCAGGCGTGCGCCACTTCTTTTACCTTCAGGTCATAGCCTTTCAATAACGTCTTAGCGTGTTCCAGTCGCGTGTGATTCAGGTATTCGTTAAATCCAATGGCCCCCGTTTTTTGAAACAGGTGCGAGAGGTAATTTGGCGAAATATAGAACGCCTGTGCGACAGATTCGCGGGTAAGCGCGGTGGCATAGTGTTCGTCGATATAATCGCGAATAGCTTCAAATAGTGCCTGGCTACGTGAGGCGGTCTGGATTTGGCTGCCGAGCAAATCGCGGCAGTGGCTAAGCAGGCTAGCGACGATAAGTCTGGCCGTTTGCTGCTCCTGCGACTGCATTTGCATTTCATTGAGCGTTTGTAGCAGAAAAGAACCAATGCGCGGGCCGCGTCGGGCGACGTGTTGCTTCGCCAGATTTTGATACTGCTTACCATCCCATTGCACGACGCTGAAGCCGAGTTGTTGTTTGCCAAACAACACACTAAAGGTGGTAGCGGGGGCTTGCCATTGTGGGAAATTCCAGCCGCCAGCGGGAACGTACAGCACATCGCCGGGAACTAACGTTGCGCCAGCGCCGGTATCAACAAATTCACCTTCCAGCACTATTTCCAGCCGTGGAAAATCGACCTGATACGCAAGATCGGGCGCCGGACCGTTGCTGCTGGCAAAGTAAATCTGGCGCAGCGACAGCGGGCCGTTTATCAGGCGGGAGAGCAGATAGCTGACGTCGTGATACATGTTATTCCCTTAGGTATGTAGACGGGAAAACAGTAACTGGCATTATGAAAAAAGGCCACCTGAAAAGTGTGGCCTGATGGGGGGTCGATGTAAACATTGCGGCGGTTTCAGTCGCCTTGTATTGCCGGATGCGGCGTAGACGCCTTATCGGGCCTACTGCCGCGATCTGTAGGCCGGATAAGACGCTTCATTCAGGCGTCGCATCCGGCAAATAGCACCAGGCTGATAATTACTGATTACCCACCTGATCGCCATACGGCAGAGTGTCGTAGTCGATCAGTGCGTTTTTCTTATACGGGTTACCAATCCAGCGAGTGGTTTCTTTGAACTGCGGATTCACCACTGAACGGGTTGGATCGTAACCGTCGTAAGATAAGCCTGCTAAATCTGACCAGGTGTGGATCAGTTCCGCCAGGCTGTATTTCCGATCAACATCCTGCGAGAAATCATGCGGATGCGTGGCCTGCCATTTTTCTGACGTCCACAGCAGGAACGGAATGGTGTACATGTGGCGCGTCGGGTTGTCTTCATTACGCCCCTGAGTTTTGTGCGGTGGCGTGTCGTAAACCTCTTCGCCGTGGTCAGAGAAGTACACCAGGAAACCGTTCGGATCTGCTGCTTTAAAGTCTTTAATCAGGCTGGCAACCACATGGTCGTTATACAGGTTAGCATTGTCATAATCATTATATGACTCCAGCTCTTCTGCGCTTAATCCAGGCGGAACATGATCGGTATTGCCATCAAACTTGCCCTGATTTTCCGGGTAGCGGTATTTGTATTTGATATGCGTACCCAGCAGATGAACGATGATCAGTTTCTTCGGCGCAGGGTCCTTCAGCACCTCCTGGAACGGCTTCAGCACGTTGGTGTCGTATTCACGCGCACTCTGCGTACGTTGCTGGTTCATGTAGTACTGCTTGTCGGTCTGCTTCGAAAATACCGTCAGCATGGTATTGCGGGCGGTCATCGTCTGCTGGTTGGTGATCCAGAAGGTTTTATAACCTGCCTGTTTCATCATGTTCATCAGCGACGGCTGCGTCAGATACAGATCCGGGTTCTTTTCATTGGCAAAGGTCAGCGCTTGTTGCAGGATTTCAATGGTATACGGACGCGATGTGACCACGTTATTGAACACGCTCAGATTCGGGTCGGTTTTATGCAGCGCATCCAGCTCCGGCGTGGTTTCACGCGGATAACCGTACAGGCTCATGCGGCCACGCTGGGTTGATTCGCCAATCACCAGTACCAGGGTGCGCGGTTCGTTACCCGATTCATCTTTGAAATTAGCCAGTGGCGGCAGCGCGTTGTTTTCGTTGAGTAATTTGGTCAGCGAGTTAAGTTGCTGGCGGTACTGGTAGTAGCCGGTAATAAATTGCCATGGTGCTGCGGGTTCCATGCGCGATGCCAGACTATCCAGCGTTTTTTCAATCGGTTTGCCTTTGATGATGGTGTTCATGGTGATCGGATGCAGGATCAAGCCGTAAAGCAGGGCAAACGAAATGAGATAACGCCAGGGCGAAGGAATGTAGACCGGGCGCAGACGTGTCCAGAGCAGGATTGCCACCGCCGTATAAGCCAGCGCAATCAGCACAATCTTCAGACTAAAATATTGGCTTAAATATTCGCTGGCTTCGTTGGCGTTGGTTTCGAACATGACGAACAGGACGCTTTGCGAAAATTCCTGACCATAAATCACATAATAACTGAGTGCTGCCAGCGAGGCCGCCCAGAGCATTACGCCAATCACCGCAGCGATAATTTTTGTTCTGTTAGGGAAGAGAAAAACGGGGATTAACCAAAGGGAACTGAACAACAGGGAGTCACGGATACCAGTGGTGCCGCTGTAGCCGGTGATATAAATGATGGCCTGAAGAAGTGTGGAGAAAAACCAAAAATAGAGTAATGCCCAGCCCAGGGCTTTCCAGCTAAAAGGGGCTTTAGCCTGGAGTTGAGTGGAATGCATAATAGAAACCTGTCTTCAAAAAAAACGCCAACAGTAGCGAAATAACCTTAAGGAGATCTGAAACCTGAGTACATCAACAGATATCCAAAAGCTGAATAAAATGCAGACAGAAATATATTGAAAACTACATGGATATGACAGCAGTATTTCAAGAAACCCTCGTGCGATTGCACGAGGGTTTATAGAGGCAGTGCTGTTAACCTGTGTTACGCATACCAGCAGCAACCCCGGCAATGGTGACCATCAGGGCTTGCTCAACGCGTGGATCAGGCTCTTTGCCGTTTTGTTCGGTAAGACGTGAGCGGTGCAGCAGCTCTGCCTGTAGTACGTTCAGTGGGTCGGTGTAGATATTACGCAACTGAATTGACTCGGCAATCCACGGCAGATCAGCCATCAGGTGGGAGTCGTTAGCAATTGCCAGCACCACTTTAATATCTTCTTCCAGCAGATTGCGTAGCTCTTTGCCTAACGGCCAAAGCTCTTTTGCGACCAGCCGCTGATCATAATATTCCGCCAGCCACAGATCCGCTTTGGCGAATACCATCTCCAGCATTCCCAGACGCGTTGAGAAGAAAGGCCAGTCGCGGCACATTGTTTCCAGCTCGCTCTGTTTACCATCTTCCACCACTTTTTGTAGCGCCGTACCCGCGCCCAGCCAGGCGGGGAGCATCAGGCGGTTTTGTGTCCAGGCAAAAATCCACGGAATAGCGCGCAGTGACTCAACGCCACCGGTCGGGCGACGTTTTGCCGGACGTGAACCCAGCGGTAGTTTGCCGAGTTCCTGCTCCGGCGTGGCAGAGCGGAAGTAAGGCACAAAATCTTTGTTTTCACGCACGTAGCCGCGGTAGACATCGCATGAGATAACCGAAAGCTCATCCATAATGCGACGCCAGCTCTCTTTCGGCTCTGGCGGTGGCAGCAGGTTGGCTTCCAGAATCGCCCCGGTATACAGCGAAAGGCTGCTAACGGTGATTTCAGGCAGACCGTACTTGAAGCGGATCATCTCGCCCTGTTCGGTCACGCGCAGGCCGCCTTTCAGGCTTCCTGGTGGTTGTGACAGCAGCGCCGCATGGGCAGGTGCGCCGCCGCGACCAATGGAACCGCCGCGACCGTGAAACAGCGTCAGTTCAATACCCGCTTTTTCGCAGGTTTTGATTAATGCATCCTGTGCCTGATATTGCGCCCAGGAAGCCGCCATCACGCCCGCATCTTTTGCTGAGTCGGAATAGCCAATCATCACCATCTGTTTGCCCTGAATCAGGCCGCGATACCAGTCGATATTGAGCAACTGGGTCATGACATCGTTGGCGTTGTTCAGGTCATCAAGGGTTTCAAACAGCGGTGCAACCGGCATCGCAAATCCAATACCCGCTTCTTTCAGCAGCAGGTGTACAGCCAGTACGTCGGACGGCGTTTTTGCCATCGAGATCACGTAGGCGGCAATGGAACCTTGCGGTGCTTCAGCAATTACCTGACAGGTATCAAGTACTTCGCGCGTTTCGGCGCTCGGTTGCCAGTTACGCGGCAGAAGGGGGCGTTTGGAGTTCAGTTCGCGGATCAGGAACGCCTGTTTGTCGGCCTCTGACCAGCTTTCGTAGTCGCCGATGCCGAGGTAGCGGGTCAGTTCGCCCAGCGCTTCGGTATGACGGGTGCTCTCCTGACGGATATCAATACGTACCAGCGGTACGCCGAAACATTTTACGCGGCGCAGAGTGTCGAGCAGATCGCCGTTGGCAATAATGCCCATACCGCAAGCCTGCAACGACTGGTAACACGCATAAAGTGGTTCCCAAAGCTCTTCGTTTTGTGTCAGTAAACCTTCCGGCTTCGGTAGTTTTTGCCCTTTCAGACGTGCTTCCAGCCAGGCCTGAGTAGCCATAAGGCGGGAGCGCAGATTTTTCATCAGATAGCGATACGGCTCTGCGGCGCCCTCTTCGCCAACCAGCGCCAGCAGTTCAGGGGTTGCTTCAACCATCGACAGTTCAGAGACCAGCACCTGAATATCTTTCAGGAACAGATCGGTTGCTTTCCAGCGGCTGAGCAACAACACATGACGGGTAATATCGGCGGTTACGTTCGGGTTGCCGTCGCGGTCGCCGCCCATCCACGAAGTAAAACGGACCGGAACAAAATCTACCGGCAGCTTATAGCCAAGATTTTCTTCCAGTTGTTCGTTCAGCTCGCGCAGATAGTTTGGTACGCCTTGCCACAGGCTGTTTTCCACTACTGCAAAGCCCCATTTGGCTTCATCTACCGGGCTTGGTCGTTGTTTTCGAATCTCATCCGTATGCCAGGACTGGGCGATTAACTGACGCAGACGACGCATCAATTGGTTACGTTCGTAATCAGCGAGATCTTTGTTATCCAGTTGCTTTAAACAGGTGTTCACTTCCACCATTTTGTGGATCAGTGTACGACGGGTGATTTCAGTCGGGTGTGCGGTGAGGACCAGTTCCAGCGACAGTGATTCGACAGCTTTTTTGATTGTAGCTTCACTGAGGTCTGGTTGATTTTTCAGTTTACGCAGGGTGCGGGCAATCACTTCCGGGTTGCTGGCAGCCTCGCCTTTTGGCGAAATGCTGTGGTATTGCTCAGCAGTATTAGCCAGATTCAAAAACTGACTAAAAGCGCGGGCGACGGGCAATAGCTCGTCGTTCGATAAATTTTGTAATGTGGTGAGTAACTCCTGGCGATCGGCGTCATTGCCAGCGCGTGAAGATTTGGACAACTTACGAATTGTTTCAACGCGATCAAGAATGTGCTCTCCCAACGCATCCTTAATGGTTTCTCCCAGCACTTTGCCGAGCATACTGACATTACTACGCAACGCGGAATATTGTTCGTTCATATTACCCCAGACACCCCATCTATTTTGTATATGTCCGGTACTTTTCACGCCGTAGCGGCAGGAAAAATCCAGGACTTTGCTATAGGCCGTCTTTTATAAAGCCACGTAAAACCAGGAACGTCAATTGCTGCGAAATCGCTTCAGCAAATGAATGAACAGTAAGAATTTACGCCATTTCATTCACGACGAATAAAATAAGCGTAACTTATGGAAATGTTAAAAAAACGCTCCGATTATCACCAAAATATGAATGACAGTAGGTCGGATAAGATGCGTCAACATCTTATCCGACATTACTGCGGCTGGACCGCCTTATCCGACTACAATTGGGCATCACTCGTTTTTTTAATGCCAGCAGAAATGGTGAATAACCTGAGTGATCAGCTCACGGGTCGGCTTGATAAAACGCGTCTCCAGATATTCATCAGGCTGATGGGCCTGGTTGATTGAACCCGGTCCTAACACCAGCGTCGGACATAACGTTTGAATAAAAGGCGCTTCGGTACAGTAATTCACTACTTCGGTATGTGTGCCGAGTAATTTCTCAACCACTTCAACCAGTTGGTGGTCCGGCGGGCATTCATAACCCGGAATAGGAGGATGCAACTCTTCTACCGTCAGGCGACCCGGCCAGCGTTCACTCACTGGAGCCAGCGCTTCGTTGAGTAACCCATTGAGATCGTTGAGCGTCATTCCCGGTAAAGGGCGAATATCCATATGCAACTCACAGCAAGCGCAGATACGGTTAGCTGCGTCGCCGCCGTGAATATGACCAAGGTTAAGCGTGGGGTAAGGCACGGTAAATGCCTCATAGTGATAGCGTTCTTTAAGAGTGTCACGCAGTTGCAGGATATGACCGATGGCATCATGCATCAGTTCAATAGCATTTACACCACGAGCAGGATCACTGGAGTGCCCCGACTGCCCCATTACTCGAATCGTGTTGGAGATATGACCTTTATGCGCTCGAACAGGTTGCAGTGATGTTGGCTCGCCGATAATGGCACAATCCGGACGCAGGGAGGTGGTTTCCGAGAAGTAACGTGCACCCGCCATACTGGTTTCTTCGTCGGCGGTCGCCAGAATATAGAGCGGCTTTTTCAGTTTCGTAACGTCAACGTCGCGTAGCGTATCAAGAATAAACGCAAAGAAACCTTTCATATCAGCCGTACCCAGACCATAGAGCTTGCCGTCATGCTCGGTCAGGGTGAATGGATCGCGCGTCCAACGCCCATCATCAAATGGCACGGTATCGGTATGACCGGCCAGCAGCAAGCCGCCTGCGCCTTGTCCGGTACTTGCCAGCATATTGAATTTGTTACGTGTGCCGGGTACTGGCTGTACTTCCACATTGAAGCCCAGATCTTTAAACCAGTCCGCCAGTAGAGTGATTAAACCCGCATTACTTTGATCGAGCGCTTCTTCCGTTGCGCTAATCGATGGTGTGGCAATCAGAGCGCGGTAAATCTCGATAAATGGCGGTAATTTGTTTTTCATTGTTGACACACCTCAGGTCATGATAGTATCAATATTCATGCATTATTTGTGAATAAAAATACACTAACGTTGAGCGTAATAAAACCCACCAGCCGTAAGGTGAATGTTTTACGTTTAGCCAGGCAAACAGACATAAGAAGGTGAATAGCCCCGATGTTGAATACGCTGATTGTGGGTGCCAGTGGTTACGCTGGCGCAGAGCTAGTGACCTATGTAAATCGCCATCCTCATATGAACATAACCGCTTTGACCGTCTCAGCGCAAAGCAATGATGCAGGAAAATTAATCTCCGATTTACATCCGCAGCTAAAAGGCATCGTTGATCTGCCGTTACAGCCGATGTCGGATATCAGCGAGTTTAGCTCAGGGGTGGACGTGGTGTTTCTCGCCACCGCCCATGAAGTTAGCCATGATTTGGCCCCACAATTTCTTGAAGCAGGCTGTGTGGTGTTCGACCTTTCCGGCGCGTTTCGTGTTAACGACGCCACCTTCTATGAAAAATATTACGGCTTTACACATCGATACCCTGCATTGCTTGAGCAGGCGGTCTATGGCCTTGCGGAGTGGTGTGGCAATAAATTAAAAGAAGCGAATCTGATTGCGGTGCCGGGCTGTTATCCGACGGCGGCACAGTTGGCGCTGAAACCATTAATTGATGCCGATCTTCTTGACCTCAATCAGTGGCCGGTTATCAACGCCACCAGTGGTGTGAGCGGAGCAGGACGTAAGGCCGCGATTTCAAATAGTTTTTGTGAAGTTAGCCTGCAACCGTATGGCGTCTTTACTCATCGCCATCAACCAGAGATCGCCACACACCTCGGTGCTGACGTTATCTTCACCCCACATCTGGGCAATTTCCCGCGCGGCATTCTCGAAACCATTACCTGCCGCCTGAAACCGGGTGTGGCCCAGGCGCAAGTCGCGCAAGCGTTACAGCAGGCGTATGCCCATAAACCGCTGGTGCGGCTGTATCACAAAGGCGTTCCGGCGCTAAAAAATGTCGTCGGACTGCCGTTCTGCGATATCGGTTTTGCCGTTCAGGGGGAACATCTGATTATCGTGGCGACCGAGGACAACTTATTGAAAGGTGCAGCGGCGCAAGCGATGCAGTGCGCCAATATTCGTTTCGGCTATGCGGAAACGCAGTCTCTTATTTAGGGGTGCAATGATGAATCCATTAATTATCAAACTGGGCGGCGTACTGCTGGATAGTGAAGAGGCACTGGAACGTCTGTTTACCGCACTGGTGAACTATCGCGAGTCACATCAGCGTCCGCTGGTGATTGTCCACGGCGGCGGTTGCGTGGTGGATGAGCTGATGAAAGGGCTGAATCTGCCGGTGAAAAAGAAAAATGGCCTGCGGGTGACGCCTGCGGATCAGATAGACATTATCACCGGGGCGCTGGCGGGAACGGCAAATAAAACCTTGCTGGCGTGGGCGAAGAAACATCAGATTGCAGCCGTAGGCTTGTTTCTCGGTGACGGCGACAGCGTAAAAGTGACCCAGCTCGATGAAGAGTTAGGCCATGTTGGACTGGCGCAGCCAGGTTCGCCTAAGCTTATCAACACGTTGCTGGAAAACGGTTATCTGCCGGTGGTCAGCTCCATTGGCGTAACAGACGAAGGGCAACTGATGAACGTCAATGCCGACCAGGCGGCGACGGCGCTGGCGGCAACGCTGGGCGCAGATCTGATTTTGCTCTCTGATGTCAGCGGTATTCTCGATGGCAAAGGGCAACGTATTGCCGAAATGACCGCCGCGAAAGCAGAACAACTGATTGAGCAGGGCATTATTACTGACGGCATGATAGTGAAAGTGAACGCGGCGCTGGATGCTGCGCGCACGCTGGGCCGCCCGGTAGATATCGCTTCCTGGCGTCATGCGGAACAGCTTCCGGCACTGTTTAACGGTATGCCTATTGGTACACGGATTTTAGCTTAAGTTTTGTTGGCCGGAGACGTAGCTTTCTGGCATTGAATTTCAAAATAAGGAAACAGAGTTATGGCACTTTGGGGCGGGCGTTTTACCCAGGCAGTAGATCAACGGTTTAAACAATTCAACGACTCACTGCGCTTTGATTACCGTCTGGCGGAGCAGGATATTGTTGGCTCTGTGGCCTGGTCCAAAGCGCTGGTAACGGTAGGCGTGTTAACCGCAGAAGAACAAGTGCAACTGGAAGAGGCGCTGAACGTGCTGCTGGAAGATGTTCGCGCCAGGCCACAACAAATCCTTGAAAGCGACGCCGAAGATATCCATAGCTGGGTAGAAGGCAAACTTATCGACAAAGTGGGCCAGTTAGGCAAAAAACTGCATACCGGGCGTAGCCGTAATGATCAGGTAGCGACTGACCTGAAACTGTGGTGCAAAGATACCGTTAGCGAGTTGCTGACGGCTAACCGGCAGTTACAATCCGCTCTGGTCGAGACCGCGCAGAACAATCAGGACGCGGTAATGCCAGGTTACACCCACCTGCAACGTGCTCAACCGGTGACGTTCGCGCACTGGTGCCTGGCTTACGTGGAGATGCTGGCGCGTGATGAAAGCCGCTTGCAGGATGCGCTTAAGCGTCTGGATGTCAGTCCGTTAGGCTGTGGCGCGCTGGCGGGAACGGCTTATGAAATCGACCGTGAACAGTTAGCTGGCTGGCTGGGCTTTGCTTCAGCGACCCGTAACAGTCTCGACAGCGTTTCTGACCGTGATCATGTGCTGGAACTGCTTTCTGCTGCCGCTATCGGCATGGTGCATCTGTCGCGTTTTGCTGAAGATCTGATTTTCTTTAACACCGGCGAAGCGGGGTTTGTGGAGCTTTCGGACCGCGTGACTTCCGGTTCATCATTAATGCCGCAGAAGAAAAACCCGGATGCGCTGGAGTTGATTCGCGGTAAATGCGGTCGTGTTCAGGGCGCGTTGACCGGCATGATGATGACGCTGAAAGGTCTGCCGTTGGCCTATAACAAAGATATGCAGGAAGACAAAGAAGGTCTGTTCGACGCGCTCGATACCTGGCTGGACTGCCTGCATATGGCGGCGCTGGTGCTGGACGGGATTCAGGTGAAACGCCCACGTTGCCAGGAAGCGGCGCAGCAGGGGTATGCGAACGCCACTGAACTGGCGGATTACCTGGTGGCGAAAGGTGTGCCGTTCCGCGAGGCGCACCATATTGTGGGTGAAGCGGTGGTGGAAGCCATTCGTCAGGGCAAACCGCTGGAAGAGCTGCCGCTCGTCGAGTTGCAGCAATTCAGCGAGGTGATTGGCGAAGATGTCTATCCGATTCTGTCGCTGCAATCGTGCCTCGACAAGCGTGCAGCAAAAGGCGGCGTCTCCCCGCAGCAGGTGGCGCAGGCGATTGCTTTTGCGCGAGCGCGGTTGGGGTAAGAACAATTATATGTACAAATTTGAGCCTGGCTTATCGCCGGGCTTTTTTATGGCAAAAAAAAGCGGATCCTGGAGATCCGCAAAAGTTCACGTTGGCTTTAGTTATTCGAGTTGAGAAACTCTCGAAACGGGCAGTGACTTCAAGGGTTAAAAGAGGTGCCGCTCCGTTTCTGTGAGCAATTATCAGTCAGAATGCTTGATAGGGATAATCGTTCGTTGCTATGCTACCTATCGCCATGAACTATCGTGGCGATGGAGGATGGATAATGAATATTCGTGATCTTGAGTACCTGGTGGCATTGGCTGAACACCGTCATTTTCGGCGTGCGGCAGATTCCTGCCACGTTAGCCAGCCGACGCTTAGCGGGCAAATTCGTAAGCTGGAAGATGAGCTGGGCGTGATGTTGCTGGAGCGGACCAGCCGTAAAGTGTTATTCACCCAGGCGGGAATGCTGCTGGTGGATCAGGCGCGTACTGTGCTGCGTGAGGTGAAAGTCCTTAAAGAGATGGCAAGCCAGCAGGGCGAGACAATGTCCGGGCCGCTGCATATTGGTTTGATTCCAACGGTTGGGCCTTACCTGTTACCGCATATTATCCCGATGCTGCACCAGACCTTTCCAAAGCTGGAAATGTATCTGCATGAAGCACAGACCCACCAGTTACTGGCGCAACTGGACAGTGGCAAACTCGATTGCGTGATCCTCGCGCTGGTGAAAGAGAGTGAAGCATTTATTGAAGTGCCGTTGTTTGATGAGCCAATGTTGCTGGCCATCTATGAAGATCACCCGTGGGCGAACCGCGAATGCGTACCGATGGCCGATCTGGCAGGGGAAAAGCTGCTGATGCTGGAAGATGGTCACTGTTTGCGCGATCAGGCAATGGGTTTCTGCTTTGAAGCCGGGGCGGATGAAGATACACACTTCCGCGCGACCAGCCTGGAAACTCTGCGCAACATGGTGGCGGCAGGTAGCGGGATTACTTTACTGCCTGCACTGGCTGTGCCGCCGGAGCGCAAACGCGATGGGGTTGTTTATCTGCCGTGCATTAAGCCGGAACCACGCCGCACTATTGGCCTGGTTTATCGTCCTGGCTCACCGCTGCGCAGCCGCTATGAGCAGCTGGCAGAGGCCATCCGCGCAAGAATGGATGGCCATTTCGATAAAGTGTTAAAACAGGCGGTTTAAGCCGTTTAACGCAGCTACCCGATAGGCTTCCGCCATCGTCGGGTAGTTAAAGGTGGTGTTGACGAAGTACTCAATAGTGTTGCCGCCACCTTTCTGTTCCATAATCGCCTGACCGATATGAATAATTTCGGCAGCGCGCTCGCCAAAGCAGTGAATGCCCAGAATCTCTTTTGTTTCCCGATGGAACAAAATTTTCAGCGTGCCCACGTTCATGCCGACGATTTGTGCACGTGCCAGATGTTTAAACTGGGCGCGGCCCACTTCATACGGCACTTTCATCGCGGTCAGCTGCTGTTCGGTTTTGCCTACAGAGCTGATTTCCGGGATGGTGTAAATGCCGGTAGGGATATCTTCAATCAGATGTGCGGTGGCTTCACCTTTCACCAGCGCCTGCGCGGCAATGCGCCCCTGGTCATAGGCTGCCGACGCCAGGCTCGGATAACCAATCACGTCGCCCACCGCGTAAACGTGCGGCTGTGCGGTCTGATACATGCTGTTGACCTTCAGCTGTCCGCGACTGTCAGTTTCCAGCCCAATGTTCTGTAACGCTAGCGAATCGGTATTACCGGTGCGACCATTGGCGTAGAGCAGACAGTCGGCTTTCAGCTTTTTGCCCGACTTCAGATGCATAATCACACCGTCCTCACAGCCTTCGATCTTCTCGTACTCTTCGTTGTGACGAATCACTACACCACTGTTCCAGAAGTGATAGGAGAGAGAGTCTGACATCTCTTGATCGAGAAACGCCAGCAGACGATCGCGGGTGTTGATCAGATCCACTTTTACATCCATACCGCGGAAGATCGACGCATATTCACAGCCGATCACTCCAGCACCATAGATAAGTACATGGCGCGGTTCGTGGTGCATGCTAAGAATTGAGTCGCTGTCGTAAATGCGTGGATGGGTGAAATCAACATCTGTTGGATGATAAGGGCGAGAACCACAGGCAATAACAAATTTTTCAGCGGTTAGTGTTTCGACGCTGCCGTCCGGGCAATCCAGCGCCAGCGTATGCTCGTCAACAAAGCGAGCGTTCCCCTGCAATATTTCACAGTGATTACGTTCGTAAAATCCCTGACGCATACGTGTTTGTTGATTAATCACGTTATCGGCATGGTTAAGGATATCGGCAAAAGAAGAGCGGAGCAGTCGCGAATGGTCGCTGTAAAGTGGGTTTTGATTGAATTCTATAATGCGGCTGACGGCGTGACGGAGAGCTTTCGACGGGATGGTGCCCCAGTGGGTGCAGCCGCCGCCAACATTTTGATAACGCTCGATAACTGCGACGCGCGCACCTTGCTTAACCAGGCCCATTGCAGCGCCTTCGCCGCCGGGGCCGGAACCTATTACTATGGCATCGTAATCGTAGGAATGTGGCATGGTAGGGCTTACCTGTTCTTATACATAAAAGCAACAGAATGGTAACATTTTATCGCGGGTAAGCCAATTGATCCCCGTCATTTATCTGGCTATATCGTGAGCGACCTTTGCTTTGTCTTCCTCCTTCTTATTTTATTAATTCCCTATTAATCGCTTTTTCTTATAGCTGATGGTTTTATCTTGCCGAAGCGTGCTTTTTTGTTATTGTCTTTATGAAATATTCTTATAAAACAAATATATAAGTATTTTATATTGATGGAGTATTTGTATTTATACCATCAATAAAATCCGTTAATTAGCCTGTTTATAAGTAAATAAAGGAATAGCCGATGATCGAACACTATATTCGTGGGTTTGAGGAAGAACTGCGCGAGATCCGCCATCAGATCCACGAAAACCCGGAACTGGGATTACAGGAATTTAAAACCAGTGCGTTGGTGGCGGAAAAGCTGCGCAAGTGGGGCTATGAAGTAGAGCAAGGACTGGCGACGACGGGGATAGTGGCCACGTTAAAAGTGGGCGACGGAGAGAAAAGTATTGGCCTGAGGGCAGATATGGATGCGTTGCCGATTTATGAAAATAGTGGCAAGCCCTGGGCCAGTAAACATCCTGGTTTAATGCACGCCTGCGGGCATGACGGGCATACCACCATACTGCTGGGTGCCGCGCGTTATTTGGCCGAAACCCGCCGTTTTAACGGCACGTTACGTCTTATCTTCCAGCCTGCGGAAGAGATGATTAACGGCGGTGAGATCATGGTTAAAGAGGGGCTTTTTGACCGTTTCCCCTGCGATGTCATTTTCGGCATGCATAACATGCCCGGTCTGCCGGTGGGTAAGTTTTATTTCCAGCCTGGGGCGCTAATGGCGTCAATGGATCAGTTCCATATTACGGTTCGTGGTTGTGGCGGACACGGTGCGATCCCGCACAAAGCCATCGATCCGGTGCTGGTCGCGGCACATATCACCACCGCATTACAAAGCATTGTGTCGCGCAATGTCGATCCGCTGGAAGCGGCGGTAATTACCGTTGGCAGCATTGTTGCGGGTGAGGCGGCTAACGTCATTCCTGACAGTGCTGAGATGAAAATCAGCGTTCGCTCTCTTAGCCGCGACACCCGGCAACTTCTTCTGACCCGTATTCCTGCTCTGGCACAGGCCCAGGCTGTCAGCTTTGGCGCTACGGCTGAGATTACGCATGTTAACGGTACACCGGTATTAGTGAATGACGAGGAGATGGCGCGCTTCGCCTGGCAGGTGGCGTGTAAAACGTTTGGTGAAGAGCGGGCCGAGTTTGGCATCAAGCCCCTGATGGGCAGTGAAGATTTCTCTTTCATGCTGGAAGCCCAACCAAAAGGCGGTTTCCTGTTATTCGGTAATGGCGACGTTGGAGAAGGTTCCTGCATGGTGCATAACCCAGGTTACGACTTCAACGATGCAAGCCTGGTCCCGGCAAGCAGCTACTGGAGCGCACTGGTTGAAGCCTGGCTGCAATAAATAAAAAAACAACACAACAACTCTTTATGGCAAGGAATATGGAATGACGGCGATCGTAAATGAAACCGTGAGTGTGAAGAAAAAGCCCAGCGGCAGGCGGGTGATTTTTGCCTCGGCGTTTGGCAATGCGCTCGAATTTTTTGATTTTGGCGTTTACAACTTTTTTGTGGTCTATATCAGTACACTATTTTTCCCGCCCAGCGCTGATAAAAACGTCGCGCTTCTGCTGGCATTTGCCACTTTCGGCGTGAGCTTTTTTATGCGTCCGCTCGGTGGGATTATTGTTGGCGCCTGGGCCGATCGCTTCGGACGCAAACCCGCGATGGTGTTCACCATTGCCCTGATGAGCCTCGGTACACTGATGATAGGCATCGCACCGACGTATGAAACGGCGGGTTATTGGGGAACGGCAACTCTGGTACTGGCGCGTTTGATTCAGGGCGTTGCGGCAGGCGGTGAAGTTGGGGCTTCAATGTCGCTACTGGTGGAGTCAGCTCCGGCAAATCGTCGCGGTTTTTACAGCAGTTGGTCGCTGGCGACCCAAGGCCTGGCAACAACTTTTGGAGGTGTTGTCGCTTTAGGTTTAAGCGCATGGCTACCCTTTGCGACAGGTTCAGAAACCGTAATGGCCGAATGGGGCTGGCGTGTGCCGTTTTTTATTGGCGTGTTATTAGCGCCTGTCGGCTGTTGGTTGCGTCTGAGCCTGGAAAATGATGCTCCAGAGCCAGCACATAATAAGAAGGCCGCAGCCAGCGAAAGTGCCTTCTCCTTACTTATGCAACATAAAGCGACTATCGCTAACGGTATCTTGCTCGCTATTGGTAGTACAGTCGCAACCTATATCTCCCTCTTTTATTACGGTACATGGGCAGCGAAGTATTTAGGAATGAATCAAAACTATTCTCATGCAGCGATGTTACTGGCAGGGGGTATTACGTTTGCGGGGGCGCTGTTAGTGGGGATGCTGTGTGACTCGGTTGGACGTAAAAAGTTGATTTTAATCTCACGTGTGATGGTGTTGATTTGTAGCTGGCCTTCGTTCTGGCTGTTGGTGAATTACCCAAGTCCTGGCATGTTGCTGTCGGTGGTTTTTGTGATGGTCAGCTTTACCACTCTTGGCGGTGTACCAGTGATGTTGTTGATCTCCGAACTGTTATCTAAGCGTATTCGGGCATTGGGTTTTGCGCTGGTTTATAGCATTGGTGTGGCAATCTTTGGCGGTTTTGCTCAATATTTCGCTACGCAATCTATCGTGTTGCTGGATAGTCTGACGGCTCCGGCGTGGTATCTGGGCGGGGGAACATTGCTGTCTATGCTGGCGTTGCTGTTCGTGAAAGAACCGACTAAGGAATTGCAGTAGCAATGTTTTATGACTTCAACATTCATTAACGACACTGAATCAATCCAGTCAGTTTATTCTCTGGTATAGTGCCCGCAGTACTATTGGCAAGGATTCAAACATCGTGATGGGCGTAAGAGCGCAACAAAAAGAAAAAACCCGCCGTTCGCTGGTGGAAGCCGCATTTAGCCAATTAAGTGCTGAACGCAGCTTCGCCAGCCTGAGTTTGCGTGAAGTGGCGCGTGAAGCCGGTATTGCTCCCACCTCTTTTTATCGGCATTTCCGCGACGTAGACGAGCTTGGTCTGACCATGGTTGATGAAAGCGGTTTGATGCTGCGCCAACTCATGCGCCAGGCGCGTCAGCGTATCGCCAAAGGCGGGAGTGTGATCCGTACCTCGGTCTCCACATTTATGGAGTTCATCGGTAATAATCCTAACGCCTTCCGGTTATTATTGCGGGAACGCTCCGGCACCTCCGCCGCGTTTCGTGCTGCGGTTGCGCGTGAAATTCAGCACTTTATTGCGGAACTTGCGGACTATCTGGAACTCGAAAACCATATGCCGCGTGCGTTTACTGAAGCGCAAGCCGAAGCAATGGTGACGATTGTCTTCAGTGCGGGGGCCGAGGCGTTGGATGTCGGCGTCGAGCAACGTCGGCAATTAGAAGAGCGACTGGTACTGCAACTGCGAATGATTTCGAAAGGGGCTTATTACTGGTATCGCCGTGAGCAAGATAAAACCGCAATTATTCCGGGAAATGTGAAGGACGAGTAATGAAACAATCTAATCAGGATAAAGGTACGCTACTGCTGGCGCTGGTGGCTGGCCTGTCAATTAATGGCACGTTTTCGGCGCTGTTTAGCTCGATTGTGCCATTTTCAGTATTTCCGATTATTTCCCTGGTGTTGACAGTTTACTGCCTGCATCAACGTTACCTTAATCGCACTATGCCGGTTGGGTTGCCTGGACTGGCTGCTGCCTGTTTTATTCTCGGTGTTCTGCTTTATAGCACTGTGGTTCGTGCGGAATATCCGGCTATTGGCTCGAATTTCTTCCCGGCTGTACTGTCGGTAATTCTGGTCTTCTGGATTGGCACTAAAGTGCGTAACCGTAAGCAGGAAGTTACAGAATAATAGGTGGCATGCCGGATGCGATGCTATCCGGCATGGATTTTACTTCGCCGTCAGTAATACGCCGCACTCCATATGGTGCGTGTAGGGGAATTGATCAAACAGAGCCAGACGTTCAACCTTGTGCGTCTGGCTTAATGTTTCCAGATTCTTACATAACGTTTCCGGATTGCAGGAGATGTACAAAATACGCGGATACGCCTGCACCATTTTCTCGGTTTCACTGTCCAGACCGCTGCGCGGTGGGTCGACAAAAATGGTTTCGCACTGATAACTCTTTAAGTCGATCCCTTGCAGGCGGTTAAACTCGCGCACACCATTCATCGCCTGAGTAAATTCTTCTGCCGCCATACGAATAATTTGTACGTTATCAATATGGTTAGCGGCAATGTTGTATTGCGCGGCAGCGACCGACGGCTTGGCGATTTCGGTAGCTAATACCCGATCAAAATTGCGTGCCAGCGCTAATGAAAAGTTACCGTTGCCGCAGTACAGCTCCAGTAAGTCGCCTTTTGAGTCTTTGGTCACGTCCAGCGCCCATTCCAGCATTTGAATATTCATCGCCGCGTTCGGCTGGGTGAAACTGTTCTCCACCTGACGGTAGATCATTTCTCTCCCTGCAACCGGCAGACGTTCGTCGATGTAATCTTGATCCAGCTCGATTTTGGTTTTCGTTGCCCGACCAATCAGATGCACATTCAGATTCTGCGCGCGCAGTGCATCACGTAGGACTTCCGCCTGCTGACGCCACTCATCATCCAGCTTTTTATGGTACAGCAGGGAAACAACCGCCTGATTGCTCAGCGTAGTGAGGTAATCAATCTGGAATAGCTTGTGGCGCAGAACGGGATTATTACGCACACCCGCAATCATCGCCGTCATCAACTGGTTGATAAGTTCACTGGCGGCGGGGAAGCTATCCACGCGGATACGGCTTTTGGTTTGTTGATCGAAAATGATGTGGTACAGGTCATCGCCATCGTGCCAGATGCGGAACTCCGCACGCATCCGGTAATGACTGACCGGCGAGCGAAACACTTCCGGAACCAGGTCAGAAAACGGCGCCATCATACTTTGCAAACGTACCACTTTTTCGGCTAACTGCGCTTCATACTGTTCTGTTGGAAGGTGTTCGGGGGTCATGATGTATCCTGAAAATGAAATGTACGCGGCGATTGTAGGGATTGCTCATCAGATGTCCAGATCTTGATGTATTCCTATTTGTGAGCTACGTCTGGACAGCAACTTGTTACAACCTGTAGCATCCACTCGCCGGTCCTGTGAGTTAATAGGGAATCCAGTGCAAATCTGGAGCTGACGCGCAGCGGTAAGGAAAGGTGCGATGATTGCGTTATGCGGACACTGCCATCCGGTGGGAAGTCATCATCTCTTAGTATTTTATATACCCCTCCAAGCCCGAAGACCTGCCGGCTAACGTCGCATCTGGTTCTCATCATCGCGTAATATTGATGAAGCCTGCGGCATCCTTCTTCTATTGTGGATGCTTTACAATGATTAAAAAAGCTTCGCTGCTGACGGCGTTTTCCGTCACGGCATTTTCTGCTTGGGCACAGGATACCAGCCCGGATACTCTCGTCGTTACTGCTAACCGTTTTCAGGAACCATTAAGTGCCGTGCTCGCTCCTGTCACTGTCGTGACACGTGAGGATATTGAACGATGGCAAGTTTCCTCTGTAAATGATGTTCTCCGCCGTTTGCCTGGTGTGGCAATTGCACAAAATGGAGGAGAAGGTCAGCTCTCAACTATTTTTATTCGAGGCACGAACTCTAACCATGCACTGGTTTTAATTGATGGCGTACGTCTGAATTTAGCAGGTGTTAGTGGATCGGCTGACCTGAGCCAGTTTCCGATCGCGTTGGTGCAGCGTATCGAATATATCCGTGGGCCACGTTCAGCGATTTATGGCTCAGATGCCATTGGCGGTGTGATAAATATTATTACCTCCCGTGAGAATACTGGTACTGAAATTTCAGCAGGATGGGGAAGTAATAGTTATCAAAATTACGATATTTCCACTCAGCAACAAATTGGCGAAAATACTCGAGTAACACTTCTTGGTGATTATGCCTATACCAAGGGATTTGATGTCGTTGCCTATGGCAACACTGGGATGCAGCCACAGTCAGACAGAGACGGTTTTTTAAGTAAAACACTCTACGGCAAACTTGAACATAACTTCTCTGATACGTGGAGCGGATTTGTTCGTGGCTACGGCTATGATAACCGAACTAAATATGACGCCTGGTACTCTCCCGGTTCTCCGCTGATTGATACACGAAAACTTTATAGTCAAAGCTGGGATGCGGGTCTTCGCTACGCTGGCGAAACACTGCAATCTCAACTTGTTTCCAGTTATAGCCATAGTAAAGATTACAACTACGATCCACATTATGGACGCTATGACGCATCAGCTAACCTGGATGAGATGAAACAATACAATCTCCAGTGGACAAATAGCGTCACGGTCGGTCACGGTGATGTTGGAGCTGGTATCGACTGGCAAAAACAATCCACTACTCCTGGAACTGGATATTTGCCAAAAGGTTACGATCAGCGTAACACGGGGATTTATCTGACTGGATTGCAAAAACTTGGCGATTTTACGTTAGAAGGCGCGGTGCGTAATGACGACAACTCGCAATTTGATCGCCACACAACATGGCAATCCAGTGTGGGATGGGAGTTTATTGAAGGTTATCGCTTTATCGCTTCCTATGGAACTGCATTTAAAGCGCCAAATCTCGGTCAGTTATATGGTTACAAAGGTAATCCGAATCTCGATCCAGAAAAAAGCAAACAGTGGGAAGGGGCATTTGAAGGTTTAACAGCAGGCGTAAATTGGCGTATTTCAGGATATCGTAATGATATCAGTGATATGATTAATTGTACCCAAAACTGCGAAAGATATTATAACGACGCAAAGGTGCATATTAAGGGTATTGAATCTACAGCAAACTTCGAGACTGGACCACTGGCGCATACCGTTAGCTACGATTATACGGATGCCAGAAATGCTTTAACTGACAAACCGTTAGAACGTCGTCCTAAACAGCAAGTAAAGTATCAGCTCGACTGGCAAATGCTCGATTTTGACTGGGGTGTAACTTATCAATATCTGGGATCGCGATACGATTCGGATTACTCATCCTGGCCCTATAAGTCAGTCAAAATGGGCGGTGTGAGCTTGTGGGATCTTGCGGTTGCGTATCCGGTCACCTCTCATCTGACAGTTCGTGGTAAAATAGCCAACCTGTTCGACAAAGATTATGAGACAGTCTATGGCTACCAAACTGCAGGACGGGAATACACCTTGTCTGGCAGCTACACCTTCTGAACCACGTCCCACCGTGCTGGTGTTTGACTCCGGCGTCGGTGGGTTGTCGGTCTATGACGAGATCCGGCATCTCTTGCCGGATCTCCATTACATTTATGCTTTCGATAACGTCGCTTTCCCTTATGGCGAAAAAAGCGAAGAGTTTATTGTTGAGCGAGTGGTGGCAATTGTCACCGCAGTGCAAGAACGTTATCCCCTTGCGCTGGCTGTGGTCGCTTGCAACACCGCCAGTACCGTTTCACTTCCTGCATTACGCGAAAAGTTCGACTTCCCGGTTGTTGGTGTCGTGCCGGCGATTAAACCTGCTGCACGTCTGACGGCAAATGGCATTGTCGGATTACTGGCAACCCGCGGAACTGTTAAACGTTCTTATACTCATGAGCTGATCGCGCGTTTCGCTAATGAATGCCAGATAGAAATGCTGGGCTCGGCAGAGATGGTTGAGTTGGCTGAAGCGAAGCTGCATGGCGAAGATGTTTCTCTGGATGCGCTAAAACGTATCTTGCGTCCGTGGTTAAGAATGAAAGAGCCGCCAGATACCGTTGTACTAGGGTGTACCCATTTCCCTCTACTACAAGAAGAACTGTTACAGGTGCTGCCAGAGGGAACACGGCTGGTGGATTCTGGCGCAGCGATTGCTCGCCGAACGGCATGGTTGTTAGAACATGAAGCCCCGGATGCAAAATCCGCCGATGCGAATATTGCCTTTTGCATGGCCATGACGCCAGAAGCTGAACAGTTATTACCCGTTTTACAGCGTTACGGCTTCAAAACGCTCGAAAAACTGGCAGTTTCAGGCTGATTTGGTTGAATGTTGCGCATTCAGAAAATTATTTTAAATTTCCTCTTGTCAGGCCGGAATAACTCCCTATAATGCGCCACCACTGACACGGAACAAC
>NZ_JAEOHX010000069.1:0-543 GCF_019366485.1 Escherichia sp. GZ89 | reverse complement strand
GCCATCGCTCTGGGAATCGTACGATGCGCTTTTTTAATTTCCGGCGCCATTGGCGTGACCAGTTCACAACCGACGAACATAAACATCGCCATGCCTATATAACCAAACAGACCAGAAAGATTACTGACATCAAGCGGTGCGCCAAACCACCCGGAATGATGAGTGACCGGGGATAACAGGATCCCGCATAAACCGAAGATGGTCAGGGTAGTCCACATACCGAATGTAAGAAACACTTCCACCTTGCCAAATACTTCAACACCAATGGCATTCAGTATCCCGAAAACCACTACCATGCCGACGCGTGCCGGCAAACATGTGTACGATCAGGTAAGCGCAAAGCGCACCGGTGATAGCGAAAAAACGCCCCATCCCGCAGGAGATATAGTCGTAGACGGAGCCAGTCGTGGGAATGAGCGTTGCCGCTTCGGCAAAGGTGGTAATCTGCGCTTGCATCATAATAAATGCCAGTAATACCGCAAGGGCAAAGGTATCTCCCCCTGAGCCAAAACCACTGGTCACGGTCAGGATCACCGGGCTTGC
>NZ_JAEOHX010000068.1:0-543 GCF_019366485.1 Escherichia sp. GZ89 | reverse complement strand
ACACCTGGATTTGCTCAAGGAACCACTGATACGCTTCCGGTTGACGCCCATCACACCAGACCACCACCTGCTTCGCCAGGCTCCCGCTGTCCGGGCCAAACATCGGGTGCAAGCCCAGCACGGGGCCATCATGGGCCGCCAACATTGCCTGTAACGGACCGCTTTTCACCGATGCCAGATCGACCAGAATACAGTCGGACGGCAGGGGCGGCAGTTGCGCTATGACCTGTTCAGTAACATGAATCGGCACGCTGACGATCACCATTCCGGCATCGGCGACAATGTCCCTGGCGCGCGGCCAGTCCTGTTGTTCCAGAATACGGACCTGATAGCCCGACAGCGTGAGCATTTTTTCAAACAGACGCCCCATCTGTCCGCCGCCGCCCACAATGACGACCGGACGCAGAGAAGGACAAAGCGTTTTGAACCCCTTATCATTTTCGCTGGAGTAAGATTCACGCATTACCCGGCGCAGGACATCTTCAATGAGATCGGGCGGGACACCGATCGCTTCTGCTTCCGCCCGTCGTGAAGCCAGCATAG
>NZ_JAEOHX010000067.1:0-554 GCF_019366485.1 Escherichia sp. GZ89 | reverse complement strand
GGGGATTTCATAACTTGCCGCCTGCCTGCAACGCGAAATTCTTGGAAAATTGCGAGGTGGTTTTTATCTTTTCTCCCGGCATGTAGGCCGGATAAGCGTCAGCGCCATCCGGCTTTCTTTTAGCGCTTCTCCCAGCCGTCATGCTGGGCGGTAAAACCTAACGCCTGCATAAACGCGGCCATCACGCTGCGGTCTTCAACACCGACATCCGCCATCCACCACGACGAGACGTTGGGATTATCGCGGATGACCTCTTCTACCAGGTATTGCCCGACGCCGCGGCGACGGGTGATTTCACGCACGCGTAAGGAATCCAGCGCGCCCTGCGTTCCGCTCAGCGTCACTCTTACGGCGCCCAACAAACGCTCGTTAAACCGCGCGGCATAAATCCGGTGCGTTTCATCTACGCTTAATGAGGAGGCGGAATATTCCGGCCAGATTTTGCCCAGATCGATCTGATCCTGAGCGCTAAAGTGTTCTAAACGAAGAATGGTCAGCTTCATCGACGGCTTGTCCCGATTTCAAAAGATGCGATCAGTGTACCGAAACAGGCA
>NZ_JAEOHX010000066.1:0-557 GCF_019366485.1 Escherichia sp. GZ89 | reverse complement strand
CAGATGTTCGATGCGGGTCAGGCGGCGCTGCATCCACGTTTCTGTTAAAGGTTTTGCCTGCTGTTCGACAAACAGCGCGGAACGCAGCGCCAACGGGCAGGAGGCTAAAAAACTGCTGCTCAGTTTTACCTGGCCAAAATCTCTGACGCGCACAACATGGGACAAGGGACATTCACCAGCGCTATCCGCAACAGGTTGTGATGAAATTAATCCCTGTTGATTGGCCGCCGTCAACAGCTCCCGGCACTGCGACGGCGTCAGGCGCTGTAGTTTGAAGGTAGTGATCCAGCCTGGCGGATCGGCAAGTTGTAGCGGAGCAAAAGGATTATAATAAGAGGGAAGATAACGATATCCCAGCCCGCCAATACCGCCCAACAGCACAATAATCAGAAAACCCTTACCTCTCACGCGGCCTCCGTTCTCACATCCCATAAACATTATGGCAGAAGCCCGCGAAACCCGCGTTTTGTCGTGGTAATGTATACGCTTTGCATTCGATGGAATGGGTTTTTAAGATGGCGAAATTGCGGGTAGGAATAGTATTTGGCGGTAAGTCG
>NZ_JAEOHX010000065.1:0-563 GCF_019366485.1 Escherichia sp. GZ89 | reverse complement strand
GATCTGGGTGCAAACGCTGGTGCCGCCTGTCATCACCATGACGCTCTATTTTATTATTTTCGGTAACCTGATCGGTTCGCGCATCGGCGAAATGCATGGCTTTAGCTATATGCAATTTATTGTGCCGGGCCTGATTATGATGGCGGTCATTACTAACTCCTACGCCAATGTGGCCTCCTCGTTCTTTAGCGCCAAGTTTCAGCGCAATATTGAGGAACTGCTGGTCGCGCCGGTGCCAACGCACGTGATCATCGCCGGATTTGTCGGCGGCGGCGTGGCGCGCGGGCTGTGCGTGGGGATTCTGGTGACGGCGATTTCGCTCTTTTTCGTGCCTTTCCAGGTGCATTCCTGGGTATTTGTCGCGCTAACGCTGATTCTGACCGCGATTCTGGTCTCGCTGGCCGGACTGCTGAACGCCGTGTTTGCCAAAACCTTTGACGATATCAGTCTGATCCCGACCTTTGTGCTGACGCCGCTGACCTACCTCGGCGGGGTATTTTACTCGCTGACGCTGCTGCCGCCGTTCTGGCAAGGGTTGTCGCACCTGAACCCGATCGTCTACA
>NZ_JAEOHX010000064.1:0-565 GCF_019366485.1 Escherichia sp. GZ89 | reverse complement strand
ATCTGGCAGGAGCAGGGGATCCCGCCCTGGCGACGAGACACCACGCCGCTGTTGTTTTACGGCGAAACGCTGATTGCGGCTGCGGGTGTTTTTGTGACGCGTGAGGGAGCAGCAGAAGATAAAGAAGGGGTGAGTCTGGTTTGGCATGCCTGAGGGCGCTGCGCTTATCAGGCCTACGTATCGCATGGAACGTAGGCCGGATAAGGTGCTTGCACCACCATCCGGCAACAAAATACTCAGGATTCGCTAACTACCACGGTACCAATTTCCGGGTGGCTGAAACTGGCGATTTTATCGAGACGAAGTTCACAAGACTCGCCGGAAACCTCGGCAAGCAGATACTCTACGTTTTTACGTAAGATCAAATCGTTCGCTTTTGCCTGCAAAACCTCGCCATCTTTTAACGTTAGCGTCAGTATTAAATGATGCATGCAGGCAAGCTCAAGACTATCGTAGTCATCGCAATTAATGGGTTGATACGTTTCATTCATTGACATAATCGCTCACCAGTAAGTTCGCGGCAGCATAAGCTGCCTTTTCCCTGACCGACTCTGAAAGGGCGCTA
>NZ_JAEOHX010000063.1:0-574 GCF_019366485.1 Escherichia sp. GZ89 | reverse complement strand
CATAACTGATTGAGATCTTTGCTGACGGAGTTACGCGCCAGCCCAAGATTGAAACCTATCGCCTCCGCCGTAAACGCCGTCTCCTGCGCCAAATCGGCAAGGCATAGCCCGCGCGTCAGCCGTTCCAGCTCTCCCAGTACGATCTCAATACGTCTCATTAAACTACCGCTTACGAAATAAAAGAGTAGTCAGAACATACACTATTCTGCCACGCAAGAAAGTGAAGGCGCAGCGAGAAACCGCCTTCCCACTTTTGCCTGACTTCAACGCCAACGGATAGCACGCCCCGATGAGTGAACGTCGCACGGTCTACACTTACTCTTGAAAAAGTGCAAACCGATAAGGATACCGTTTATGAAACGAAAAACGCTTCTGCTTATTGCCACACTTGTCGCGCTACCGGGCGTCACGTATGCCGACTCTCCGTTTAGCTCACTCCAGTCGGCGCATGAAAAAAATACGATTTTAAAGGATTTGCGCAAAATGTGTACGCCCAAACGCGCGCTAACCGATGAAGCCTGGGAGAAAAAAATCATGGCAAGCGAGGGGAACCAGCAGCATATTCGGGAGGCGA
>NZ_JAEOHX010000062.1:0-586 GCF_019366485.1 Escherichia sp. GZ89 | reverse complement strand
GGTTGGCATTTTGTAAATCTGCCGTTAACCTGATAGCGGATTTCCCTTCTGTAACTATAATGGAACCTCGTCATGTTTGAGAACATAACCGCCGCTCCTGCCGACCCGATTTTGGGCCTGGCCGATCTGTTTCGCGCCGATGACCGTCCAGGGAAAATTAACCTTGGCATTGGCGTATATAAAGATGAAACCGGCAAAACACCGGTGCTCACCAGCGTTAAAAAAGCCGAGCAGTATTTACTGGAAAATGAAACGACGAAAAACTATCTCGGCATTGACGGGATTCCGGAATTTGCTCGCTGCACTCAGGAACTGCTGTTCGGCAAAGGCAGCGCGCTGATTAATGATAAGCGCGCACGCACGGCGCAAACGCCGGGCGGTACCGGCGCGTTACGCATTGCCGCCGACTTTTTGGCAAAAAATACTCCGGTAAAACGGGTGTGGGTGAGCAACCCCAGCTGGCCGAACCACAAAAGCGTGTTTAACGCTGCCGGCCTGGAAGTTCGGGAGTACGCTTACTACGATGCGGAAAATCACTCGCTGGATTTTGAAGCGCTACAAGCCAGCCTGAGCGAAGCACAGGCCG
>NZ_JAEOHX010000061.1:0-586 GCF_019366485.1 Escherichia sp. GZ89 | reverse complement strand
ATTAACCCACGCGACCGGGTCAGCCTGCCCGACCTTTTTTTGGTCGCCTGCCCACCGCACGATACGATTTTGCTGGTAGTCGCGCTTCACGCTTGCCGCAATCCCGGCGGCATCCAGCCCTTCGCACTGCGGAAACTTAACCGATTTACTCTCGGTGGATGCCGCAAATGCCGATACGCTGGCGGATAACAACAGCAGGCTCAACAACGCTCCTCTTTTATTCATACTTTTCTCCTTAGCACAATGATTCAGGAAAAGCATGGTACAAAACGCCGAGAGCGCAAGTGTGGGTTCAGGCGGCTTGCTTTTTCGTTTTACTCGCGGCGTCCTTTTCAACCGCCTGCGGAGAAGGCAACTTACCGGTTTTGAGGATCGTGCTTAACACCTCTTTATGTTCCGCCATCCACAGCGACAACGCCTCGCGCTGCCCATCTTCCAGCACGACTGGCGACTGCTCAAGCCAGGTATCAAGAAGATCGGCAGTATCGAGCATTTTGTCCCAGGCGTCGGCTTCCTTTTTACTGGTAAATGACATCTTCTCCTCACCCTCGCGAATGACTACGTATTTAACTTCAACCGCCATTTT
>NZ_JAEOHX010000060.1:0-587 GCF_019366485.1 Escherichia sp. GZ89 | reverse complement strand
CCAACGCCCGATCTGCGGCCTGCCGTTCAACGGCAATCACCAGTTTTCCTTCGTTGGCAAAGTTCAGGGCATCCAGCCCCAACAGCTCGCAGACGCCGCGCACGGCAGGTTTGAGCGGCAGTGCGGATTCGGACAATTCAATACCGTAACCGCAGGACGCCGCAAACTCATGGGCGACCGCATTCACGCCGCCGCGCGTGGCGTCACGCAATGCCTTCACTCCGTCAATATGACGCAACGTCTGAATAAGCGGCGTTAATACTGCGCAGTCGCTCGCCAGCTCGCCATCCAGTCCCAGTTGCTCACGCAGGTTGAGGATAGTGGCGCCGTGATCGCCAAGCGTACCGCTGACTAACAGCACATCGCCAACGCTCAGCGTTTGCGCGCCCCAGTGAATATCGGCGGGAATCGCCCCCATGCCGGCAGTGTTGATAAACAATTTATCCGCCGCGCCGCGCTGCACAACTTTGGTGTCGCCGGTTACAATGGCGATACCCGCTTCCCGTGCGGTCGCCGCCATGCTATTGACCACGCTTTTTAACGTCTCCATCGGCAGCCCTTCTTCAAGGATAAAGCCGCAGGAGAGA